>JBEGPG010000078.1:0-11920 GCA_041181585.1 Actinomycetota bacterium
CGCATGATCTTCTCACTTAGCTTGTCTTCGATTTCGCGCTGCACGGCACGACGCAGCGGTCGTGCTCCAAGAGCCGGGTCGTAACCGATCTTGATTAGCTGCTGCTTGGCGGCTGCAGTTACCTCGATGGTCATGTCGCGCTCTTCGAGGCGAGTTCCAAGCTTGGCGATGAATAGGTCCACGATCTGCTCGAGCTCCTTTGGAGTGAGCTGAGGGAAGATGATGGTTTCATCAACGCGGTTTAGGAACTCAGGCTTGAAGTGCTTCTTCAACTCTTCGTTGACCTTGCCCTTCATGCGCTCGTAGTCGTTCGAGTCGTCGCCTTCGAGAGCGAAGCCCATGGTTCCGCGAGCGATATCGCGAGTTCCAAGGTTCGTAGTCATGATGATCACAGTGTTCTTGAAATCGACCATGCGACCCTGACCATCGGTCAAGCGACCCTCTTCAAGAATCTGAAGAAGCGAGTTGAAGATGTCTGGGTGAGCCTTTTCGATCTCGTCGAACAGCACAACCGAGAACGGCTTGCGGCGAACCTTTTCGGTTAGCTGGCCACCCTCCTCGAATCCAACGAATCCTGGAGGAGCTCCGAACAAACGCGATACGGTGTGCTTCTCCGAGTACTCGCTCATGTCTAGCGAGATGAGTGCGCCTTCATCGTCGAATAGGAACTGAGCCAGCGCCTTGGCAAGCTCGGTCTTTCCAACACCAGTTGGGCCAGCGAAGATGAACGAACCGGAAGGACGGTTTGGATCCTTCAGACCAGCGCGTTGGCGGCGAACCGACTTGGAGATGGCCTTGATGGCTTCCTCCTGGCCGATGACTCGCTTGTGAAGTTCGTCTTCCATGAAGATGAGCTTGGCGCTCTCTTCTTCGGTGAGCTTGAACACCGGAATTCCGGTTGCCTGAGCTAGCACTTCGGCGATTAGGCCTTCGTCAACGGTTCCCTCTGGCGTGATGTGGCCGGTGCGGAACTGAGCCTCTAGGCGAACCCGCTCGGCGAGAAGTTCCTTCTCTTCCTTGCGCTTTGCGCCGGCAACCTCGAAGTCCTGGTCTTCGATTGCCTTTTCCTTGGCAACACGAACACCGGCGATCTTCTCTTCGATTTCGCGAAGCTCCGGAGGCGAGGAAAGTAGCGATAGACGCAAACGCGCACCAGCCTCATCGATAAGGTCGATGGCCTTGTCTGGAAGGAAGCGGTCGGTGATGTAGCGATCGCTCAGCGAACAAGCGGCCACGATTGCGCCATCGGTGATGGTCACCTTGTGGTGCTTTTCGTAGGCCTTGCGAACACCCTTCAGGATGTTGATTGCCATTGGCAAAGAAGGCTCGTTTACGTTGACCGGCTGGAAACGACGTGCCAGCGCAGCATCTTTCTCGAAGTACTTGCGGTATTCGTCGAGGGTGGTGGCACCGATGGTCTGGAGTTCACCGCGGGCAAGTAGCGGCTTCAGAATCGAAGCGGCATCGATGGCGCCTTCGGCAGCACCGGCACCAACCAGCGAGTGAATCTCGTCGATGAAGGTAATGATGTCGCCACGGGTGCGAATCTCCTTGGTTACCTTTTTCAAACGCTCTTCGAAGTCACCGCGGTAACGCGAACCGGCAATTAGCGCACCCATGTCTAGGGTGTAGAGCTGCTTGCCCTTTAGGGTCTCTGGAACCTGGCCGGCAACAATGGCCAGCGCCAGTCCTTCAACAACCGCGGTCTTACCAACACCGGGCTCACCAATGAGCACTGGGTTGTTCTTCGAACGGCGGGAAAGAATCTGCATCACGCGCTCGATTTCACGCTCACGACCGATTACCGGGTCGAGCTTGCCATCGGCAGCGCTCTGGGTGAGGTTAGTTCCGAACTGGTCGAGAATCTGCGAACCCTTCTGAGGAGCCGCGGTCTCGCCGCCAACGTTTACGGTCTCTTGGTTCTGGAATCCGGAGAGCAGCTGAACAACCTGCTGGCGAACCTTGTTGGTGTCGGCGCCAAGCTTGGTTAGAACCTGAGCGGCAACACCTTCTCCCTCGCGGATTAGGCCAAGAAGCAGGTGCTCGGTGCCAATGTAGCTGTGACCAAGCTGCAGCGCCTCGCGAAGCGATAGCTCAAGAACCTTCTTAGCGCGAGGAGTAAACGGAATGTGTCCGGTTGGAGGAGTCTGGCCCTGGCCGATGATCTCCTGAACCTGCTCGCGAACCGACTCGAGGCTAATGTTTAGCGCCTCTAGAGCCTTCGCGGCCACACCTTCACCCTCGTGAATCAGACCGAGCAGTAGGTGCTCGGTGCCAATGTAGTTGTGGTTCAGCATCTTCGCCTCTTCTTGGGCAAGGACGACTACACGACGGGCTTTGTCAGTAAATTTCTCGAACATGTAATCAGGGTAACTGGGCACCCCGACACAAAATAGGCTTGTTCGCCGTAAGCGTTAGGGCTTCTTACCTTCGAGTTTGGCTCGCTCTTCGGCCTCAATCTGCGAGTAGACCTCGCGCTCCTTGGAGTCGGCACGAAGGATTGAGCGCATGATGAACCAGAACAGCAGACCGATGAAAACCGGTGGGATCAACGATCCAACTACGTCCCAGACGGCGTCCATTACTTCACCAACGGGAACATGATGGTTTCGCGGATGCCAAGACCGGTGAGGCTCATTAGCAGGCGGTCGATTCCCATTCCCATACCGCCTGATGGTGGCATACCGAATTCGAGCGCCTTTAGGAAGTCTTCGTCGAGCTTCATGGCTTCAGGGTCTCCTGCGGCAGCGAGGGTTACCTGCTCAACAAAGCGGGCACGCTGGATAACTGGGTCCACTAGCTCCGAATAGCCGGTTGCCTGCTCGTAACCACGGATGTAGAGGTCCCACTTCTCCACGACGCCAGCCTTCGAGCGGTGGTCGCGAGTAAGTGGTGAGGTGTCAACTGGGAAGTCGATCACGAAGGTTGGCTTCTCGAGGCCACCCTTTACGAAATGTTCCCAAAGCTCTTCAACATACTTACCGTGAAGTGGGTGATCGATCTCGATCTCCACCTTTTCGGCAAGCTTCTTCAGCTTCTCGATAGGAGTCTCAGGGGTGATCTCTTCACCGGCAGCCTCCGAGAGGCTTTCGAACATTGAGATGCGTGGCCAAGCACCGGAGAGGTCGTTCTCGGTGCCGTCGTCCAGGGTCACAACCTGGGTGCCGAAGACGTCCTGGGCTGCGTTCTGAATCAACTTCTGGGTGAGGTCGGCAATTGAGTTGTAGTCGCCGTAGGCCTGGTAGGCCTCGAGCATTGCGAACTCGGGGCTGTGGGTGCGGTCGGCGCCTTCATTGCGGAAGTTGCGGTTGATCTCGAAAACGCGATCGATGCCACCGACCACGGCACGCTTCAGGAAGAGCTCCGGAGCGATGCGCAGGAACAACTCGGTGTCGAAGGCGTTGGAGTGGGTCTTAAACGGGCGAGCCGAAGCACCACCGTGGATGGTCTGAAGCATCGGGGTCTCGACCTCGAGGAAGCTGTCTTCCGCGAAGGTCTTGCGAAGGCTCTGCATCACTTGCGAGCGAATCTGAACGACTTCGCGAGCGCGGTCGCGAACGATTAGGTCGATGTAGCGGTGACGAACGCGGAACTCTTCACCGAGTTCGTTGTGAAGGTTTGGCAGTGGGCGAATGGTCTTGGCGGCCATCTTCCAGCTGGTGACCATGATGCTTAGCTCGCCACGCTTCGAGGTGATTACTTCACCCTCAACGAATAGGTGGTCACCGAGGTCAACGAGTTCCTTGTAGCTTTCGAGCTGCTCTTCGCCAACCTTGTCGAGGCTCAGCATCGCCTGGATGCGCTCGCCAGAACCTGCCTGCAGGCTGGCAAAGCAGAGCTTTCCGGTGTTGCGCTGGAACATAACACGTCCGGCAATTCCAACAGTCTCGCCGGTGGCTACGTCCACGTCGAGGTCTGGATACTTCGCGCGTACGGCGTCGATGGTGGTGGTGATTGGAAGGCTAACCGGGTAGGCGTCGTTTAGCTGGTTCAGCTTGTCGCGCTTGGCAAGGCGAACTTCAATCTGCTCGGGAAGGTCAACTTCCTGCTCAGGTGTGTTCGTTACTTCGTCGCTCATGCGCTTTCGCTTTCCAAATTTACGTTCATGGTGTCGATCAATCGAACCTCCCCAACCTTGGCTGCCACGATGATTTTCGCGGAACCTCGGAAGGAATCGTCGACCGGTCGGAAGATTTGCGGATCAATTACCGCTAGATACTCAAGTTTAGTCTGAGCGCCAGAATCCAAAGCCTTGGAATAGGTTGGGAGGCATTTGGAAACCGGCGTTCCAGCCTCAAGATCTTGCTTTAGCTTTTGGAGAGTCAGGAAGATCTGGGTTGCCGACCCGCGCTCAGCTTCGTTTAGGTAGCGGTTGCGGCTGCTCATGGCCAAGCCGCTCGGTTCACGTAAGGTCGGACCTTCGATAAAAGATGTGTTCTTGAACTTGGCCCCAACGAGTTTGCGAACCATGAACACCTGCTGGGCATCTTTTTCACCGAAGACCACCACGTCTGGTTCTGTGATTTCGAACAGGCGATTCACCACGGTGAGCATTCCGTCGAAGTGACCGGGACGAGATGCGCCCTCGAAAGTCGAACCAACCACTCCGGCGCGCTGGGTGATTTCAGGGCCGTTCGGGTAGATATCGTGCACGCTCGGGGCGAATAGGAACTCGACACCGTGTTCTTCGAGTAGCTTCGCGTCGGCATCCATGGTTCTTGGATACCGGTCGAAGTCTTCCTTAGGACCGAATTGCAGAGGGTTCACAAAAATGCTGACCACCACCGCATCCGCGCTTTGTTTGGCTAGGTCAACGAGAGAGAGGTGACCTTCATGCAGCGCACCCATGGTGGGCACGAACGCGATGGTCTTACCCCGTTCACGAAGTTCGCCCAGGAGGTTTTGTAATTCGGCTGCGCTGTGAACGATATGCATCAGGCGCCATCCATGATTTCGTCAGGGTCGAGACCAACGTGCCCATCGGCGAGCGCACGATCCACGGCACTTCGAACCACTGGGCCAATGATTTCGCGAGCGTTTTCCACGCCGGCGTCTTCGAGCAGCCCAATGGCTTGGCTAACCACCATGGCCGAGAAGCTTGTGGCAACCGAGAAGCTCTCGGAGTAGGCGGCTCGAGCTTCCTCGGGAATGGTCACCGGTTCGCCGCCCAGCTCGATTGCGAGAGCCTGGGCGATAGGCAGAGCAATCTTTGGTGCCGAAACGGCGATACGGCTGTCGCGGAGTCTAGGTAGGTCAACGCTGGTGCCGGTGAAGCGCATGGCTGGGTGAATCGCTAGCGGAATGGCGCCTGCCTTGGCGGCTGGTTCGAGAACCGAGTATCCGAAGTCTGGGGAGGTGTGAGCAACCAGCTGGCCAGCGCTCCAAATTCCCGCCTTGGCATACCCTTCAACTGTTGCCGAAAGTTCTTCGCCAGGAATTGCTAGCACGATCAGGTCGGCGTCTAAGGTCTCCACCTGGATGTGCTTCACGGCTTCTAGGGCAAGCGAGATGGTCTGGCCAACCGGGCCGGTACCGACCACGTGGAAGGTTAGTCGATTGCCGGTCACGCAGCGTCACCGTTTTCATCCGGCGGTACACGAAACAGGTGTTCAACAACAAGACCGGAAGCGATCACGGTAAGCGAACCGAGGATTGCAATGCTGGTCATGATCCAGCGAGTCTGTTCGGTTCCGGTTAGTTGATAAACCAGAAGCCCGGCAAACCACCCTAAGAAAATGCTGCCGGTGAGAGAGAACGACTTGGCCAGTGCAACGGTTCGAACGGCATAGGCGGAATCCACCAACCTAGGGCGACTTGCCTTGGCATCGAGAAATTTCTTCAAATCTCGACGATAGCGAAACATAGGAATTGCCGAAAGCACCAAAATCAGTGCGAGCGACGGCAGGAGAATTATCAGATTCAGCCCGGCCGTCGGTGCCGGAAGGCCTAACCCAACGAACTGGTTGTCCACAAAGTAGCCAACGATTGCAATAGCGATGGCAATGTAAACGAGAGTGGTTAGTTTGGTCGGCTTCAACTAAACCTCCCAAACCTGATCGCGTAGGTCTTCGGCGAGCGCTGCCACCGAACCGTGTCCGAGCAGTTTTGCCGATGGGTCCATGGCCGCCCATGGCACCATCACGAAAGCGCGGGAATAGGCACGTGGATGTGGCAGAGTAAGTCGCTTGCCGTCTTTGATTAGCGACCCGTAGGTAATGATGTCGATGTCGAGGGTTCGAGATCCCCAGCGCTCCAGGCGAACTCGCCCGTGCTTGGTTTCGATCTCGCGAACCTTGGTGAGCAGAACACCTGGCTTTAGCGAGGTTTCGATTTCGATGACGCCGTTTAGGTAGCGAGGCGCTGATTCGTCAATGCCCTCCGCGGTCGCGGCGAAGCTTTCGAAAAGTGGAGACCTGGAAATTAGTTCCACGCCTTCGATTGCCTTGATGTCCTTAATTGCGGCTTTGATGGTGGCCTTGCGATCACCAAGATTTCCACCGAGCGCCAGAATTGCGCGTTCAGTCATGCTTACCGGTGAGAGTTACCGAGACGTCTTCGAAGTCGTAAGGAATTGGAGCGTTCGGCTTGTGGACGGTTACCTTGGCCTTCTTGATCAGGCCTGATAGCGAACCTCCGCCAAAGTTTAGGGTGAGATCGAGCAGGCGCTGAGCCAAGGTCTCGATGAGGTCTACAGGCTGACTCTTAGCTGCCTCCACAAGTGCCTTGGCGAGATCGCCATAGTGCACGGTGTGGTTGAGGTCGTCGGTTAGTGCGGCCTTGCCGGTAACCCAAACGGTCACATCGATGTAGAAGTCCTGGCCGTTTTGGCGTTCAAAGTCGAAGACTCCGTGGTGTGCGTAGACGCGCAGTCCCTTGATCTTGATTTTGTGAGCCATGCTTCAATTCTGCCTTGCCGAAACGGCTTTCACATTGTGAACGCGAATTCCCCAAAGATTGTGTTTTGAGGTTAGGTCTTGCATCAACTTCGCGGTGGCTGCATCTCTGGCTTCGACGGTGTCATCGCCTTGAAGCCTGGCTGCAATGAATCGCTTACGTGAAGCACCGATGAGAATGGGCAACCTGATTTTTTCCAACTCGTGGAGGTTCTCCAATAGTTCCCAGTTTTGATCAACGTTCTTGGCAAATCCCAGACCAGGGTCGATCACGATTTTGTGCACGCCGGCAGACTTTGCTAACGCCACCTGTATTTGCAATTCGCTGGCCACGTCTTTAGCTACGTCTTGGTATTCGGTGAGTTCGTCCATCTTGTCGCTGTGGCCGCGCCAGTGCGAAATGATCAGCGTGGTGTTGGTTTCGGCTGCAACCTCGAAGATTTCTGGGTCGTTTAGACCACCAGACACATCGTTGATGATGATGGCACCTGCGGCAACTGCAGCTCGGGCAGTTTCGGCGTTCATTGTGTCGATGCTTACCGCCGCGCCAAGTTTGGAGATGCGTTCGATAACCGGAACCACTCGGGCCATCTCTTCAGCAATCGGCACTCTGGCGGCACCCGGACGAGTGGACTCGCCACCGACATCGAGGATGTCGGCGCCGTCTCGAACCAGTTCGGCAGCCTGTTCATAGGCCAGGTCTGGGGTGTTGTACAAGCCGCCGTCGCTGAATGAGTCTGGGGTGATATTCAGCACCCCCATGATCAGCGGTTTGGTCATTTGCTGATTAGACCCATTACTTCGGCACGAGCAATTGGCTCCGCATAACAGCCTCGGGCAGCCATGGTCACGGTATTTGCCTCAGGTTGGCGAGCTCCGCGTGAAACCACGCAGTGGTGCCTGGCTTCGATGACCACAACCACACCCTTGGTGGAAAGACCGGTTTCGATGGCGTCGGCAATTTGAGCCGTTAGGTTTTCCTGAAGCTGCGGGCGGGCTGCGATTAGTTCGACCACCTTTGGTAGGCGACCTAGGCCAATCACCCGATCGCTAGGCAGGTAGGCGATGTGAGCCACTCCTGTAAATGGGAGGAGATGGTGCTCACACATCGAGACAAACTCAATGTCCTTCAGGATCACAACCTCGTTGTGTTCGGCAGGGAAGGTCTCGGCGAGCACGGCAAGCGGGTCCTGGTCGATTCCCTTGAAGAATTCGGCAAAGGCATCGGCAACCTTTTCAGGGGTTGCCTTGAGTTCGTCGCGAGTAGGGTCTTCGCCGATAGCCGAAATCAGATCGACTACCGCACGCTTGACCGCTTCCGCATCAAACATTATTTCGCCTTTGGAGCCTTCTTCTTCGGAATCGCTATTGGTGCGATCTGCGAAACTGGACGAGTCTTCTTCGAGAGCCACTGAGCGCGCTTCGGAAGCTTCTTTACCGACTTGAACAGCTTGGCAATTTCTTCCTGGTTCAGGGTTTCGTTTTCCATGAGCGCCTTGGCGGTTGCATCCAGCACCTTGCGGTTCAGGTTTAGGGCCTTGTAAGCCTCGTCCTGAGCGGCATCCAGAATCGCACGGATTTCGGCATCGATCAATTGAGCAGTTGCCTCGGAGTATTCCTTGGCCTGAGCCATGTCGCGGCCGATGAACACCTCACCGCCGTTCGCAAAGCTAACCGAACCGAGGGTCGATGAGAAACCGTACTGGGTAACCATCGAACGAGCAATGTTGGTTGCCTTCTCAAAGTCATTCGAGGCGCCGGTGGTTGGGTCATGGAACACGATCTCTTCGGCAACACGACCGCCCATTGCATAGGCAATCTGGTCAAGTAGCTGGTTACGAGAAACCGAGTATCGATCTTCCAGAGGAAGCACCATGGTGTAACCAAGTGCACGGCCGCGAGGAAGAATGGTGATCTTCGAAACTGGGTCGGAGTTGTTTAGCGATGCAGCAACCAGAGCGTGACCTGCCTCGTGGTATGCGGTGTTTAGTCGCTCCTTCTCCTGCATGACACGAGTCTTCTTCTGTGGACCACCGATGACTCGGTCGATCGATTCGTCCAAGATTTCGTTCGTTATCTTCTTCTGACCCAAACGAGCGGTGAGTAGCGCGGCCTCGTTCAAAACGTTGGCCAAGTCGGCACCGGTGAATCCAGGGGTGCGACGAGCCACCACTGCAAGGTCGACGTCGTCGGCAATTGGCTTACCCTTCGAGTGAACCTTCAGGATCTGTTCACGACCAATAAGGTCTGGTGCGCCAACTCCAATCTGGCGGTCGAATCGGCCAGGGCGAAGTAGCGCTGGGTCGAGAACATCTGGGCGGTTGGTGGCAGCAATCAGAATGATGTTGGTGTTCTCTTCGAAACCGTCCATCTCGACTAGAAGCTGGTTCAGGGTCTGCTCGCGCTCATCGTTTCCGCCACCGATACCGGCACCGCGGTGGCGACCGACGGCATCGATTTCGTCAACGAAGATGATGGCAGGTGCACTCTGCTTTGCCTGGTTGAAGAGATCGCGAACACGGGACGCACCCACACCCACGAACATTTCAACGAAGTCGGAACCCGAGATGCTGAAGAAAGGAACCCCAGCTTCACCGGCCACGGCCTTGGCGATGAGGGTCTTACCGGTTCCCGGAGGGCCGTATAGCAGTACACCGCGAGGGATCTTGGCTCCGAGGGCAAGGAACTTCTTTGGCTCCTTGAGGAATTCCTTGATTTCCTGAAGTTCTTCGATGGCCTCATCGGCACCGGCAACGTCCTTGAAGGTGACCTTGGTGTTCTCTTTGTTGAACTGCTTGGCACGAGACTTACCGAAGTTCATGGCACGGTTGTTACCACCGGCAGCACCGCTCATTAAGAAGTAGAAGATTCCACCGATAAGCAGAATCGGGAAGATGCTGCCCAGCAGGCTTAGGTACCAAGGGGTGTTCGGAACTTCGTCGTTGTAGCCATCCACGATGTTGGCTTCCGAAATGGTCTGAGCAACCTGTGGACCACGAGCGTAGATGTAGAAGAACTGAACGGTCTTGGTCTTGGTCTTATCGTCGGTTCCGATCAGGGTCAGATCAACGCGCTGTTCTCCGTCGTAGACCTTCAGGCTTTTTACCTTGCTGTCTTTGATCAGCTGCAAACCGTAGCTGGTGTCAACTTTCTGGTAGGTCACGCTCGAACCGAGCGAGCTACCGATCATGATGGCAATGACGGCCGCGCCAATCCAGAGGAATGGACCACGAAGGAACTTCTTCAAGTTATCTGACAAAGACTTACGCCTCTCCCTAGTGCTAGTTGTTCAAGGGGAATAACATCAAGGCTACCCGCGAAACTTCCCCGTTTGTTCGCCTGTTCGCCGAGAGGGTAAAAGGCCTAGGAGTAAACCTTCGGCGCCAAAATGGCTACGCCTCTAAGCGTGCGGTAGCGTTCGGCATAGTCGAGCCCGTAGCCGACCACGAATTCGTTTGGAATGTCGAAGCCGACCAACATGACATCAACCTCTACCTTGGCTGCCGCTGGTTTGCGAAGTAGGGCTGCAATCTCAACCGAAGCCGCACCTCGCGCCTTGAGGTTAGCAATTAGCCACGACAAAGTTAGACCGGAGTCGATGATGTCTTCAACGATTAGTACGTGACGACCGAGCACATCGGCGTCTAGGTCCTTCAGAATACGAACGACACCGGACGACTGGGTTCCCGAGCCGTATGACGATACCGCCATCCAGTCCATGGTCACCGGAATCTGCATGGCACGGGATAGGTCTGCCATGAACATCACGGCGCCCTTCAGCACACCAACGAGCAAGACATCCTTGCCCTCATACTTTTTATCTAGTTCTGCTGCCATTTCGGCAACGCGAACATCAATCTGCTCGCCGGTGACCAGCACCTCGGTGATTTGGTCGGAAACCTTTTCTAGATCCACTTAGCAAGCTCCAGGTCTTAGTGTTTTTGTGCTTTTCAGAACGATGTTTTCGCCCGTTCTCTCTACTCTAACGCTTGGCAGGGTGAGTGTTTTCTGTCCGTGCCAATTAGTGATGAGTTGATCGATTTCGAGGACGTGACTGCGGTGGAAGTGGCCGTCAAAGGTGGCACCCGCCATTCTGAGCACGCGGTAGCGAATTGCGGTTGGCATCGATTCCAAAGCCACAACCGGAATTGTGATCGAGGTGGAACCGCTTTTCACGTGCACTCGATATGCGGCTTCCGCCAACTCCTCCAACACCTCGACGTCCTCGCGTAGCTGGTCTGCGGTTCTGGCTAGGGCTGGGATGATTCCGGGACCTAGTTCCGTTTCAAGCACGGGAAGCACGTTCTCTCGAACCCGAACTCTTGCGAATCGCTCCTCGATGTTCTGGGGATCATGCCAAATCGGTAGTTCTGAGTCTTCACAAACCTGAAGCGTCTGAGCTCGTGAGACTGTAAGTAGCGGGCGCAGGTAGCGTCCGGTTAGTTCGGCCATGCCGCTCAGGCTTCTGGCGCCTGAACCTCTGGCGAGTCCGAGTAGCACGGTTTCGGCTTGGTCGTTCTGGGTGTGCCCCAAGAGCACGTATTTGGCGTCGATGGCTGCCGCGAGTTCGTCGATGGCTTCATACCTGGCCGAACGAGCAGCAGCTTCCATGCCGCCTTCGCTGCCCACCTCAACTCTCACAATCTCAACCTGCTCAAACCCAATTCGGTGGAGAGTCGCTTTAGTGTGAACCGCAACCTCGGCGGTCTCGCGCTGAAGACCGTGATCGATGATTACGGCAGCCAGTTTCAGCCCAAGCTTTGGAGCCTCGAAGACCACTGCGCTCGCCAGAGCTAATGAATCGGCCCCACCGGAGACAGCCACCAAAATCTGATCGCCAGGCTTCACTCCAAAACGTTCCAAAGACTCACGCACACGAAGGCGCACCTCGGCAACCGCCGGAGTGAGTTTGGAACGCCAGGTCATGGTTCTCTTTCGATAGACTTCTGCCATCAAGCCTATTTAGGAGAGTCATGGGTTACGAAGTAGTTATTGAAATTCCTCGCGGAAGCCGCAACAAGTATGAG
>JBEGPG010000079.1:0-6184 GCA_041181585.1 Actinomycetota bacterium
GACCCGCTAGGGCTGCGTTCAGGGTTTGCGAGCTGGAAACGTTGATTGCTGGATAAGCAAAGCCGCCCTTCTTCGCGCGGTCAAGCATTTCTAGGTACTGATCTGGAGTTGCTACAGGCATGACTCTCCTAATAGAAGGGACTTCGGTTCTACAATGTTACCAACAACGGGCTTTGTGAGGCCTGATAGAGGACCGCCATGAGCTTAGCTGACGCCCCAATTCCTGCGAAGGAACTATTTGCGGCGGCCGCCGCTGCGGTTCACGGATCATGGCCGCTGGTTGGGCGAGGCGATAACAATGCCGTTGATGCTGCAGCAGTGGACGCCATGCGTCAAACCCTAAACGACGCCAACTTTGGTGGCATTGTGGTTATCGGTGAGGGTGAAAAAGACGAGGCACCCATGCTCTTCAATGGCGAGGTCGTGGGAATGGGTTCATCCATCGACTGGGATATTGCCGTTGATCCGATTGATGGCACAAAGCTCGCCGCTCACAACCTAAACGGAGCGGTATCGGTTATTGCCGCCTCGGAGCGGGGCACAATGCTCGACTGCCACGAGGTTTACTACATGAGGAAACTGGTTGGTCCTGGAATCGCTCGCGGGGTGCTAGATATTGACAAGTCTCCAACCGAGAACATTCGATTGCTTGCCGAACTTTTAGATGCCGAGGTTTCCGACATCCGTGTGGCGGTAATCAACAAGCCGAACAACCAGGACATCATTGCCGAAATTGAGGCCTGTGGAGCTCAGTGGGTTCGCTTCGACGAGGGTGACATCGCCATGGCTGTGGCGGCGGCTCTTCCCGGTTCGGGAGTTGATCTGCTTCTGGGTATTGGCGGTGCTCCAGAGGGCGTAGTTACCGCGGTAGCCATTCGCGTGCTCGGCGGCTACATGCAGGGAATTCTTGCGCCAAAGAACTTCGATGAGATGGAACGCGCACTCGCGGCGGGCTATGCGCTGGATAAGAAGTTTGAACTCGAAGACCTAGTTGGGGGAGGCCGTCACGTTTTCGTGCTCACCGGGCTCACCGACGGATTGCTGGTGCGCGGCGTGCGAGAAGAGGCTGGCGAACTAAAAATTCAAAGCATGGTGCTTGATAACGCGATGCTCGAGCCGCGACTAATAGAGATCGCGGTAGAGCGCTAACTACTTGGTTGGGTTAGCGTAGGCGATTTCTTCTAGGGGAACCGAACGGTCTGGGTTGTCGGTAACAGTCGACTCAGGCATATTGTCTAGGTTCTCAAGACCAGAAGTTGGCTGGGTAACAGCTACGGCGCCGTACTGAACGGCAGTCTTTACACCGAGAGCAACGTTGAATCCCACGCCGAACTCCGAATCGCCATCAACTGGGTTGGTGACTACTGCGGTTAGGAATCCTGCAAGAGTTGCATCGCCAGCGCCCACGGTGTTGATTACCTTCACCGGAGGAGTCTTGGCGGCCCAGGCGCGATCCTTGGTAACTGCAACCATGCCATCTGGGCCAAGGCTGGCAAGAACACACTCAATACCGTGCTGGCAAAGCTCGCGAGCTGCATCGATTACGTCACCAACATTGTGGAGGTCGCGACCTACGGTCTCGGCAAGCTCATGTGCATTGGGCTTGATTACGGCTGGAAGACCCTTTGCCGCATACATCTTTAGTGGCTCACCGCTCGAGTCCATTGCGACACGAACGCCGAGGTCGGCCATTGCGGTGAAGAGTGGCTCAAGGTCCACAAACTTGCCTGTTGCCTTGTCGGCAGGAAGCGCACCGGCAATAACCAGCCACTTCGAGTTGTTCTCTTTGACCTTTGAAACCGTAAGCGAGATAACTTCTTTCCAGTCGCTGTCGGCGAGTGGGCGTGGAGCCTCGTTGACCTTTGTGGTTGGGCCGTCCTTCTCAACGATGGTGGTAGAAACGCGAAGGGTTCCGTCTACCCAGTGAGGGATGAACTGCTCCATCGATCCCGTGCGAGCAAGTACGCCAGGGTCAGAGTTTCCGATCGGAACTACACCCGGGGCCTTAACGCCAGAAAGGAAGAGGCCACGGGTAACGTTAATGCCCTTACCGGCTAGCTCTTCTGCAACTGCATCGGCACGGTTCACTCCACCTTCAATGAGGTTGTGAACGAAGTAGGTGCGGTCAAGAGTTGGGGCAGGTGTCAGGGTAATTACTGGCGCGCCACTCATGAGGTCTCCTTGTGCGGGTAGGTCTTTTGGGGATTTGTTTCCTGCAAGACGCCGTCGTCCGCTACTCCCAAAAGTATACCTAGTTAGAGGCTTATTCCTCCGACTTTGTACCCTCGATGCCCTCGGCCGAAGTGAACGGTTTTGGGCTCTCTTCGATGGCTTTGGGCTCATCAATCACGTGTGTGGAAAGTTCGTTTTCGTCGAGGTTGTTCAACTTTCGTGCGGTAACCAAGAAGCGACTCTCGAAACTGGAAACAAAGGCGTTGTATTCCTTGACGGAATTGCCAATGGCCTTGCCAAGCTTGTCTACCTTCTCCACGATTACGCCAACACGTTCGTATAGTTCCTGGCCAAGGCCGATCAGTTTTCGAAGCTGGCTTTCATCCACGTTCTGGCGCCAAATGTAGTTGATGGTCTTTAGAACGGAGAAGAGTGATACTGGTGAAGCCAGAGCGACATTCTTCTGGAAGGCGTATTCCATAAGACTTGGATCTGCGTCTAGCGATGCGGAGAGCAAAGCCTCACTTGGAATGAATGCAACTACGAAGTCTGGGCTGGCGTTTAGCGAAGTCCAGTATTCGCGAGTTGCCAAGGCATCGATGTGCCCGCGAACTGCCTTCACGTGTTCCTTGAGTAGTGCATCGCGGCGAGCCTTCTCGGCGCCATCGGCAAGTTCGCTGATCTGACTGGCTTCCTGATATGCGTTGTATGGAACCTTGCTGTCGATGGCCAACTGCTTGCCACCAGGCAAGTTAATGATCATGTCGGCGCGACCGGTGGTGATAGTTGCCTGCTCGTCGAAGTCGGCGTGCTTCAAAAGACCGGCCAACTCAACCAATCGGCGAAGCTGGGCTTCACCCCAGACTCCGCGGACACTGTTGTTGGACAGCGCGTTGGATAGCTGTT
Source organism: Actinomycetota bacterium (assembly GCA_041181585.1). Taxonomy (GTDB): domain Bacteria; phylum Actinomycetota; class Actinomycetes; order Actinomycetales; family Microbacteriaceae; genus Rhodoluna. Next base: position 3,079 of record JBEGPG010000079.1, read on the forward strand.
GGGTCTGAGCTCGCAGAATCTCATCGCTCTTTAGGTTGGCTTGCAGTGCATCGCGAAGCTCGGTGAGGTTCTCAACTCGCTCGCGCTCCATCTTGGTAACCGCCTCGCGCATTTGCCCGAGCTGTTCCTTCACCGGTGCCAGTTCCTGAAGCAGGCGGTTCTCCTTGGCTTCCTTTTCTTCACGAGCCAGGCGTTCGCGGTTCGCTTCTGCCAGCTGAGTATTCAGTGCTGCAACGGTAGCCTCGGCGGCAGCCAAACGTGCCACACTTTGCGGATCTTGAGCACCCTTGTTTCGAGAAGCTCCAATGAAAAAGCCCACTACAACACCGAGAACAAGGCCAACGCCTAGATAAAGAAAGGTTTCCATGCCCAAACTATGGCATGAAGCTGTGACATTACTGGCTAATTGACTTCAGTTTCTTGCCCGTGGCTTCCAGCAATTCCTCGACACTCTCCACGCCGTGGCGCTTGGCAGCGTGAACCACAATCCGAGCACAGGCATCGGCATCCGCGAGAGCGTCGTGGTGTTGGAATTCCTCGTGCCCTACGGCATAGGCAACCGCATTCAAGCGGTAGCTTTCGAGGTTGTAAGTTTTTCGTGAAATCTCCAGGGAGCACGCATAGCTAAGTTCTGGCAGTTCAAACTGAATCTCCTGAGATGCAGCCTTGAGAACACCCATGTCAAACGGTGCATTGTGAGCGATCAGAACATCACCATCTGCAAAACGCAGTATGTGTTCCAAGGCCTCTTTCCATGAAATGGAATCTTCAACATCACTAGGACGAATTCCATGGATCGCGATGTTCCCTGCTTCAAACCAGTTGAACTGCCCAGGGGGAGCGAACACCATGGTCAAACCATCCACCAGCTTGCCTTCTCGCACCTTCACCAAGCCAACCGCACATGGGCTACCAGGGTAGCGATTTGCAGTTTCAAAGTCGATTGCGGTGAAGTTCAGTGGCACACATCAATTAAACTCTCTAGGTGGCCTTAACTATCGGAATCGTCGGACTACCTAACGTCGGCAAGTCAACCCTTTTCAACGCACTCACCAAGAACAACGTTCTGGCGGCGAACTACCCATTCGCGACCATCGAACCAAACATTGGTGTTGTGAACCTACCGGATGCGCGTTTGAACCGCCTGGCTGAGATCTTCGGAAGTGAGCGTCTACTACCTGCGCCGGTGTCATTCGTTGACATCGCCGGTATCGTACGTGGCGCTTCTGTCGGTGAAGGTCTGGGTAATCAGTTCCTTGCCAACATTCGCGAAGCCGATGCCATAGCACAGGTGGTACGAGGCTTTGTTGACCCAGACGTGATTCACGTAGACGGCAAGGTGGATGCTCACAGTGATATCGAGACCATCAACACCGAGCTCATCCTGGCAGACCTACAGACCCTCGAGAAGGCCCGCACTCGTATCGAAAAAGAAGTGAAGGGCAAGAAGGTTGAGCCTGCTGTGCTTGACACCGTCGATGAAGCAATCAAGGTTCTAAACGATGGCACTCCGCTTTCGGCGTCGAAGGTGGACATAGCCGCGATCAAGGAACTTGGGCTACTTACCGCAAAGCCAATTCTTTACGTTTTCAACGTTGACGAAAGCATCCTGACCGACCCAGCAAAGAAGAAGGCGCTCGCGGATGTGGTGGCACCTGCCGAAGCGGTATTCCTAGATGCCAAGGTTGAAAGCGAACTTATCGACCTAAGCGCCGAGGAAGCCAACGAACTTCTTGAATCACTTGGCTTAGGGGAATCAGGCCTGGATCAGCTTGCCCGAGTTGGATTCAAAACCCTGGGCCTGCAGACCTACCTTACGGCCGGTCCAAAGGAAGCTCGTGCCTGGACCATTCGCATCGGCGACAAGGCCCCTCAGGCGGCTGGCGTAATTCACACCGACTTCGAACGTGGATTTATCAAAGCCGAAATCGTTTCCTTCGCCGACCTCGACGCCGCTGGCTCCATGGCCGAAGCCAAGGCTGCCGGCAAGGTGCGCATGGAAGGCAAAGAATACGTGATGCAAGACGGTGACGTAGTGGAGTTCCGCTTCAACGTTTAAACCAAACGTCTAACAAACCTGCCAGTGTTAAGTTAATTTTGTAGACTAGAGCGAACATAATTAACGACAAACAGGGGCTGGGCTTTGCTGAACTTCGGAAAATCGCGTAGCGATGCTGAAACCAGCATTGATGCCTTCCTCGATCAAAAGATCGTTCTCCCGCAGCTATTTCTGAAGCCTGCTGAGGGTGAAGTGCACTTCCGCGTCTACGGTCACATCGAATACGCCCAGGAGCGCAATGAACTTCTGGAACGTTCAATTCGTGCAAAAGAGCCGTTCTGGAGCGGCAAGGTTTTCCTAAAAGTGGGTCCTGCGCCAAGACCACAGACCATCGACAGCCTGGTACTTCAGGTAATTCACGACAACATCGTCATTGGTGAAATAAGTGAGTTTGATTCGGTAGCCAGAAACATCTTCAAGTTCGAAGAAGGCGAAACCTATGTGGCTCGTGCCGTGATTCGAGCAGACTTAATTGGTAACCTGATTCACCTTTTTGTGAACCCGGAAAACCGAATTTAGCGAACTACCTCATTCACGAGGAAGTGCCAGCCAACCCACCACCACGCCAAAATAATTGCAATTCGTGTGGTTCGGTGATGAAGAATCCGGTCCATCAAAGAACCCACCTTGGTTAGTTTTAGAACGTTGAAGTGGGTTAGCAGCCAAATGGTCAACCCTAACCCTAGGGCGACCAAATATCCGATGATGACGATTTCCGCGTGGCTCATTTGCGGCCCCAAATTCGAAGTAACCCAACTCCTGCTAGAAGCCAGATGACAGCAAAAATGGATTTTCCAAAAGTCGAATCCATAAACGGATCCATAAGAATGCTGATTGTTGGGTGGCTATAAAGATTGTTCTCTAGCTGTCCCTGTATGTTGGCCGCGAACTCCCAAATGCAAATGGCAATACAGAGCACAATCCACACGACCTTGGTTTTGGCCATTAGCGGATCTGGCCTTTCCTTAGGGCCACGGTCACGATACCAAACCAGCCAAAGGGCGATTGGCAGAATGCTCAACACCAAAGCACCATGTTCGTAACTGT
>JBEGPG010000080.1:0-4721 GCA_041181585.1 Actinomycetota bacterium
CTGCCGCTCCAAGCACCAACGCAGCAAAGTAGCCAAGCAGCGAAAGCGAACCAACCAGCGCTCGTACGTAAGAACCATCATTGAGGATGCGGCTGAGCACCGGCGAGACACGGGCCGAAGACTCGATCCAGCGGGTTAGCGGCTCGTCGGTGAGCGTGACCCACTTATTCTTCCAAATAGCCAAGCCATCCAGACGGCCAGCGGCTTCGACTTCGAAATCGTCGTGTTCCGCTTCTAGGTTTCCGTAGTCTCCGCTGTCGCTGTTATCGGAATCGCCACCGGAGCTCGATGAAGATGAGCCGCCGCCAGAGGATGAACTACCTCCAGACGAAGAGCCACCGGCAGATCGAGTTCCACCAGACGAGGAAGAGGAAGACGATGACGACGCGCCACCGGTACGAGCGGCACCACCAGCCGATGAACCGGCAGCCGAAGCGGCACCGCCAGCGCTAGCAGCAGCTGATGCGGCCGCAGCGGCACCTGCGGCCGCGGCCGAAACCAGAGCAACCGAGGAAACCACCGATGCAACCTGCTGAACCTGTTCGGCAACCGCGGCTGGAGCCACCGAACCGGCAGGATCAATTCCCATGCGGGCATAGAACTCAGGATCGTTGGTAAGTGCCTCAGCGCGCTGAGCATCGGTTGGTTCCTGGTCGGAAACTTCTTCAAGGTTGAGGTTTTCGGTTACCTGGAAGTAGACGGCCTTTTCAAACTTTGTGCCATCGCTCTTCAGAGAAGTAACGGTAATCGAGTGCCAACCAGGTTCAAGAATTGCCGGAAGGGTAGGAGTTGTTGAAACCGAACCTAACTTGGAGGTCTTGCCCGAATCAATCACCTGCGGAGTTGAGCGAAGTACCACCTGGTATGGCGTTTGCGGCTTGAGACCGTCGCTGGCAATGGTGATTTTCTTCCCAGATACGATCTCACCAATTTGGGCCTCAACGGCAATCTTGGCTTCGGTGCCGTTTACCTTGACTGTGATTGGTTCGGTATTGGTGGTTCCAAGTTCATTGGTGGCACCAATGGTGAACGTGTAGTCGCCACCATTCGCAACCGTTCCGGTGACCATGCCCGAAATCGCGTCTAGGTTTAGCCCCTCGGGGAGCGCTCCCGATGCCACAGAATAAATCGGCGAAGGGAAACCATTCGCTGTGAACTTACTACTAACTGCGTCGTTCAGATTTAGAACGGTAGGGAAGTTGTTTGGCAGGAAGGTCGGAGTGGCCTGGACCGCCATAGTAAGCGGGAACTCGGTCGAACCATGCGTGTTTGTGGCTTCGATTACGAAGGTGAAAGTTCCGCCTGCGGTCGCTGTACCGGTAATCGCTCCGGTAGCTGGGTCTAGCACCAAACCGGTCGGCAGTGCGCCACTCTTAAGAGAGTAGGTTGGCACAGGGTAGCCGGTGGCACTAACGCCGTCTTCAACCACAGCGCCAATGGCAACCGAGGCAGCAACGGTCTCGTCCACCTTCGCTGGAATCTGATTCACAATCAGCGAGTACTGGTCGGTAGTGATTTCGTCGGTGCCGGCGCGAACCGAAATCTTGAAGCCATAGACGCCACCAGTGGTCGCGCTGCCGGTAATAGCACCGCTCACGGTGTTCAGGCTCAGCCCATCCGGCAAAGCACCATCGCTAATGCGGTAGCGAGGATCTGGGTAACCCTCATACTCGATTGCGTCGGCATAGATGTTTCCAGCCATGATTTGGTTGAGCAGGGTGGTGTCCTTGGCAACCGGAGCTTGGGAAATGGTCACCGTCCTGGTGATCTGCGAGCTGCCCTTCGAGTTCATGGCCTGAACCGTGAACGTGTACTTTCCAGCAACGGTTGGAGTGCCACTGAGAACTCCGGCGCTGGTCATGCTCATGCCCGTTGGCAGACCGCCGGAGGTAATTGAGTAGGTGGCTACAGGATACGCAGCGGCTTCGAACTGGTAGCTGTAGCCGGTTTGCCCCTTGCGGATCGAGCTTGCCACCGACGTGCTGGTGAAGGTAGGAATCTGGCTCACCGAAAGCGAAGACTGATCGCTCCAAACCGAACCTGCTCGGTTGGTTGCCTTGATCTTGAAGTTGAAGACACCGGTTTCGTTAGCTCTACCCGAAACCAAACCGGTAGTGGTGTTGAGAGTTACTCCGGCTGGCAACGACCCCTCGAGGCTGTAGGTAACCGAACTGCCGGTTACATCGGCTTTGTGGCTATAGGTAGAGCCGTATGCCAACTCCTGAGAGAAGCTTGCTCCGCCGGTAATTACCGGAGGTCCCTGAACCGTATATGTGTAGTTACCTGCGGTAGAGCTTCCAGTGAAGTTCCAGGCACGAAGGTTGAACGTGTAGGTTCCGGCGGTAGTCGGGGTTCCACTAATGGTTCCGTCGTTCGCCAAGGTCAAGCCTGGCGGCAACGCGCCGGAGCGAGCACCCAGTGCCACGGTCGGGGCAGGGCTACCCGAGAACACCGCACGATAAGACACTGGCTCCGAAACCCAAAGCGTCTTATCGCTGAGACCCGTGGTTAGCGAAACGCTGGTACCAACCGTGATGCTCAGATTTCCGGTGAGAATTCCCGATCCGAAGGTGTCGGTTGCTTTGATGTTAAAGGTGTAGGTGCCAGCCGTGGTGCTGTTTCCAGTTATTGCACCCGTTGACGAATTCAAGGTCAAGCCGGGTGGTAGCGAACCAGAGTCAACCGAGTAGGTAAAGGTTCCACCGGTTGCCGTGACGCCGTCGGAATAGCTCGACCCGAGGGTGGTTTGCGTAAGCACAGCTTTGTCAGAGAAAGTCGACGCCGCATTGATCGAAGTCGAGAACATCGACTGTGGGACCACCGAGTACTCCGATGCATTGCTCGAATACTCAAGTTGAGCGCAGTGACCCCAGCCACCCTGGAAGAACCAAGCATCGAAAAGCTTGTATTGCCCAGCAGTAAAGGACACGGTCGCCCCGGTGGTTGAAGAATCGCAACCCTTTACTCGCCAGGCATCCACGACCGTAATTCCGCCAATCTTGGCGAAGAAACCATCATCCGACCAGGCGCGGAAGGTTAGTGTCTGGGCCACAGGGGAGTAAACGTAACCGGTGTAGTGGATCAAGATGTTCTCTGTACCACAGCCGTCTTCCATGGTTCCGAGGCTTGCGAAGTCCAGTGTGTTCAGCGCCTGAGTCTTGCAGAGCGAGTAGTTGTTCACCGCGGTCGCGTCGTCCATCGGGCGCACGGTATCGGCCGAATAGTAGCCGGTGTAGATCTTTGCGGTGAAGGTTCCAGAAGGTGCCGCCGAGGCTGGTGAACCAAAACCAATTAGAAGAAGAGTGAAGAAGGAAACGACGAAAAACGCAAGGGCTCGTCTGAAACCCCCTGCGCTAGTCTTTACCTTGGTAGATCGCATTCTTCCTTACGCTTAGACAAATATTCTAATTACATTCGCAAGGCTGGCTAAACAATGTATTCGGCACTTTATAAACGCCTAAAGGGCGGCCGATTCGCCAAAGTCACCCAAATGGTTCTGATCTTTGCAATTGCCATCGCATTCCTTTTCTTTGTGGCTTTTCCTTTTCTCGATTCCCTGATCACCACCGACCCAATCGTCAATGAAAACGCTTAGAAAAGTAGTTGGAATCGTCGGTGAACTATTCATCACCGTTGGCACGGTCTTGCTTCTCTTTGTGGGCTGGCAACTATTCATCAACGACCCTCTGGTAGCCAACGAACAACAGACTTCTGCCGAGCAATTCCAGAAAAACCCAACTACACCAACGGCGCCTAAGTTCGAGAGCATTTCGAAGTCACTCAAACAGGGTGAGGTATTCGGAAGTGTTCACGTCCCACGATTCGGAAAACACTGGATGCGCCTAATTGGTCAGGGAACTTTCCAGAAGATCACCTTGAACAAAATCGGCCCAGGGCACTACGTTTCCTCTGCCTGGCCTGGCGAAACCGGCAACTTCTCAATCGCCGCTCACCGAACCAGCCACGGAGCACCGTTCTTCAACATCGACAAGCTCCAGGCAGGCGACAAGGTAGTTATCGAAACCAACGATGGCTGGTTCATCTATAACTACCTACAAACCAAGGTTGTCGAACCAACCGCGCTTGGAGTCATCGCCCCAGTTCCTGAAGGCCTCGAGGGCGCTCACAGAGGCGGCAAATACCTCACCATGACCAGCTGCCACCCTAAGTGGACAAATCACCAGCGAATCATCGCTTGGTTCGAACTCGATAGAATCGACCCAATCGACGGACCCGTTCCCCAGGAGCTCAAGTGAACAACAGTGACCCACTAAGCATTCACGCCGGTCAATACCAGAACAACTACTCCGAACAAGAAACCAACCAGTTCACCATTGAGTTCAGTGAGATCACCACCTCATTTGCAGCTGCCATGCACGAAGGCGTGAACCCAGCCGATCAAAGAGTTCAAGAGCTGGTAGCCAAGCACTACGAATTCGTCTCCAAGTTTTGGACACCCACCAAAGAGGCCTACAAAAGCCTCGCCATGAGCTACATACTCCCAAGCCACTACAAAGACAGTTACGAAGCAGTTGGCAAAGGTCTGGGAAAATATCACTACGACGCCATCCAGATTTGGGCGGAAAACAACCTATGAACGAACTACCTAACTGTCCTAAGTGCCAGAGCGAATACACCTACGAGATGGGTTCGCTCCTTGTCTGCCCAGAGTGCGCCCACGAATGGACTCAAGAATCCGAAGAAGTCGAAACCGAAAAGGT
>JBEGPG010000081.1:0-3956 GCA_041181585.1 Actinomycetota bacterium
CGTCAACACGTAAATGTCCGCTGCAAACTATAGGTGCCAATGCAAAGCGCGCCGACTTCGCCCTAGCTGCCTAAGCGCAACTAGCCCGAGTCCGTCAGTCCGAATTTGATTTCGTTTCGGGTCCTGGCGTTATCTAGAAATCTAGCTGCGGAGTTACGCCTTAGGGCTCCGCGGGACTTAAACTCAGGCTGGGTTTGTTGGTCGACTCGTTTCACGGTATGACCAGGACCGAGTAAAGCGTTAGTGAAACTACACCCGTAGAAGAGTCAGAATCATCGTTCTGGACGGGGGTTCAATTCCCCCCATCTCCACCATCCCATGGTCGAAGGCCCGCAGCAATGCGGGCTTTCTTCGTTTAACTATTTCCAGTTGATCTCTAGATCGCCTAGTTTGGTTGCAAATTTGACCAAATGCTTTACGAGTGCAAATTGAATCTTCTGGAGGTCTTCCAATTTCTCGGCGGAACTTTGCATTACCAAGTGGGTGTCGGTTGAAATAAGAGTTGCTTCACCGATGTCGAACGAGAGTTTCCAGCCACCCTCAATTTCAACTGCCGGAATTTTGTTACCCATGTGAGAGGCAAGTTGTTTTCCGTATCTAGCTGGACGGTCAATTTTTACTTTTGCGGTTTGAGTCAACATGCGTGTCCTTCGGTTGGTTACAAAAGTTCATCACATGTGAGCCAATTTGGTGGTTAGGTTTACCTAATGCCAGCCAAGAAGCCCGCGATTTTGGAAATCGCCTCTTTAGACTTGTGCCATGGCCACCAAGGGGAACTCAACGCCGAGCAATTCGGAAATCGCCGCAGCAATGCGCGGACTCAAGTTTTCGAACATGAAGCTCGGCTTCATCGGCGACGAAACCTCACTCAACTACAGAGAGCAAAACTCAACAATTCACGCTCCAGGCTGGCTTCGCGCTTCGATTGGTCTGGTTGGAGTCATTTTCTTTTTAGTTACGTTCATTCTTTTCCCTAGGTCGGGAGAACCACCACAAGAAGTGCAAGATTACTACTGGCTGATCATGATTGGTTGGATCATGCTCGGAGTTCTCGGTATTTATCTCATGGTTGCCAGAGATAAATACACTCAAAGGCGCTGGAAGCTGTTCGCCAAGGCTAACGGGCTCGAAGTACTCGAGACCGATGAAGAGAAATTTCCCGGGAATCTTCGAAAAGACGGCTCCGTTTTCCAAGCCTTCACAATCGCATCAAAACCAGGTCGACACGTCTGGTTCGGCATCGTCCATGGCTGGTTTGACCCGGATCACAAAAAGCCTGTGGGTAGTGGCTACTCTGCTCCAGATTTTGAGAATCTTCTTTTTACTCGAGTGAATTCCGACAGCTTCAATGGGCCAACTTCGCACTTTGGTCCCAATCGGCCAGTTGAACGATACGAAGTACCTGAGATGACCGACGCAGCCTTTCAAGCCTTGAATGCTCTAGCTAGCAAATACGCAGTCGTGCTTGGCGGTGGCGCCTTCGTGGTTTCACATGCCGCCGAGGTTTCGATGGCAGTATCGGCAAGCATGGAATATACCGACCTGTCCATGGAATCTCGCTGGCACATCATGGCTGAGCTAATTAGCGGCAAGATGGCAGACGTGGTCGAGGGCCTACTCGAATAATTGCTGCACCATAGACTGAAGCCATGAACTTTATTGATTCCATCAAGTCTTACTGGCTCAACTATGCAAACTTTCACGGCCGCACCTCAAAGAAGACATTCTGGTGGACCATTTTGTTCTTGGTGTTAGCCGGCTCGGTGGTTGCATTGCTGTTCCCTGGAAAAGTTGAAGTCATCCAGCTTGGCGATTTGGTATTCCCTTCGCGCACAGATTCAGCAATGCAAAGTGTTTGGTCGATAGCCACGTTCCTGCCATCCCTTGCTCTCGGCGTGCGCCGCCTGCAAGACATGGGTAAGCCTGGAACCTACATGTGGTTTATTTTGATTCCGCTTGCCGGCGCAATCATGTTGTTGATCTGGTTTTTGCAACCAGGGCAGCCTCACGCAAACAAAGACGGCGAACCAGTTCTTTAGTTAACGATGTCCAATTACTCGATTGTTCAGTGCTCCCTAGAAGAGCACGGCAAACAGATTCTTGCAATTCTGAATGACGCCATCGAGACGTCAACTGCGCTTTACGACTACAAACCGCGAACTATCGAGAGCATGACTCCATGGTTTACTAACAAGGTGGCTTCGGGCTTTCCGGTCATCGGGGTTGTTTCAACTGATGGAAAACTTCTTGGCTTTGGTACCTTTGGGCAATTCCGAGTTCAACCCGCCTACAAATACACAGTCGAGCATTCCGTCTATGTTCATAAAGATCACCGTGGTGAAGGGCTAGGCAAGGTGCTCATGCTTGAGGTCGTCAATGCCGCGAAGAAACTAAACTTGCACGCAATAATTGGCGCTATCGATACCGAGAACGCGGGGAGTATTGCCCTTCACGAGAAGCTTGGATTCAAGCATGTGGGAACTCTTCCAGAGGTTGGTTTCAAATTCGGTCGTTGGCTCGATGTTGCTTTCTATCAATTGACTCTAGAAACCCCAACTCATCCCCAGGACGGATAGCATTCGAGTATGAGTAACATTCCAGGTCGCGATAAGACGGCACTTATGGTCATCGATGTTCAGAACAATGTGGTCGTTGATGCCTACAAGCTCGACAATGTTCTAGCCAACATCAACCTTGCTGTGGACAAGGCTCGTGCAGCCGGCGTGCCGGTGATCTGGGTTCAGCACTCCGATGAAGAAATGCCGCTCGAGACCGAGGGTTGGCAGATTGTTCCGCAGTTAAACCCTATGGAGGGTGAGCACAAGGTCCGCAAGACCTATCGCAGCTCCTTCGAGGCAACCAACCTTGAGGAGATCCTCAAGTCGTTGAATGTGGGTCACTTAGTTATCACCGGAATGCAGACCAACAACTGTGTTCGCCACACAACTCACTCGGCCACCAACTTAGGGTACGACGTGACCATCTTGGGCGACGCACACACCACCACCGGTTATGAATGGAATGGGCACACGGTTTCGGCTGAATCCGTGGTCAACGAATTCAATGACAACTTCTACGGGGATGAATTGCCAGGACGTTTCATAAGAACTATCAAAACCGGAGAACTGGAGTTCTAGTCATCCAATAGGATGAACTTAAATCCGAACCAAGGGGGATCGATGAACTCGACACTTGAAGCCAAATACAACGAGGCTAAGCAACCATTCAACACCTATAAGAGCTCGCACCTGAGCCTAGAAGCAATTACGCCTTACATTCCAGATGATGAAGAAGTTTTGCGAGTGGTCAAAGGGTCTCGTTTGGCGGCACGTGGTCAGGTCTCTTCGCAGGCATTCGTTGTAATGGTCCTTACCAACAAGTCGCTCCACGTTCTAGGAAAGCCAACTGCTCTTTTTGACAAGGTCAAGCAGTCCGAGGTTTACAACTTCGCCATGATCACAGGTGTTACTCGCGCCAAGAAGATGATGCTTGGATGGGCTATCGAAATCTCACGCGCTTCAAACGTTGACACTTATGTACAGATGGAAGAAGGCGATTCCGAAGCCTTCTACAACATCCTCAGAGACCTGGTTGCTGAGGCTCAAAAGGGCGGCGGTGGAACCACAACCGTAATCAACCAGGTTGACCCAATGGATCAGCTGAAGAAGCTGAAGGACCTTTTAGATGCCGGCATTCTTTCGCAGGAAGAGTTTGAAGAGAAGAAGAAAGCACTTCTAGACAAGATCTAAATGTTGCACTTCAGGAAACTCAGCACCAGTGATTACGATCAGTGGCGTGGGCTCTGGCAGGGATACCTTGAGTTTTATCGGCAAGAACTTAGCGACGAACAGACTCAATTAACTTGGTCGCGATTCTTTGATGATGAATACAACCTCATGGGATTCGTCATTGAGGTTGACGGCAAGTTGGCGGGTTTGGCTCATTGTTCATTCTCC
>JBEGPG010000082.1:0-11099 GCA_041181585.1 Actinomycetota bacterium
CCAGTGGGAAACTGACCCCGCCGGAAGTTCCTGAGTAAGAGGATCCGGTGCTTTGGTACTCGGTGAGAGCAACGTTTGGGCAGGCGTAGATTGCGGTTTCACCCTTGTTTAGGCTGAGGCCACCAATCATGTCGGTGCCCTTGCCGGCGGCGATGTCGGTAAGGATTGCGGCATTGGATTCGAATGCAGCGACTAGCTTCGCTTTGTTTTCCTTTTTCTTTGCTACTACCGAGTACCAGATGGCCGCGGTGCTAATTACAAGGATGATCCAGCCAACTGGAGTGGTGAATAAGAACTGGCCCACAGCAACGAGTGCAATTAAAAGCACCAAGGCGCCACAGCCCAGACTAGAAGACTTGTTATTCATTCTTTCCCCAATCGCGAAATCTGTTCCAAGCCTAAAGACAATCGACGACAATTAACCTGTGGACGCCAACGACTACATCGAGAATCAGACCGACGAGGTCATCGAGTCGTGGGGTCTACCCGTAAACAATCGCGGGCATGTGCCGTTCTATCGGCAGCTCTATTACCCCGACGTCTACGAGCTTCGTCAGTGTGGTTACGACATCTCTCGGTTCATTGAGCTTTATGACCTGCTGGAGAACGCCCGAATCAGCCATGCGCGCACGATTCACAAGCTTCTGCACGTGGAAAACGCAAGTTCGATTTTCGATCCGAACTTGGCTCGCCAGTATGAGTTGAATGTTTGGGCGACCTTGCATCGCTTTGGTGCTGCGGATGCTCCGCCTTTGATTCGTAAGGTTATTGGCCAGGCGTTTCCCGGGGAATCGGTTACTCACTATGCCAGTGATCTCATGACGTGCTTCTTCTGGTCGTCTCTGGCGATGATGGCTCGAGACTTTGTTTGGCGGGCTCCTGAGTTGGAACTGATGGCCGATTATCTGGATTTCCCACTCAAGGCCGCCTTCGGTATTGAAGCCCTATTACTTGCCGCTTGAGGGCAATAAGATTGTTCGTATCCGAATAAAACGAGTGAATGGATAAGCAATGTCGCTGAATGAAACCGAGCTTCTGGCTAAGGTTCCTACTGGTCTTTACATCGATGGCAAGTGGGTTCAGGGTCACGGCGACTCTCCAATCAACGTTGAGGACCCAGCCACCGGCAAGACCTTGCTTACCATTGCCAATGCCTCTCCTGAAGATGGCATGGCTGCCATGAAGTCGGCGGCGGATGCTCAGGAAAAGTGGGCCAAGACCGCTCCACGTGAGCGAGCTGAAATCCTTCGACGCACCTTTGAGATCGTGCGCGATCGAGCCGAAGAGTTTGCCACCATCATCTCGCTTGAAATGGGTAAGCCTCTAGCTGAGGCTCGTGGTGAGGTTACTTACGGTAATGAGTTTGTTCGCTGGTTCAGTGAAGAGGCTGCACGCATTGGCGGTCGCTTCGGCTCGAACCCAGAGGGCACCGGCAAGATGCTGATCACCAAGCGTCCGGTTGGTCCGGCCTTTGCGATTACCCCTTGGAACTTCCCTCTTGCCATGGCCACCCGCAAGATTGCTCCGGCGATTGCTGCCGGTTGCACCATGATCGTGAAGCCAGCCGAGTTGACTCCACTAACTACCCTTTACTTCGTGAAGGCACTTGAGGAAGCCGGACTTCCAGCGGGTGTTGTGAACGTGATTACTACCAGCACCTCTTCGGCAACTGCAGGGCCGATTATCGCCGACTCTCGCCTTCGCAAGCTAACCTTCACCGGCTCCACCGGAGTTGGCGTGAAGCTATTGCAGCAGGCAGCGGTGAACGTGCTGCGCACTTCGATGGAACTCGGAGGAAATGCACCATTCCTGGTATTCGAGGATGCCGATCTAGATGCCGCGGTAACCGGCGCAATGCAGGCGAAGATGCGTAACATCGGCCAGGCATGTACCGCCGCCAACCGCTTCATCGTGCACGACTCGGTAGCCGACGAATTCGCGTCCAAGTTCGCTGCCAAGATGGCAGAACTAAACCTAGGACGCGGTGTGGCCGACGGAACCACCTGTGGTCCGGTGATCAACTCGGCTGCTCGCGAGAACATGCAGCGTCTAGTAGACGTGACCGTGAAGGAAGGCGGAGACGTTGTCACCGGTGGCGAAACCGTTGGCGATGAAGGATACTTCTTCAAGCCAACCGTGCTTGCCAACGTTCCAGCCGATGCCACCATCCTTAAGGAAGAGATCTTTGGCCCAATTGCGCCAATCGTTCGCTTCAAGACCGAGGAAGAAGCAGTTCACTTGGCTAACAACACCGAGTACGGTTTGGTTTCCTACGCGTTCACCAAGGACCTGGCTCGCGGTATGCGGTTGGTCGATTCGCTTGAGAGCGGAATGTCGGGTTTGAACACCGGTCTGGTTTCGAACGCAGCAGCTCCATTCGGCGGTGTCAAGGCTTCTGGTCTTGGCCGCGAAGGCGGTGCCGAAGGTATTGAAGAGTATCTAGAGACCCGCTACGTTTTGGTTCCAAACCTCTAATGTTCAAGTTCCGGGGCGATCGAAACGCTCTTCTCAAAGACCTAGCCACCCGCGTCTCGCAGGTTTGGTCGGGCTTCGATAAGGCACGTGAGAGTGAACCGGAAATCAGCCAGTCAACTTTGAATGTGTTGGCTGCAGATCTACCTAGAAGTGGTCGCGGGGAGACCGAGGCGCTTTCTCAGGCGGTAGACATCTTGGACCAGTCCCTCGCCCAGAGTCGTCCTAGGTTTTTTGCCTACATCGGTTCCTCGGGTCTCGAGATGGGTGCAGTTGCCGACTTCTTGGCTTCAAGCTACGACATCAACCTTGCCGTGGACTCGAAGGCAGCAACTCTCTTAGAGCGCCAAGCCGCGAAGTGGATTGGCCAGTTCATTGGCTATCACGAAAACGCCAAGGGGCTTTTCACCTCAGGCGGAACCATCAGCAACATCACGGCGCTGGCTGCTGCTAGAACTCGTAAGTTTCCTAATGCCCGTCGCGACGGAGTGACCGTTCCGGTGGCAATTTACTGCTCGGCGGAGGCTCACTACTCCAACATTCGAGGCGTAGAACTGCTGGGCTTCGGAAGTTCTGCGGTTCGCTCGATTCCGATCGATGCCGAACGACGCATGGACGTGGCTGCGTTCGATGCAGCGATTCTCGAGGACATTGCGAATGGGGTGGTTCCCCTTGCGGTAATCGCATCATCCGGAACCACTCTCACCGGCGCTATCGACCCCTTGGACGAGATTGCCGACGTTTGCGAGCGTTATGGAATTTGGATGCATATCGACGGCGCCTACGGCGCTCCAGCGGCTGGCACCGCAAAGGCCAAAGCCCGTTTCAAGGGAATCGAACGAGCCGATTCGGTGACCATCGACGCCCACAAGTGGTTGTTCGTTCCTAAGGCATGCAGCATCGTGCTGATGAAGAGCTACGATCCTTTGGTTCGCACATTCAGCCACAATGAGGCCTATATGCCACACGACTCCGACGAGCCAAACGCGGTGGACATCACACTTGAGTACTCACGCCCTGTGCGCGCGCTGAAGATGTGGATGGGCTTCGCTACTCACGGCGCAGACGAATTCGAGAGAGCGATCACCGAAAACATCGAGCTGGCCGAATACACCTATGACCAGGCTCTTTCCTCGGACGATTTCCACGTGCTACCAAATCGCCCACAGCTCTCGATCGTGCCAATTCAGTTCGCTCCTGACGGCGTGAAGGACGTTTCGGGCTTGAACCGAAAGATTTACGAAGAGATCTTGGAAGACGGGCGTATTTATCTTTCACCGGCAACGATTGACGGACAGATTTGGCTACGTCCTTGCTACACGAACTTTAGAACGCAAGTTAGCGACGTCGATGCCATGTTCCAGGTAATCCGCGAACTTGGTGCCAAGGTCGTCAAAGACTTTAGTTAGAAGCAGCTTCCAGCTCGAAGTCGAGTTCCGCGCGAATCGCCTCTGGTAGGTGCGAACCGAACTGACGAAAGTAAATCTCGTCATCGTCCAACTCGGCAAGCAACTGATCCTTTGGCATGGCAAGTAGCTGAGCCGAATCAGACTTGTTCAGCCCAAGTTCTTCAACGCCTAAGTCACTCAACTTTGGAAGTAGCCCGAATGGGGTTTCCTCGGCCGAGACCTTGCCCTGAATGCGTTCCATGATCCAGCGAAGCACTCGAGCATTCTCCGAGAAGCCAGGCCAGATGAACTGACCTTCTTCGTTCTTGAGGAACCAGTTCACGCGGAACACCTTTGGCAGGTGAGGAACCTTCTCGGCCATGTCTAACCAGTGCTGCCAGTAGTCGGCCATGTGGTAGCCCGCAAATGGAAGCATTGCGAATGGATCGTGACGTAACTTGCCAACGGTTCCCTCGGCGGCTGCGGTCTGCTCGGAAACCATGGTGGCTCCAAGGAACACACCGTGCTCCCAACTCTTCGACTGCATTACCAATGGAGCGCCGCTCGAGCGGCGACCACCGAAGACAATCGCGTCGAGCGCGAGACCCTTCGGGTCCTCCCAGTCTGGGCTGATGGTCGGGCAGTTGGCGGCCGGTGCCGTGAAGCGACCGTTCGGGTGAGCGGCTGGAGTTCCTGCGGCAGGGGTCCAGAACTTTCCGCGCCAGTCGATCAGGTGCTTAGGTGGAACCTTGGTCATACCCTCCCACCAAATGTCGCCGTCGTCGGTAAGAGCAACGTTGGTGAAGATAGTGTCCTTGGCAATTAGCTCCATGGCAACCGGGTTCGACTTCACGCTGGTACCAGGGGCAACACCGAAGAACCCGTTCTCTGGGTTGATCGCACGTAGGCGACCTTCTTCGTCTGGGCCAATCCAAGCGATGTCGTCGCCGATCGTTTCAACCTTCCAACCCGGCAGGCTTGGCTGAAGCATGGCGAGGTTGGTCTTGCCGCAGGCGCTTGGGAATGCGGCGGCAAGGTGCATCTTTTCGCCGGCAGGGTTCTGCATGCGCAAGATCAGCATGTGCTCGGCGAGCCAGCCTTCCTCGCGGGCAAGAACCGAACCAATGCGAAGGCTCATGCACTTCTTGCCGAGAAGTGCGTTACCGCCGTAACCGGAACCGAACGACCAAACTTCCTTGGTGTCAGGGAACTGGCAAATGTACTTCTCACGGTTGCAAGGCCAGGTGCTGTCGACCTGCCCTGGGCTTAGCGGTGAACCAACCGAGTGCATGGTGGCAACCCAGTCTGCGCCGCCACGAATGGCATCGGCAACCTTCGGAGTTACGCGGGTCATGAGGTGCATGTTCACCACGGCGTATTCGCTGTCGGTGATCTGGATGCCGTAGCGGGTGAGTGGCGAACCAAGCGGACCCATTGCGAACGGAATCACGTACATGGTGCGACCGCGCATCGATCCGGCGAATAGGCGCTCTAGCTTTTCCTTCATCACATCGGGTGCCTGCCAGTTATTGGTAGGGCCGGCGTCGATCTCGTCGTCGCTGCAGATAAAGGTTCGCTCTTCGACTCGAGCCACGTCGCTCGGATCGGTGCGAGCGAGATAGCTGTTCGGGCGCTTCTCTTCGTTCAGTTTGATAAAGGTTCCGCCTTCAACCAACTGGTTGCATAGGCGGTCGTATTCTTCACGGGTGCCATCGCACCAGACAATTTTCTGGGGCTGCGTTAGCACAGCAACTGAAGTGACCCAGGCATCGAGGCCAAGGGATTGCGGTAGTTCTGTCAATCGTCGTTGATTAGGCATGTGCTTCGATTCTAACTATCAAATTTCATTCATCGTGGCGGCGATGGTTTCCAGCGTGGCTTCGAGTAAATCGGTCGGCATCGTGAGCGGTGGCAGGAAGCGCATGATGTTCCCGTCGGTGCCGCAGGTCAGCACGATTATGCCCTTGGCCTTCAAGGCACCTGCCAGCTTTGCCGTGAAAGCTGCGTCTGGCTTACCGCTGGCATCAACCAGTTCGAGAGCGATCATTGCACCCTTTCCGCGAACCTCGGCAATTCTCGCGTCCTTGGCTGCAAGTGCGTTTAGGTGCTTGAACATCGCGGATTCAATCTCGCGAGCCTTGCCAAGCAGGTCATCCTGCTCAATGTCTTCGATTACCGCGAGTGCTGCCGCACAGGCGATCGGGTTACCACCGTAGGTTCCGCCGAGTCCGCCAACGTGCGGGGCGTCCATGATTTCGGCACGGCCAGTCACCGCGGAAAGTGGCAGGCCACCGGCGATTCCCTTGGCGCTAACGATTAGGTCTGGCTCGATTCCGAAGTGCTCGGACGCAAACATCTTGCCGGTACGAGCGAAACCACTCTGAACTTCGTCGGCTATGAACACCACGTTGTTGGTGCGGCACCACTCCACGATGGCAGGTAGGAACCCATCGGCCGGCACCACGAAACCACCCTCACCTTGAATCGGCTCGATGATTACCGCGGCTAGGTTTCCGGCACCGATTTGTTTCTCGATGGAGTGGATGGCCTTGGCTGCCGCCTGGGCGCCGGTGAGTTGATCGCGAAGCGGATATGAACCGCTCACGCGGTAGATCTCGGAAGCGAATGGCCCAAAGCCACTCTTGTATGGCATGCTCTTCGCGGTGAGCGCCATGGTCAGGTTGGTGCGACCGTGGTAAGCATGGTCGAAGGCCACAACCGCCTGCTTGCCGGTATGGTAGCGAGCGATCTTCACAGCGTTCTCAACTGCCTCGGCACCAGAGTTGAACAGCGCGCTCTTCTTAGCAAACTTGCCAGGCGTGATGCGATTCAGCAGCTCACCAACGGCAACGTAACGCTCGTAAGGAGTAACCATGAAACAGGTGTGGGTGAACTCGGCAACGGCTTCCTGAACGGCCTTGATCACGCGGGGGCTGGCTGCACCAACGGTGGTCACTGCAATTCCCGAACCCATGTCGACCAGGGTGTTTCCGTCCACGTCAACGATGACGCCTCGATCAGCGCTCGCGGCATAGACCGGCATCGTTGTTCCAACTGCAGCCGAGATGGCAACCTTGCGGCGTTCGTCGAGTGCCTGCGATTTTGGGCCAGGTAGAGCGGTGGTTAAATGCAGTTGCTGCGGCGAGTTTGCCATTTTGACTCCGTTGTCGTTTGCGTGTATTCGTTTTTAGCTTGAGTTAGTGGCCGATGTAGCTCATCACGTGCTTGATGCGCGTGTAGTCCTCGAACCCGTACATCGAGAGGTCCTTGCCATAGCCCGAGTGGCGATAACCACCGTGAGGCATTTCGGCAGCCAGAGCGCCGTGTTCGTTCACCCAGACCGCACCGAAGTTCAGGTCACGGCTGAAGCGCATAGCCCGGCCGTGGTCAGAGGTCCAGACCGATGATCCGAGCCCATACATAACGTCGTTCGCGTTGCGCAGCGCTTCCTCTTCGGTCTTGAAGGTCTGCACCGAAAGGATGGGTCCGAAGATTTCGTCCTGGATGTGTTCGTCGTCCTGGCGAAGGTCGGCGATGATTGTGGCCTCGTGGTAGTAGCCGTTGGTGCTCGAACCGGTTCCACCAACGATTAGTTCGGCGTGCTTCGGGATGCGCTCAACGAATCCGGCAACGCGCTCGAACTGGTTGATGTTGTTTACCGGGCCAAACAGAATGTCCGAGCGGCTCGGGTCTCCGGTCTTGGCGTTGGTCAAAACCTCGTCGCGCATCAGGGCGAGAAGTTCGTCGCGAATGCTCTCGTGAACCAGAACGCGCGTGGCCGCGGTGCAGTCCTGACCCGCGTTGTAGAAGGCGGCACCAACGATGGTGGCCGCTGCGCGCTTTAGGTCGGCATCTGGGAACACAATGGCCGGAGCCTTGCCTCCTAGCTCAAGGTGCACGCGCTTCACGTCAATGGCCGCAGCCTTGGCAACTTCCATTCCAGCGCGAACCGAACCGGTGATGGCGACCATCTGGGGAAGTTTGTGCGAGACCACGGCAGCACCGGTGGTGCGATCGCCCACGACCACGTTGAACACGCCCTTTGGTAGAAACTCGGACGCAATCTCGGCCATCAACAACGTGGATGCAGGAGTGGTGTCCGAAGGCTTCAAAACAATGGTGTTTCCGGCGGCAATGGCCGGGGCGAACTTCCAGGTAGCCATGACCATTGGGTAGTTCCAAGGAGTGATCTGACCAATCACACCGATAGGCTCGCGGCGAATCGACGATGTGTGGTTGCGAGTGTATTCGCCCGTCGAACGGCCCTCGAGGTTTCGGGCAGCTCCGGCAAAGAAGCGAATCTGGCTAACGATGTTGTTGACCTCGTGAGGGATCATGATGCCGCGAGGCTTACCGGTGTCTCGGCTTTCGGTGTCGGCAAGTTCGTCGGCACGCTTCTCGAAGGCATCGGCAATCTTCAGCAGGGCAAGCTGGCGCTCCGCAGGAGTTGAGAGTCTCCATTTCTCGAAGGCCTTTCCGGCCGACTGGAAGGCGTCGTCAACATCCTTTTCGGTTGAGATCGGTGCCTGTGCGTAAACCTTGCCATCAGCAGGGTTAAAAATGTCCATCGCCTCGGCGGCAACTGGCTCGCGGTATTCGCCGTCGATGAAGTTCTTAAAATGAATGGTCATTAGTGCCCAGGGCGTCCTTGGCTCATGAGGTACATGCCGATCGCCAACTGGGCGCGGTGTAGGCGGGTAACCAACTCGCTCTGGCGAATACCAAGGTCTTGTGACACATCGCTCATGGTGCGCTTTTCGTAGAGAACGCCCATCGCCACGTCCTTCAGGGCATCGGGGAGGGTTTCGATTGCAGCCTTCAACTTCTCGGCTGGAATCTTCGACGGGTCGGGTAGCTCGCCGTCGTCTTCAAACGAGATGTCTAGATCAAAGAATGATGCCATTTGCTTTCCTATCCTTCAAAAACCTTGCGGTAGCCCATGACTACCGATCGCAAACCGATTCCAGCAGCGCCAACTAACTTGTCGCCCTGGTAATACTCAAATACGCAGTCGCCGTCGATTGTTCCATCGACCAACTTGTTGCTGTCGGCGATGGCCAGAAGACCGTAAGCCAAAATGTGAACATCGAATTGATCCGACCAGAACGATGGCAGCGGGCTGAATGCGGCTCCAGGATCACCGGTGGCAATTGCGTTCCCAACGTACTTGGCACACTCGCTCGGAATGTTCCAGTGCTCAACGCGCCGAACGTCGCCACCGTAGCGCGGGTTCGGGAAGCGAACCACGTCGCCGACTCCCCAGACGTTGTTCCAGCTACCACCAGAAGCCTTTACTCCGCGAAGGTTTTCATCGCAGAGTAGGCCATCGGTAATGTCGATGTCGTTGCCTTCGAGCCATTCGGTGTTCGGGTGAGAGCCAATGGCCTCGATGAAGACATCACAGTCTAGGGTGGTGCCATCGTCGAGAGTCACCGCGGTGATGTGTGCCCCGCCAACCAAGTCGCTCACGCGACGTTTCATGAGGAATTTCACACCCTCAGCTTCTTGGCGACGCTGGAGTTCGCTGGCGAGTTCCTCGCCGAGTGGTCGAAGCATCGGCACGGTTCCCGGGGCAACGATTGTTACCTCGCAGCCGAGCTTGCGCGCGGTGGCTGCCGTTTCACAACCAATGAATCCAGCGCCCAAAACCACAACCTTCTTGCCAGGCTGCAGTGCAGCGCGAAGGCCCATGGCGTCGTCGAGGGTTCGAATGATGTGGCGACCGGCGTGAATGTTGTTCGGGTAAACCTGCTTCTTTGGCCGCAGACCCGTAGCGATGATCAGGTGCGAATACTCGAACACCTCACCGTCGTCGGTGGTCACGGTGTTGTGAGCCAGATCCGCCTTGACCACACTGTGGCCAAGTACCCAACCCACGTCGGCCGTGGCCGGACGCTGAGGAAAGGCGACCGTCTCGTGGCTCACGTCGTCGCCGGCCAGCACCTCTTTAGAAAGCGGCGGGCGGTTGTACGGTGCCCAAGTTTCGTCGCCAATGGCCGTAATTCCGCCGGTGTAGCCGAAGCGACGAAGCGCCTCAGCTGCACGCAGACCTCCCATGGAGGCCCCGACGATTACGACCGGCTTAGACATGACTAGTCGCGGATGAAAATGGCCTGCATTGGGCAAACGTCAATCGCTGCCTCAACGTTGGCACGCTCGGAGTCGTCAGCGGTTGCAACGTACTCAAGCTTGTCGTCTTCGTTTAGCTTGAAGACCTCTGGAGCCTCGAATACACACATGCCGTAGTGCTGGCACTTGGTCATGTCTACGTCGATCTTGATCATTTACTTTTCCTCTACTGTCGATGGGTATAGGTCTTTGGACGGGGTGCGAATTCCGCGGAACTCCCAGTCGCCACCGAGTGCGGTGGAGATCACTTCTTCACTTTCGGTTGGCTGCGCGCCAACGTCTGAGCGAATTCCGGTTGGTCCGTGAACCACGGTGTTGGTTAGACGACCAAGGCCTTCTACCTCAACCTCAACCACGTCGCCAGGGAACACGGGGCGGCTGTTCGCCGGAGTTCCCGAGTACAGCATGTCGCCAGGCATCAGGGTGATGGTTCGAGCGATGTCGGCAACCAGGTAGTGCATGTCCCACTCCATGTTCGAAGTGTTGTCGTCCTGAACCACCTTGCCGTTAACGATGGTTTGAATGCGCTTGTTGCGGAAGTCCCAGTCGGTGACCATTCCAGGGCCAACCGGAGCCAGGGTGTCCGAACCCTTTACGCGAAGCATCGAACCGGCGTCGGTGTCACGGAAGTCGTGCAAACCGAAATCGTTTCCAACCGAGTAACCGGCGATGTATTCGCCAGCTTCCTCAGGAGAAATGTTGCGGCAAACCTTACCGATGATGATCACAATCTCACCCTCGTAGTTCAGCCACTTACATCCGTCAGGGCGAACCACGTCGCCCTTGTGGGAGTTCAGAGCCGTTGGAGGCTTCAGGAAGTAGGTAGGCGCAGGCGGGAGCTTCGTCATGAACTCCTTGGTGCGGCTGTCGTAGTTCAGGTGAACGGCAACAATCTTGGTTGGTTCGCTTGGAGGCAGGTGGTGCGCGTCCTCGATGGCGATGCGACGACCGTCTGGTGCAACCAGCTCCTCGCCCTCGCGTTTAACCTGAACCGGGTAACCGTTCAGCAGGATTCTTCTAAATTCAGTCACGGGAAAGCACTACATCCTTAGGCTTAGGGAATCCGCCCTCCTGGGCAGGGAACCAAACGTGAACCTGACCGGTACCGAT
>JBEGPG010000083.1:0-5806 GCA_041181585.1 Actinomycetota bacterium
CAGTTCAATCCTGTCTCGGGGCTCTGCGGCTGGGTAGCTCAGGTGGTTAGAGCACACGACTCATAATCGTGGGGTCGCGGGTTCGAGTCCCGCCCTAGCTACCAACAAATCCAATTCCCTCCTTATCCCAAGTAATCTTGTGTTGTGGTTAATCCAAATGTTGAGGGCAAGAAATATCCCGCAACCGCTCCTTACCTGGTCGGTCGCGAGAAGATCCGTGAATTCGCCCACGCGGTTAAGTCTGTAAACCCAGTGAACCTCGACGTCTTCGCTGCCCAGGCAGCCGGCTACACCGACGTCGTTGCCCCACCAACCTTCGCAGTGGTGATTCAGGAGCGCTCGCTCGCAACCGTGCTTGCCGACCCTGAGGCCGACATCGACTTCAGCCGTGTGGTTCACGGCGACCAGCGATTCGTTCACGCGCGCCCAATCGTGGCTGGCGACGAACTCACCAGCACCCTCAAGGTAGCCAGCGTGAAGACCCTCGGAGCCCACAGCATGGTGACCTTCGAAACCGAAATCTTCGATACCGCAAACGAGTTGGTTTGCACCGCAATCTCCACCCTCGTAGTGAGAGGAGCCGAGTAATGACTCACATCAACATTGCTTCGCTCGAAGTTGGCCAGGTCATTGGCACTAAGGAATTCCTCCTTACCCGCGACTCACTGGTTCGCTACGCCGGAGCCTCGGGTGACTTCAACCCAATTCACTACCGCGACGACTTCGCCAAATCGGTTGGCCTCGACGGCGTGCTCGCTCACGGAATGCTAACAATGGGTGTGGCCGTTCAGGTTGCTGCCGATTGGGTCGGCGATGCCGGCAAGGTCATCGACTACGGAGTTCGTTTCACTAAGCCGGTTTTCGTTGACGCAAGCGAAGGTGCCGTCGTGGTGGTCACTGGCAAGATCGGTGAGATCGATGCCGAGAACAACATCGTGCGAGTCGACCTCAGCGTGATCTACAACGAAACCTCGGTACTCGGTAAGGCCCAGGCCAAGGTTCGCCTCTAATTCATGCAGCCACTTAGCGAGCTAACCACCATGCGCGTCGGGGGATACCCGGCCAGTTTGGTGAAACCGCAGACTCGCGAAGAACTCATCGAGGCCTGTCTCGAAGTTTGGGGCACCGGCGAAGACTGGCTTCTACTTGGCGGTGGCAGCAACATCGTGGCCGCCGATGAACTTCCAACCCTTAACGTGATCAAAGTTGAGAACAAGGGCATCCAGATCGAAGAGATTCCATTTGGCGCTCTGATTCGCGTTCAAGCCGGTGAAGTCTGGGACGACTTCGTGGCCCACACCGTTGCCGCCGGCCTCACCGGCATCGAGGCACTCAGTGGAATTCCCGGAACAGTTGGGGCAGCGCCAATCCAGAACATCGGAGCCTACGGCCAAGAAGTCGCCGATGTCATTACCCGCCTGGAATTTCTCGACTACGAAACCGGTGAAACCGAAATTCTCGAGAACAAAGACCTCGGTTTCGGCTACCGCGACTCCATCTTCAAGCGTGGCAAGACCGGCTGTGTTACCTGGGTGGAGTTCAAGCTAACCACCAGTACCCACACCCCAAAGACTCAGCGCCTGATCGAAGCTCTCGATGACACCGAGGAGACTCTGCTCGAGGTGCGCAAGCGCGTTCTTCGCGCCCGTCACACCAAGGGAATGGTGCTTCACAACCCGGATCACGACACCTGGTCGTGCGGCTCGTTCTTTATGAACCCGATCCTGCCAAGAGCATTCGCTGCCGGCATCACTTTCGACTGCCCACGCTGGGATGTGGAAGATGAATCGAAGGTCAAACTCTCCGCTGCATGGCTAATTGAGAACTCCGGAGTTCACAAGGGCTTCAGCATCCCCGGCTCAAACGCTGGAACCTCAAGCAAGCACTCGCTAGCCATCACCAACCGCGGCAACGCCACCGGGGAAGAAATCGTGCAGCTCGCGAGGTTTATACAGATGTCTGTATCAAATCGGTTCGGTATTAACCTAGTTCCAGAACCAAACCTGATCGGATTCTAGAAATGACGAGACGCGTTCACCCAACCAAGGAAAAGCTCATCGAGACCATGGTGAGCCTGATGGACGAACGCGCACTGCACGAGATTCAAGTTGACGACGTTCTACGAGACTCAAACATCTCCAAGGGATCTCTCTATCACCACTTCGAAAACTTTGAAGAGCTAACCGAGGCCGCGCTAATCTCCCGTTTCGCGAGCAGTGTTGATCGCTCAATCGAACTAGTCGCCGGTGCCATCAGCGAAGCAAAGAATGCCGACGAATTCCTGGAAAAGATCATCTTCGTAACCACCGTTACCCAGGGTCCAGAACGCAGTAAGTTCCGACTTGAGCGCGCTCGAGTCATTGGTCTGAGTGTGAACTCGCCGAAACTCGCCGAGATGCTCGAGGCAGAGCAGGATCGCCTCACCGAAGCCATGACCGATGTGGTTCGCGAAGGTCAGATCAAGGGCTGGGTTAGCGATAAGTTCGATGCCAGAACCATTGCCGTATTCATGCAGGCCTACACCCTAGGTCGAGTAATCGACGACGTTGCAAGCCCAGAGACCAGCGTGGATTCCGAAGACTGGAACGACGTAATCAATACCGCCGTAAAGTCGCTTCTAAAGCTCTAGCTAAAAAGCTTCTGCAGGCGCTGAATTCCCTCAAGTAGCGGGCCATCGCCAAGCGCGTAGCTCATGCGAACATAACCAGATGGGCCAAACGCCTCACCAGGAACCAGCGCAACCTCAGCCTTTTCCAGGATGTAGTCGCATAGTTCCAGTGAGGTGTCTCCGTAGCCCTTGCCAAGTAGCGCGGTGACGTCGGAGTAAACATAGAAGGCGCCCTGTGGGGTTGGGGCAACCCAACCAGGAATCTTGTTCAACTCTTCAACCGCCAGCTTGCGACGACGGTCGAATGCCTCACGCATTGCAAGTACCTCGTCCTGTGGTCCGGTCAGGGCGGCAATCGCTGCTCGCTGGGAGATGTTCGAAACGTTCGAGGTGAGGTGGCTCTGTAGGTTAGCGGCAGCCTTGATGGCATCGGCAGGACCGGCCATCCATCCCAAGCGCCATCCGGTCATGGCGTAGCTCTTGGCAACACCGTTCACCAAAATGGTGGTGTCGACCATCTCCGGCACAACCTCGGTGACCGAATAGGCCTTAATTCCGTCGTAGACCAGGTTCTGGTAAATCTCGTCCGAGATGATCCAAACGCCATTGGCATACGCCCACTTACCAATTGCCTCAACCTCGTCGCGGGTGTAAACCGAACCGGTCGGGTTCGAAGGTGAGCAGAACAGCATGGCCTTGGTCTTGTCAGTGCGTGCAGCCTCGAGCTGCTCCACGGTCACCTTGTAGTTCTGGTCTGCACCCGCGAAAACTTCAACGGTCTTACCGCCCGCAAGAGCAATGGCTTCAGGGTAGGTGGTCCAGTAAGGGGCAGGAAGCAGAACCTCGTCGCCCTCGTTCACAATCGCCTGGAATGCCTGGTAAACAGCCTGCTTGCCACCATTGGTAACCACGATCTGAGAGATGTCGTACTTGGTTCCCGAGTCCTTGAGGGTCTTCTCAACAATCGCCTGGCGCATTTCTGGTAGACCAACCGCAGGGGTGTAGCGGTGGTTCTTTGGGTCCTTGACGGCCAAAACAGCGGCTTCAACTATGTGAGCTGGAGTGGCGAAGTCTGGCTCACCCGCGGCGTAAGAAATAACCGGACGACCTGCCGCCTGAAGGCTCTTCGCCTTGGCATCCACCTTCAAAGTGGCGGATTCGGCAATGGCAGCGATTTTCTTGGAGATGCGAGGAAGTTCACTCATGCCTTCAAGCCTACCTTTTGTCTAAAGGCATAGAAGGATAGAGTTAGCGCAACAGATTCATGGAGGCCCCAACTTGCGTAAAGCACTTATCGCTCTAGTTACAACCTTTACTTTGCTTCTGAGTACCGCAATTGGAGTAAGTCCGGCAACTGCTGCACCAAAGTCTCCAATAACGTTGACTGCAAAGGGAACCACCGTTGTTCCATTCGGTAGCCACGGATTCCATTGGGGTCGAAACCAGCAAGGTGCCTTTATCGCGCAGTGGACGGTAGAAACGGCGGCCCATCGCTGGCAGATATGGGAAGGCGACTTCAACCCATACGAAGGTAAGTTGCTGAACCAAACCATGGTGTACGAACTTCCAGCAGGAACAACTTTCCTGTCGCCTCCGGTGCTGACCAATAATATCAATACTTTCGCCGTCGTTTATTCGACTCGATGGGAAACCGAGACCGAACTAAAGTCCGAGGTTGAGGTGATTACGCTTGGAGCCGATGGCTTCAGTGAACACCAGGTGGTTACTAAATTCCCTACGATTTCGATCCTGAAGTCTTCGGACGATTATCTGAACGGCTGCCAAATCAGCTCGCTACCTTGTGGTTACGGGAAAGTGGCAATCGGCGGAGATGGAACTTTCCAGACCACAATTGCCGTGCACGAGTACACCGGCGCTAGTGCGAGAATTGGTCTAGTTTCATCTATTTATCTGAGAACTGCGGCAGATAACTGGACTGACGTGCAGTGGCTAAATGCAGGCCCACACTACAACTTTGACTCGGAATCAGCCTTTGTTCCCGACGGTGGCGATGGAGCTTTCTTTGTTTACATCGACGAGTCAGATGAAAGCCGACCTAAGTTCGTGCGCATTTCCATTAGCTCTGGAATGAGCGTTACGATGACGGTGTCAAACCCGGCGACCATAGGAGAAACCAAATATGTTTCGAGCATTAAGGTAACTCGCCTTAGCCAAAATCGAAGTGCAGTGACCTTTGTCTCGGAGTTTGCAAGAAACCTAACGCTTTGGCGAACGGACCTCGACGGTCAGTTCGATGTAGCTGGCTACCCAGTCGTTATCTTTTCCTCTCCTTCGAGGCAGTTGGCTGGATCGGGTTATCGAGTAAACCGAATGTCAGACTTCTCAATTGAAGTCCTGATTAAGTCCATTGACACACGTATCGAAGATAACTGGCGCGTTGATAGAGCGACCTCCAACGTAATGGACCCTGATGGAGACTCACAGACCATTCTCAAAGGCAACGACATAAATGTAAGCCCCGTTTTCGGTAGCTCTTACACCTCCCAGAACAATGGCTATGTGATGGCCGTTGGAACACTCAAGAGTAACGGCACACTAGGTTCTTCCTCGCTGTATCGAAGCGACTTTGGCTTTGTGCCGGTACCGGTAAAAACCAAGGGCGGTTTGGTTGTTGAACAGACTCTGATGCACGATGACTTCAATGACCTCAGCTTCAACGTGAATGCTGTCGTGGTAGGCAACGAGGAGAAGTTAGAAATCACAAAAGTGCAGGTGAAGGCCACCCCTAAACTTTTCCTCTTCAGTCACACTTATCCAGCCCAAGCAGTAGGTGTTGGACTTGCCTTCACCCTGACTGAGTGGTCAACGCTTTCGTTCAAAACTGGTAACGCCACTCAGTGGTTGCGCTGCACGAAGCGAATTACTGCCACGGTAGCAGGCATCCCTAAGTTTTGTAAGCCGATCACAGGCCAAACAGAGAATTCTTACGTGATTCAAGGAATCGATGTGGGCAAGTACCTCACGGTGGCAGTTAGCGCTACTAACCGCTGGGGTAAGGGCACCTTCGTGATTCCAAGCACCAAGGCGGTTAAGTAAAAACGGCTTTGCTTTTTAGGCGGGAACTCGGCTAAACTTGCGTGAGTAAGTTGACAACTTCGCCAATCTGGCTAATTTAAATCACCATTAGATTTCAATCTAGAAGTGTGCCCGTTTTTGGTGAGTTGTTGATGCCCTTAG
>JBEGPG010000084.1:0-4620 GCA_041181585.1 Actinomycetota bacterium
ATAGAGAAATCACTCCGAAGAAACCGAAACCGTAGCCGAGACCGATGGTCGCGCTGGCAACTGCAAGTACCGGTGCGGTAATTGCTACAGAGGCGTCCACGAGGAAGCGAAATGCAGCTAGGAATTCTCCTCGGGCGTCAGCCGGTGCTAGGTCGGCCCCGATGGTCATGATAAGCCCAGAACCAAGCCCATTGGCCAGTGACATCGCCAAGGCCACCCAGAGCAGACCAGTTGCATCATGGGTGAGGGGAAGTAGAAACATCGTTACACCCATCAGTGCCAGAGTGGGCACAGCTGCGGCGCGGCGACCCCACTTGTCCATGACCTGGCCGGATGTGTAGAACAGGGCGACGTCAAGTGCAGCGGCTCCACCAATTAGTAGCGACGTGGTGGTGGCATCGATGTGGAGATAAAGAGCCCAGAGTGGAAGCCCCACGATTCTTGCGGTTCGCACCACAGCCAGAATTGCCGAGGCCAAGCCCAGGGTGGATAACTTTTTCCACTCACGCTTGGTAATGTGCCAGGTGCTGTGCGATGTTTGATTTGAAGCATCGGCGGCTTCATCGGTTTTGGCGAATACCAAAATCACTGCGGCCACGAGACATAGAACAGTGGCTCCCCAGTAGATGAATTTGAAATCACCAAGGGCAATCAAGAAGGCCGATATGAACGGGCCTATCAAGCCACCTCCTCGGAACATTCCACCAAGAGTGGAAGAGGCGCGCGCCCGAACTTCGTAGGGAACTGCTCCGGCCATGTAGGTGTGTCGAGCCAGGGCAAAAGTGGATGCACACATTCCCACGATTAATACTCCAAGACCCATCACCCAGAGATTGGTTGCCAGACCGGCAATCGCCAATCCGATGGCAGCCATAAGGGAAGCAATGATCATGCCCTTTCGCTCGCCCACTCGGGCAACAAAGCGGGCTGCCGGAAGATCTGCCAGCAGAGTTCCGACCATGATCATTCCGGCTACCAGCGAAGCTGCGGCAAGGTCGGCACCGAGCCTCTCGGCACCGGCAGGAATCATGGGAAGGAGTACGTTTTCGCCTGCTGAAAAGATCAGCGACGGCAGAAATACGGGTAAAACCAGCTCACTCAGCAGTTTGCGTGTACTTTTTACCACCTGCTAATTATCGGTTACCTAAACTAGAACCCGATGGCCGAGATTGACCTTTCTAACGAAATCAGCGAACTGCGCGACACTTTCGCCAGTATTCGCACAGTGGTCGACCCCGACGCCCTAAACGACCAGATTGCCAAGTTGAAAGAGCAAGCCGCGGCGCCCGATCTCTGGGACGACACCACGAAGGCTCAAGAAGTAACCAGCAAGCTGTCTCGCGCTCAGGCTCAGGCGAACAAGTTGACCGGCATTGCCGAGCGCTTGGACGATCTTGAGGTGTTAATCGAACTGGCTAATGCCGAAAATGATTCAAGCAGCCAAACCGAAGCTAAGAATGAACTTGCCAGCCTTACCGAAGACATCGGTGCACTAGAAGTTCAAACTCTGCTAAACGGTGAATATGACGCGCGTGGGGCAGTGATCACAATTCGTTCAGGAGCTGGTGGCGATGACGCAACCGATTTCGCCGAGATGCTCATGCGCATGTACCTCCGATACACCGAGAAGCAGAAGATGCCAACTCAGGTTCTAGACGTGAGCTATGCGGAAGGTGCCGGAATTAAGTCGGCAACTTTTGAAGTAGATGCACCATTCGCTTTTGGAACTCTTTCAGTTGAAGGCGGAACGCACCGACTGGTTCGAATGAGCCCGTTCAACGCCGCTGGAAAACGTCAAACTTCGTTTGCTGCAGTAGAAGTGGTTCCACTAATCGAACAAACCGACGTGATCGAGATTCCCGATAATGAAATCCGCATCGACGTCTTCCGCTCTTCTGGCCCAGGCGGTCAGTCGGTGAACACCACCGACTCCGCTGTTCGCATAACTCACATCCCAACCGGAATTGTGGTCAGCTGTCAGAATGAGAAATCGCAGATTCAAAACAAGGCAGCGGCACTTCGTGTTCTCCAGTCACGCCTTCTCGAAATCAAGAGACGTGAAGAAGAAGCACAGAAGAAGCAACTAGCAGGCGATGTCAAAGCAAGTTGGGGAGAGCAGATGCGCTCCTACGTGCTAGCTCCTTACCAAATGGTCAAAGACCTGCGCACCGAGTACGAAGTCAACAATCCGGCAGCGGTCTTCGACGGTGATCTCGACGGATTTATTTCTGCTGGTATTAGGTGGCGTAAACAGGCTTAATCCGTTTCCACGCCTAGGCTGGAATGGCAATGATTTCGATCGATAAAGTTTCCAAGACCTACAAGGGTGCCTCGCGTCCGGCGCTCGATTCCGTCTCGATTGAAATTGAAAAGGGCGACTTCGTTTTCCTGGTTGGTGCCTCTGGCTCAGGTAAATCGTCACTACTTCGAATGATGCTTCGCGAGGACGTACCGAGCAAGGGAAGCATCTTTGTTCTCGGTGAAAACCTGATCAGCATCCCTTCACGTCGCGTTCCATACTTCCGCAGAAACATCGGAATGGTGTTCCAAGACTTCCGCCTGCTACCAAACAAGACCGTGTTCCAGAACGTCGCGTTTTGCCTCGAAGTAATCGGTAAATCACCGGCATTCATCGCCGATGCAGTGCCAAGCGTTCTAAAGCTGGTTGGTCTTCAGGAAAAGGGCGATCGTTACCCAAACGAACTTTCCGGTGGTGAGCAGCAGCGTGTGGCCCTTGCCCGAGCCATCGTAAACAAGCCCCAACTTCTACTTGCCGACGAACCAACCGGAAACCTTGACCCAGCAACTAGTCAGGAAATCGTGAACTTGCTCGAACGCATTAGCGCGGCTGGAACCACCATCGTCATGGCAACTCACGATCGCGGAATTGTGGACCGCCTCAAGCGTCGTGTTGTGGTTCTCAAAGAAGGTCAGATTGTTTCCGACGAACGTGGCGTTGGCTACGAAAAGGCCGAGGAAGCGCGATGAAGCTCGGATACGTTTTCGGCGAAGTTGGTCAGGGTCTAAAGCGAAACCTGAGCATGGTGGTGTCGATCGTCTTGGTTACTTTCCTTTCGCTCACTTTCGTTGGAACCGCTGCACTGTTACAGTTGCAAATCGGTGAGATGAAGAACTACTGGTACGACCGCGCTCAAGTTGCCGTTTACCTTTGCTCGGGCTACTCACCAGCCGAAGCCTGCCCTCAGGGTGAAGCATCTGCAGATGTGAAAACCTCCATCGAAACCAAGCTTCAGGACGCCACGCTGTCTCCATATGTTGAGAAGTACTACTTCCTAAATCACGATCAGGCGTATTCCCAGTTCAAAGAAGAGTTCAAAGACAACACCGTCACCAAATACGTGACCGCCGACCAGTTGAACGAAACCTTCTGGGTGAAGCTCAAGAACCCTTCCGACGGCCCAATCATCACCCAGAGTTTCAGTGGTGTCGCCGGTGTTGAAGAAGTACGTGATCAGCGCAGCTACCTAGATCAAATCTTCAGCATCCTTAACGCGGCTTCCTTGGCGGCAATCGGTATTGCAACCGTCATGCTGTTCTCGGCTATCCTGCTGATTTCAACCACCATTCGTCAGTCAGCCTATTCACGTCGACGAGAAATCGGAATCATGCGCCTGGTTGGTGCCTCCAACTTCTACATCCAACTGCCGTTCGTTATCGAGGGAGTGGTGGCCGGCGCCATCGGTTCGATCCTGGCCGGCGGAACTGTGCTCGCAATCGTCCAGTTCTTTATTCAGGGCTACCTCGCTCAGAGTCTTCCCTTCACCAACTTTGTTGGTTTGGACATCGGTCTCATCTTGATGCCAATCATCTTTGGTCTAGGCGTTGTGCTGGCTGCGATTGCTTCAATCGTCGCTATCAAGCGCTATCTTCGCGCCTAAGTTTTGGCTAAACTGATTGGCTGACCTAGTGTCAGTCAAAGCAAACAACATCGGAGTAAATCGTGCCAAGGGAACAGGGCGAAAAGCTGGTAGCCAGCAATCGCAAAGCCCGTCACGACTATCACATTGAAGACACCTTCGAGGCCGGAATGGTCTTGAGCGGAACGGAAGTGAAGTCGTTGCGGGCCGGTCGCGCGTCTCTGGTAGATGGCTATGTAGCAGTAGACCGTGGCGAAGCCTGGCTTGAGAACGTTCACATCCCCGAATACTTCGAAGGCTCTTGGAACAACAAGCCTTCGCGCCGCAAGCGCAAGCTCCTGCTTAACCGCCACGAAATCAATGAACTTGCCAAGAAGGTCAAGGAATCGGGATACACAATCGTTCCACTAAAGATCTATTTCAAGGACGGACGTGCGAAAGTCGAGATCGCACTTGCCAAGGGTAAGAAGGAATACGACAAGCGCCAAACCCTGAAAGAACAGCAGGACAAGCGCGAGTCGGATCGTGCCATGTCGTCCAAGGGCAAAGACTGGTAGGAATAAAAAGTCGCTCGGGTGGCTTATTCTTATTGATGTTCGGCAACGAACAAATTGACAACTCAACATGGGGATGATCGGTTTCGACAGTGCTTTAGTGCCTGAATGAAGCGGGTCGTGAATGTAGCGTCAACACGTAAATGTCCGCTGCAAACTATAGGTGCCAATGCAAAGCGCGCCGACTT
>JBEGPG010000085.1:0-2678 GCA_041181585.1 Actinomycetota bacterium
TTGGCTAGTTCAGCCTGCAGCTCGTCCTTGGTGGTAGCACCTGCGGTGGCAAGACCAACTAGAAGCTCCCAACGCAGATCCTGCTCGATCTTTAGGCCATCCAGCTTGATGTTGCCCTCAAGCACATCGCGAAGCACCTTAACGATTTCATCGTTGTTGGCGAACTTGGCCATGAAGCGCACGAACATCAGCTGGGCGTCTGAGCCAGGAGCCGCCTTTTGAGCCAGAGCCCAAAGAGCCTTACCGGTCTTCTCAATCTGAGCCGACATGGTCTCCGGAGCCACGTAGTAGTTGGTTACGGTTACTAGCTGGCGAAGCAGAGTCTGCAGAGCCGATCCTTGCGTCTCAGCACCGATGTTTCCAAGAACTAGGTCGATGAATTCGCGAGATGGAGTCTCACCATCTCGGGTGGCATCCCAAGCGGCCATCCAAACCAAGGTGCGAGCAAGCGAGTCTTCGAACTTGTCGAGGTTCTCAAGTGCGAATTTCCATGACGCATCATCGAGGCGAATCTTCGCGTAAGCGAGGTCGTCGTCGTTTAGAAGAATCAGGTCAGGGCGCTTTTCACCAACCAGCGATGAAACCGAGGTGCGAACACCTGCAACATCTAGTTCGCGGCGATCGGTACGAACCAACTTGCCGTCAACCAAGTTGTAGAAACCAACGGCCATGCGGTGGTCGCGGATGGTTGGATACTCAGCAATCGCCGACTGCAAGATGTCGAACTTGGTAATTACTCCAGAGTCGTCAACCGAGAGGTCTAGCTCCAGTTTGTTAACTCCAGCGGTCTCTAACCACTGCTTTGACCATTCCTTGAGGTCGCGACCAGAAGCCTTCTCGAGTTCAACCAATAGGTCATTCAACACTGCGTTACCGAAAGCGTGCTTCTTGAAGTACTCCGCAACACCGCTGCTAAAGGCTTCGCGACCAACCCAGGCGGCTAGCTGCTTCAGAACCGAAGCGCCCTTCGCGTAGGTGATTCCGTCGAAGTTGATCATCACATCTTCTAGGTCGCGAATCTCGGCCACGATTGGGTGAGTGGTCGGTAGCTGGTCGGCGCGGTAGGCCCAGGCCTTTTCACCCGATGCAAATGTGGTCCAACCTTCGGTCCACTCGGTCGCCTCGGCAACGGCCAAGGTCGAGGTGTACTCGGCGAACGACTCGTTTAGCCATAGGTCGTTCCACCAACGCATGGTCACCAGGTCACCGAACCACATGTGAGCAAGCTCGTGTAGCAGGGTAACCACGCGACGTTCCTGGATAGCCTCAGAGGCAGCGCCACGGAACACGTAAATCTCGTTGTAGGTAACAGCACCAGCATTCTCCATGGCACCAGCGTTGTAGTCCGGAGTCATGATCTGGTCATACTTCTCGAATGGGTATGGCGTGTTGAAGGTCTTCTCGAAGAACTCAAAGCCCTTACGGGTGATGTCGAATAGATAGTCGTGGTCTAGATACTGCTTTAGTGACGCTCGGCAGTAGAAACCAAGTGGAATGGTCTTGCCATTTGAAGAAACCAACGACGAAGTCTCGCCAACGTAAGGGCCAGCAATGATCGCGGTGATGTAACTCGACATGCGTGGGGTAGGAGTGAACTCCCATACCGACTTGTCATCGCCAATTGAAACCGGGGTAGGTGTGGTCTGGTTCGAGATAACAGTCCATCGTGAAGGAGCGGTAACTACGAACTGGAAGGTTGCCTTTAGATCCGGCTGCTCGAATACCGAGTAAACACGGCGAGCGTCTGGAACCTCAAACTGTGAGTAAAGGTAAACCTCACCATCGGCTGGGTCAACGAAGCGGTGAAGACCTTCACCGGTATTCATGTAGAACATGTCGGCATCGATAACCAATTCATTCGATGCAGCCAGGTTTGGAACCTTCACGCGAGAACCATCGGCCAGCGAAACATCCAACGATTCACCGTTCAAGGTAATCGAGTGAACCTGTGAAGTAATGGCGTCAATAAATGTTGAAGCCCCAACCTCAGCACTAGTAAAGCGCACAGTGGTCTTTGATCGGAAAGTGGTCTCCGAGGTGGTTAGGTCGAGTTCGATACGGTACGACTCAACGTTGAGTAGCGCAGCACGCTCAGCAGCTTCAATACGAGTTAGGTTTTCGCCTGGCATAAGTAATGTTCCTGTCAATCCAATAAAGGGTTCTCCACTAGCCTAGACACTATGCGCATTCACATCGCCACAGACCACGCAGGTTTAGATCTGAGTCACTTCCTTATTGAGGAACTAACCAAAGACGGTCACAACGTCTTCGACCACGGACCAGACCACTACGACGCGCTCGACGACTACCCAGGCTTCTGCATCAATGCAGCGCTCGCGGTGATTGCCGACCAGAAAGCTGGGGTAGAAGCTCTTGGAATCGTCCTTGGTGGCTCTGGCAACGGAGAGCAGATTGCAGCAAACAAGGTGGAGGGAATCCGTGCCGCGCTGGTTTGGAATGAATCAACCGCCAAGCTTGCCCGCGGGCACAACGACGCCAACGTCGTTGCTGTAGGAGCCCGTCAGCACACCCAAGAAGAAGTGCTACACCTAATCAAACTTTTCATTGCAGAGCCGTTCAGCAACGACGAACGCCACGTTCGCCGCATTAGCAAGATTGGCATCTTCGAAACCACCGGAGAAGTTCAGCTATAAAGTGCCCGAGGGTCACACAGTTCA
>JBEGPG010000086.1:0-7372 GCA_041181585.1 Actinomycetota bacterium
CCAGTTGGCGTTCGCGTCTATCTTTCACTTTCGGCCATCGCCGCAATCTTCGTTGGCGTGCTGGTTTACTTCGGAACCCGCGACTTCAACCAAATGTGGATCTGGGGTGGGCTCACCTTCATCGTCGTCCTAGTGGGCATTGCCACCTTGGCGCTCAGTGTCAAAGACGACGACTTCGACGGAAACACTCCACGACTTTACAACAAGCCGCCAAAGCACTAACAACAAACAATTGGGGGACAACATGAACGCACCTATGGACGAGAAGTCGTACTCACGACTTGTAAAGTCGGTTGAGACATTCAATAAGACAGTTGGTCTTCAGCATGCTGCATGGCAGGGCGAACTAGATGAGGCTAAGGCAACTCTTGATTTCTTGGAGAACAACCACGGTTTCGAGACCGATCCACAGCTTATTTTGAAGCCAGGTGAGCGTCTGCTTGGTAAGTATGCAGCTGGTCTAATTGAAGAGCGTGCTGGACAATCACGGTATGTTGGTGGTCATTCAGGAATCTCGATACCAATAGGTTCTATCGGAGGCCACTCAATTCGATATAGCGTTGGTGGCTCCCGAGGGCATATCGAACGCGGAGCCCCAGTCGAAACTCAAATTGACCAGGGCTTCTTCGCGATTACCAACCAACGTCTCATTTTTGTTGGTGGTAAGCAGACTCGAGAAAGCGAGCTCAAGAAGTTGGTTAGCCTCAACTTCCCGTTCTCGAACCGAATTGTTATCTCCGTTTCAAATCGTCAAAAGGCAACGGTCCTGAGTTTCGATGCAAAGAACGCCAAAAACATTCGATTGATGTTGCTTATGGCCAATGCCGATGCCCAAAACGGACGTGAGGCTCTAATTGCCAGCGCAAAGTCAGACATCGCACAGATTGAAACTGAAGAGCCGAAGCTAATCCCAGTACCAACGCGTGAAGAGGCGTTCGCGCCAAACTTCGTACCACCGGTGGCTCTCACCAAGGCCTTCTCAAAGTTGGACACCATTTTGTTGTGGGTCGGAACTGCCCTCGGTCTCTTCACGGATCTAATCCCAATTCTCCAACTCGTCGTAGTTGGCGGAACTGGCTATATTGCCTGGAAGATATGGGCGTCAAAGCCAGCAAAGAAGACCGGACTCATTGTCGCAACAGTAATTCTTGCGCTATTCGCATTTATGGCGATCACAAACATCGCCAAAGGCCAAATTCTAGCGGCGGTAATTGCGGACTAGCGCGGCAGCCAGCCCGGTGTAGTTACCAGGACGAAGTGCGATTAGGCGCTGCTTCGCTTCGGCCGAAATCTCCAAGCCATTGATGAATTGAATTAGATCGTCGTGGCCAATGCGCTTTCCGCGGGTTAGTTCCTTGAGAATTGCGTAAGGGTCGGCAATCTGTGAGCGACCGGCAGCAACCTCGGCGCGAATCACGGTTTGAATCGCTTCTCCAAGAACTTCCCAGTTGTCGTTGAGGTCGGCTTCGAGAACTCCAACGTTTAGGTCGATCTCGCCTAGACCGCGGGTCACGTTGTCGAGGGCCAACATGCTGTGGCCAAGACCAAGCCCAATGTTGCGCTGGGTCGACGAGTCGGTTAGGTCGCGCTGCAAACGGCTGGTGACCAGGGTCGAACCGATCGAGTCCAGGATCGCGTTCGAAAGCTCAAGGTTCGATTCGGCGTTTTCGAAGCGAATCGGGTTGATCTTGTGAGGCATCGTCGAGGAACCAGTGGCGCCTGGAACCGGAATCTGCTTAAAGTAACCAACCGAGATGTAACTCCACACGTCGGTGCATAGGTTGTGAAGGATTCGGTTGAACAGGGCAACTGCTGAGTAGAGCTCAGCCTGCCAGTCGTGGCTTTCGATCTGAGTGGTCAGCGGATTCCAGGTGAGGCCGAGACCGGTAACGAAGTCCTGTGACTCCTTGATCCAGTCGACCTCTGGTCCGGCCACAACGTGAGCAGAGAAAGTGCCGGTTGCTCCCGAGAACTTGCCGAGGTATTCGGCTTTGCTGATGCGATCGAGCTGGCGGTCTAGGCGGTGAACGAAAACAGCAAGTTCCTTACCCATGGTGGTTGGGGTGGCCGGCTGTCCGTGGGTTCTGGAAAGCATCGAGACGTCGATGTATTTGTCGCTTAGTTCACGAAGTTTCTCGAGCAACGCTTGTGCTTTTGGAAGCCAAACCTTGTTGATGGCGTCGCGCACGGTGATGGCGTAGCTGAGGTTGTTGATGTCTTCGCTGGTGCAACCGAAGTGGGTGAGCTCGAGAAGGTCGACGCGACCCATCTTTTCGAGTCGGGCGCGAATGAAGTATTCGACTGCCTTCACGTCGTGCTTGGTGATCGCTTCGGTCTGGCCAAGCTCACGAACGTCGGAGTCTGAAAAGTTGGTCACGATCTTGCGAAGTTCGGCAACCTCTTTGTCGAGCACTGGGTTGTTGGTTCCCAGGATGCCGCGGTTAGCAAGTTGGATAAGCCACTCGATCTCAACCTGGATGCGGGCGCGGTTAAGTCCGGCCTCGGAAAGGTATTCGCCTAGTTCGACAACTGCCGAACGGTAACGACCATCAAGAGGGGAAAGGGGCTGTTCCGAAAGATTGCTCACGTATCTATTTTGCCTTACGCCTTATCCACAGAACCGAACGATGACAGATTCTGTCGATTGATTACTGCCACGATTCACTGCATGCACAACGTGGAACAACTACTAATCGAACTGATTGCTCAACTCGAGAGCAGCAAACCTAATCCGGTTTTATGGAATTCGAGTGCCGCAAGGGCACTGGAACGGCAGGTTGAAAACCTGCAGCATCAACTGCGTCGGCTACAGCATTCCTTGATCCAGCTATGAGTAAGTTGATTTCCTACGGGGGAGATGCGACGGTGGTTGTGGCTAGGGTTGAAATTGAGCGGATCACCTCGGAGTTGGCTTTGGTTCAAAGGCGACTGCTCGATGAGTTGGCACCAATGGCCCAACTGAACGGCATAGTTCACCACGTGCAACTCGATGTTGAGCTGCCAGATGCCCTGGTTCGGCTAGGGCTACAGAGGCACGGTTGCTTTGTTGCTACTGAGAGTTATTTCTCTGGCGATGCTCGAGTGGCTCACAGTCTCGATCGAATTGCGACATTCATTCACGACAATCGGTGGATTCGAAACGCGATTCCCAAACAGGTTTGGGGCGGTCTAGCTGCTGGCTTGGGGGCCTCTGTTTTTATGAACAACAACTTTGCTTCACTTGGAGCCAGAACCGTGGCCGGTCAGTTACCTATTGAAACCGTTTCGAAATCGGTCGCTAACGCGACCAACGAGAAGATCGAAGTTGTTCCGGTGCCGGCAATCCAAACCACCACGAGAACCGATTCAATCGGGGCTTTGGCTAGCAGGTTGAACAATCCTTCCGGTCACATCCGAATTGAGAGCTTTGCAACACAATCGGGTCGAACTCTGGTGATGTATCTACCTGGTACTGCTCAGTGGAATGTCGCTGGTGGAGATAAGGCCTTCGATCTGCAAAGCGATATCGAATTATTGGGAGACGGGCAAAATTCAAATTCATATCGAGCCGCTGACGCGGCATTGAGCGCCTTCGGCGCCAACTCCAACGACCGCTTGGTCGTTGTCGGTTATTCACAAGGCGGTTTGGTTGGAGCCGAGTTAGCAAAACATCACAACGTGGTTGGGCTGGTGACCATGGGCTCACCGATTGCCGGTGAACAAATATCGTCTGGGCTTCCGGTTCTGGCAATAGAACACTCGAATGATGTGGTTCCAGCGCTCGCGGGTAAATCGAATCCGCTCTCAGCTGATTGGGCTACCGCTTCGCGGCATATCGACATAAGTCCCGGGCAAACGGTCTTGTCGGCTCACGAGGTTTCGAGCTATGTGGAAAGCGCTCACGAGGTTGATGCTTCGCCGGACTCGGGGCTTAGGAGCATTCGGGCACGAATCCTTCAGAACTTGGAAGGAGCTCAGTTAGAAAAAGTTGCCGAGTACCAGCCGACTAAAGGAGCTTGAATGCCTTGAACAGGCCTCGAGCAATGAAGCTGCCAACGCTCATGATTAGCGCGCCGAGCATGGCCCAACCCAGGGCGGTGTTGGTGGCTCCCGATCCACCGAAGCCGGTGATGCTGAAGATTCCGGCGTGAACACTAGAGCTTAGATAAGCAACGAACATGAGCATGGCGCCGTTGATAACAAGCGAGATAAGTCCAAAAGTCAGAAGGTAAAGGGGTAGTGCCACAACCTTGATCACCGGGGTAACAATCGCTGTGACCAGACCGAAAATCATTCCAACAAATAGGTAAGAAGCGGCCAAATTCCAGATGCTGTCGCCTCCCCAACCTGAAATTTTGATGGCTGGGATCAACGAAGCGACCAGCCAAAGTACTAACGAATTGATAGCGGTTCCTACGAGAAATCTCTTCATAAGTAGATTGTGCCAGCGAACCAAACTAAATTGGAGAGGATGAATGCAAACGACAGTGTGCCAATGGTGCAGTTACTCTCTCCAGAGGGCGACTTCGCTGTGCCAAAGAACTATGCAGAATACGGTCAATATATTGAGCGCTTGACCGAAGAGGACTTCCTCAAGTTCTACCGTGACATGGCACGCTGCCGACGCTTCGATAACGAGGCCACGGCGCTTCAGCGTCAGGGTCAGTTGGGGCTTTGGATTCCGGCTGTTGGCCAGGAGGCCGCTCAGATTGGTTCGGGCTACGGCGTTGGCCACAACGATCACATCTTCCCTAGCTACCGCGAGCACGGTGTGGCTATTACTCACGGCATCGAACTGATGTCGATCTTGAAGATGCTTCGTGGTGTGAACCACGGAGGTTGGAACCCAGAGGAAACTCGCTTCCACCTCTACGCAATTGTTTTGGGCAGTCAGGTGCTTCACGCAACCGGCTATGCCATGGGTGTTCAGTTCGACGGCAAGGTTGGAACCGGAAACAAGGAAGAAGACCTAGCGGTCATTTCTTACTTCGGTGATGGCGCAACCGCCGAAGGCGATATCTCCGAGTCATTCCTGTTTGCTGCAAACAACAACAGCCCGATCGTGTTCTTCTGCCAGAACAACCAGTGGGCAATTTCTTCCCC
Source organism: Actinomycetota bacterium (assembly GCA_041181585.1). GTDB lineage: Bacteria > Actinomycetota > Actinomycetes > Actinomycetales > Microbacteriaceae > Rhodoluna. The sequence continues at coordinate 5,083 of JBEGPG010000086.1, forward strand.
AACCGCATCGCAGACCAAGGTGCCGCTATACAAGCGCGGTGAAGGTTTCGGTGTGCCAGGAATTCGAATCGATGGAAACGACGTCCTAGCCAGCTATGCGGTAACCGCTAAGCACATGGACGACGCCCGCGAAGGTGCCGGACCATTCCTAATCGAGGCACTCACCTATCGCATGGGTGCTCACACCACCTCGGACGACCCAACCAAGTACCGCAACGACGACGAGGTTGCCTACTGGGCTGCCCGCGACCCGCTAAAGCGTTTCGAAACTTTCCTTCGTCGTCAGGGAATTGGCGACGACTTCTTCGACGAGGTCGCCGAAGCCGGCGAGAAGCTGGCTACCGAGATCCGCGAGGCGACTTTCGCGCTGCCAACTCCAGACTTCGAGAACATGTTCAAGTACGTCTACTCGGAAGACCACCCGGTCATCAACGAGCAGCTTGACTGGCTCAAGCGTTACGAGGCTTCGTTCGGAGGAGACCACTAATGGGCAACTTCGTAGATATGGCGATCGCCAAGGCAATCAATGCTGGCCTTCGTAAGGCCATGAGCGAGGACAGCAAGGTTCTGGTCTTCGGTGAAGACGTGGCTCAGCTCGGTGGTGTGTTCCGTGTGACCGAAGGTCTGCACGCGGAGTTCGGTGACAAGCGAATCTTCAACTCCCCGATCGCGGAGTCGGGAATCGTGGGAACCGCAATCGGTTTGGCAATGCGCGGTTACCGACCAGTTGCCGAGATTCAGTTCGACGGATTCATCTTCCCTGCGTTCGACCAGATTGTTTCGCAGTTGGCCAAGATGCAAAACCGCTCGGAAGGTTACACCCCAATGCCAGTGGTAATTCGCGTTCCATACGGAGGCGGAATTGGTGCAGTTGAACACCACAGCGAAAGCCCAGAGGGTTACTTCGCTCACACCGCAGGTCTTCGCGTCGTCAGCCCTAGCAATGCCAACGACGCCTACTGGATGATTCAGCAGGCAATCCGCTCTACCGACCCGGTCATGTTCTTCGAGCCAAAGCGTCGCTACTGGCAGAAGGGTCCAGTGAACCTGGACACGCCACCACAGGATCTTCACTCGGCCCGCGTTCTTCGCGAGGGAACCGATGTCACCATCGCAACCTACGGCCCAATGGTTCACACCTCGCTGCAGGCAGCCGAGATTGCGGCCACCGAAGGTGTCAGCATCGAGGTGATCGACCTTCGCTCGATCTCTCCAATCGATTTCTCAACCATCATCGAATCGGTGAAGAAGACCGGTCGTTTGGTTACTGTCTCCGAGGCACCTAACGGTTTCTCGGTCGCTAGTGAACTCGCTGCGCGAGTAACGGAAGAAGCCTTCTATCACCTTCAGGCGCCGGTCATACGCGTGGGCGGTTTTGACATTCCTTACCCAGCGGCGAAACTGGAAGAGGTCTACCTTCCAGACGCAGACCGCATTCTTGAAGCAGTCGACAGATCGAGAGCCTACTAATGAGCAAAATTGCCTACTTCAATTTGCCAGACGTTGGTGAAGGTCTAACCGAGGCTGAAATTGTCTCGTGGAAGGTGAAGCCTGGCGACACCGTTACCGTGAACCAGATCATCGTGGAGATTGAAACCGCCAAGTCTTTGGTTGAGCTTCCTTGCCCATTCGCCGGAGTTGTCTCCGAGCTCATGGCCAACGAAGGCGACACCGTTGAGGTGGGCAAGCCAATCATTTCAGCAACCGTTGCCGACAACGCGGTTGGTGCAACTATCGCTCAGGCAGAATCGGCTGCCGCAGTGCACCAGGCGGTTGCCGATGTTGCCGCCACCGCAGCTGCTGCCGAAGAGCGCACCCCAACCTTGGTTGGCTACGGCGTTGCCGACCCGAACGGTCCGGTTCGCCGCAAGCGTGCCGCCACTCCGGTAGTTCCAACCAACACCACCGCCATCACTGCAATTCCTGCAGCGGCAGTACCAGCTCCAGCCGGGCACCTCGCGGTGCCTACTCACCCAGAAACTCAGGTTCTGGCCAAGCCACCGATTCGCAAGCTTGCAGCCGACCTTGGAGTCGACCTAAGCAAGGTCGCTCCAACCGGTTTGAACGGTGACATCACGCGTGAGGACGTCCTAGGCTCTGCCCAGCAGGCAAGCGTCTTCCGCAACCTAAGCACCCCGGCTGCTCCAAGTGAGCGCGAAGAGCGCATTCCGGTTAAGGGTGTTCGCAAGGCGATCGCCAACGCCATGGTTTCCTCGGCCTTTACCGCTCCGCACGTGAGCATCTTCGTTGACGTCGACGCCACTCGAACCATGGAGTATGTAAAGCGCCT
>JBEGPG010000087.1:0-4551 GCA_041181585.1 Actinomycetota bacterium
TTGGTGAAGATGGCGTGGACAAGCGGATTGACGTCATAGCCACTGCAATTCAAGGCGGCCTTACGATTGACGACCTCATGGATCTTGAATTGGCCTATGCGCCTCAATTTGGAAGCGCCAAAGACGCCATCAATATCGCTGGCTATGTTGGCAACAATGTTATGACTGGAACTACCCCGACCATTCAATGGTACGAATTAGATGAGATGCAATCACAGGGCGCTCAAGTGATAGACGTGCGCTCGCCGCATGAGCATGGTGCCGGACACATCCAAGGTTCGATAAACATCCCCGTTGATGAACTGCGAGAGCGACTAAGCGAAATCCAATCTGAGAATGTAGTTGTTTACTGCGCCGTAGGCCAGAGAGGTCACATTGCAACCCAGGTCCTAAAGGCACACAAAATCCAAGTTAGAAACCTAGATGGAGGATATTCCACCTGGGTAAGCTCAATGGCTTCCATCAAGAACTGAGATAAGTAGCCGACGCAAATCTGCCTAAAATTGCCATAAGCCAATCAATGTCGAACTGGTTTTAGGGAGTAGCCCATGGCAGCAACAAATCTCGGTAGCACTACAACTACCAAGATCACCAACTACCCGCTTAACGCCTGGTACGTGGCCGCCTGGGATCACGAAGTAACCCGCACGCCGATGTCCCGCCGAATCCTCGATCGACCGCTTGCTCTCTACCGCACCGAAGATGGCAAACCGGTTGCCCTTGCCGATGCCTGCTGGCACCGACTCGCTCCGCTTTCGATGGGCAAGGTAGTAGGCAAAGACGGAATCCAGTGCCCATATCACGGCATCGTTTATAACTCAGCTGGTCGTTGCGTATCAATGCCAGCGCAAGAAACCATTAATCCAAGTGCAACAGTGCCATCGTTTCCGTGCGTGCAGCGTTATCGCTTCGTTTGGGTTTGGCTTGGCGATCCAGCCCTAGCCAACCCCGACAACATTCCTGACATGCACCAGATGGATCACCCCGACTGGGCTGGCGATGGTCGACTCATTCACGCAGAGTGCAACTACCAACTTGTTGTCGACAATCTAATGGATCTCACCCACGAAGAATTCGTTCACGGCTCAAGCATCGGCCAAGCCGAACTAAGTGAGGCCGACTTCTTCACCACTCACGACGACAAAACCGTAACCGTGACTCGTTGGATGAAGGGCATCAATCCCCCACCGTTTTGGAAGAAGAACCTCGCCGATAAATATCCTGACTATCAGGGTCAAGTCGACCGCTGGCAAATCATTCACTTCGAAGCTCCATCAACTGTTTGCATCGACGTCGGTGTTGCCAAAGCCGGCACTGGCGCACCCGAGGGTGATCGCAGTCAAGGCGTCAATGGATATGTAATGAACACCATGACACCAGAGACTGCAACCACCACGCATTATTTTTGGTCATTCCAACGCAACTACCGCCAGGAAAGCCAACTCATCACCACACACCTGCGCGATGGTGTAACTCGTGTATTCGGCGAAGACGAAGTCATGCTCAAAGCACAGCAAGAAGCCATCAACGCCAACCCCGACTATGAGTTCTATAACCTCAACATCGACGCCGGAGGCATGTGGGTGCGCAGGCTCCTTGAGAAGGCCCTCATCGCCGAAGGCCGCCTAAACACTCGCCCCGAAGCCGGTTGGCCAGCTGAGTAATGGCAGCCACTAATAACGAGGTCTGGCAAAAGGGCACGGTCGTCTCAACCGAAACCATCGCCGAGGGCATCAAGAAACTTGTAATTCGCCAGTCGAATCCAGCCAAGGCAGCAGCAGGCTCTCACCTCGACCTAATGATTGACATCAACGGCGAACCCACTCGACGTTCATACTCAATCGTCACCCAATCCGATGACCTCACCGAACTAACCATCGCAGTTTTTCAGGTGCGCAACTCTCGCGGCGGATCTATCGCCATGCACAACCTCAAACCAGGCGATGAACTCGATATCACTCAGCCAATTCAAAACTTTCCGTTTCGATTCGGTGCCAAGAAATACATTCTTCTCGCCGGTGGAATCGGTGTCACCGCACTCATTGAAATGGGTAATGCTCTCAAGAACTCAAACACCAACTACGAATTCCACTACGTAGCTCGCAGCCGCAAAGCAATGTCTTTTGCCGATGTACTTCACAAAACTCACGGCGACAACTTCCATCAATACATCGACGACGAAGACAACTCGATCTCAGTCACCGAATTTATGAAGCGAGTAGACCACGACACCGAGGTCTACATGTGCGGACCAATCCGACTCATGGACGAAGTGCGCCGCACCTGGTCGAACAGCGACCTCGACATTACCAACCTTCGCTACGAAACTTTCGGCGCCAGCGGCTGGTTCGACCCAGAAGAATTCATCGTGCGAGTACCGGAGAAAAATGCCGAAGTAACCGTTGGCAAAAACCAAACCATAGTCGAAGCACTCGAAGCAGCCGGGTTAGAAGTAATGTCAGACTGCCGCAAAGGCGAATGCGGTCTCTGCGAAGCCAGAATCGTGAAGCACACCGGCAAGATTGACCACCGCGATGTTTTCTATAGCGAAGAGCAGAAACACGAAGGCGAAAAGATTGCCTGCTGTGTATCGCGACTAATCAGCGACGGCAAGCCAGCCTCTATCGACATCATCCTTACCTAAACTTGAGGCAATGACTGCCGAATTCCCCGTCTACTCAATTACTAAGACCTTCTTGACGCAGGCGATCCTCGAACTCGGAATACCACTCGATAGCAAAATAGGTGACCACCTAGCAGGGCTCGACCCCATCTACTCAGCCTGCAAAATCGAGAACCTACTCAACCACACGGCCGGCCTCAGCGACTACTCGCAACTGCCCGAATACGCCCAAGCGGTAGCAAGCAAGGAACCTGCCTGGTGCCGCGAAGAACTCCTAGCCAAAGCACTCAAGCTGCCAAACAACCATGACGGCTTCCACTACTCAAACGTTGGCTACCTTCTACTGCGAATGCTTCTGGAACAAAAAACCAATCTGACCATGTTCCAAGCGATCCGAGAACTAGTGCTCGAGCCATTAGACATTCTGGGCTTCAAAGAATGGGAAGAAGAGAGCAATCTTGTTCCTGGCTACGACCCAAAGTGGGTTTACTCCGGCACATTTCTTGCCACCGAAACGGCAATCCTCGATGGCTACCTTGCTCTGATCCAGCATCGATCTCAAACCACAGGCCTTCAGACAGGCCTCACTCCTGTTCCCTACCCAAATACCGGTTTTGATAATCCTGACTACGGTTTTGGAATTATGTGCGATGTCGATACTGAATCAAACGAACCACTATTTGTCGGCCACGGCGGCGGCGGACCCGGCTTCGCACACATGATTCTGCTCAGCACAAAGACCTGGAAGATTGCAATTGAGTCTTCAACCAGCGATTTCAACCAGACAGATGCAATCCTGCGATTGCGTGAAATTACTTCTCGCTAAACGTTGAAACGGAATTCGACCACGTCGCCATCCTTCATGACGTAGTCCTTACCTTCCATGCGAACCTTGCCGGCTGCTTTAGCTGCGTTCATGTCGCCGGCGGCAACGAGATCATCGAATGAGACGATTTCGGCTTTGATGAAGCCGCGTTCAAAGTCGGTGTGAATAACTCCGGCTGCCTGAGGTGCTTTCCAACCTTTGTGGATGGTCCAGGCGCGTGCCTCTTTAGGTCCAACCGTTAGGTAGGTCTGAAGTCCGAGAGTATCGAAACCGATGCGGGCAAGCTGGTCGAGGCCAGACTCGTCTTGGCCGAGTGAAGACAAGAGTTCCTGTGCTTCTTCTGGTGAGAGGTCGATTAGTTCGCTCTCAACTTTTGCGTCGAGGAAAACAGCTTCGGCAGGGGCGACTAGATCTGCGAGTGACTTCTTCTTGGCAGCGTCGGTGAGGATGCTCTCGTCGACGTTGAAGACGTAGATGATTGGCTTTGCAGTGAGCAGGCCAAGTTCTTTGATTGGGGTTAGGTCGATGGAAGATGCGCTAAGTGGCTTACCTGAGTCCAGCCAAGCCTTTGCTTCGTCGGCGGTTTCGAGCACAACTGGTTCAAGCTTCTTACCTTTTACTTCTTTTTCGTAGCGGCCGCGGGCTTTGTCGATGGTTTCTAGGTCGGCGAGAATGAGCTCGGTGTTGATGGTTTCGATGTCGCTGGCTGCGTCGACTTTGCCATCAACGTGAACTACGTCGGTGTCGACGAATCCGCGCACCACCTGGGCGATTGCATCGGCTTCACGGATGTTGGCGAGGAACTTGTTGCCTAGGCCTTCACCCTCTGATGCTCCGCGCACGATACCGGCGATGTCGACAAAGGAAACCGGTGCTGGGAGGAGTCTCTCTGAGCCATACATCTCGGCGAGCTTGCCGAGGCGTGCGTCTGGCAGGTTCACCACACCCACGTTTGGCTCGATGGTTGCAAACGGGTAGTTTGCAGCGAGCACGTTGTTCTTGGTGAGTGCGTTGAAAAGAGTTGATTTGCCGACGTTAGGAAGTCCGACGATTCCGATAGTTAGAGCCACCTATGGAGTTTAATCGAAGGGTGCCGCTAAAT
>JBEGPG010000088.1:0-24369 GCA_041181585.1 Actinomycetota bacterium
GCTAGAACGGCGCCGGTAACGATGAAGCTGATACCAGCGGATAGACCGAGAAGTCCTAGACCGTTATCGATGATTGCTAGAACCAGGGCGCCAACGGCTGCGTGAACTAGGCGACCGCGACCACCGAAGAGGCTCACGCCACCGACCACAGCGGCTGCCACACCGTTTAGAACGATGGTGCGACCGGCTGCAGCTTCAACCACACCGATGCGGCTTACGTGAAGCAAGCCGGAGACTACTGCCAGCGTGGAGGTAATCATGAAGGCGGCAATTCGGATGCCACCAACCTTGATACCGGCACGACGAGCTGCCTCAGGGTTTCCACCAACGGCGTAAAGGTGCCGACCGAAGCGTGTGCGGTCAAGAACGAAGGTGCCAACGAAGATGATGGCAATCACGATTGGAATCACGATTGGAACACCGATGATTGGCTTGATCATGGTTGCACTGCGGTTGATGTTTAGCACGTAGACCACCACTGCTCCCAGAACGGCCATCACACTGACCTTGCTGATTAGAAGTGAAATTGGGCGGACCGCTAGACCTTGATCGGCTCGACGCTTGCGGTCCCAGAGCCCCATACCAAGCGATACAGCGACCATGACGACCAGCATGAGCCAACCACCCCAGTCGGGAAGGTTGTTGTTCATGATGGCCTTTACTTCAGGAACGTCAACGCGGAACAGTCCGCCATCGCCAAGTAGAACCAGGGCTAGACCTTGGAATCCGAGGAAAAAGGCAAGTGTGACTACGAAGGATGGCACACCAATCTTTGCTACGAAGAAACCCAAGGTCCAGCCCACAAGGGCACCAAATACCAAGGCCACGATGAAAGCAGGAACCCAAGGGAGCCCAGCCTTGAGGGCTAGATAGAAGATGTCCATGGCTACACCCGCCGTTACACCGGCGGAAAGGTCAATCTCGGCAAGCAAGATCACGAACACCAGAGCCACGGCCAAGGTGGTTAGCTCTGCTGCCTGAACAAAGAGGTTGGCAATGTTCAACTTGGTTAGGAAGAACGGGCTGAGGATGGAGAACAGCGCGCTGATCACCAGAAGAGCACCCACGGCAGGAAGTGCGCCCATCTCGCCGTTCTTGAGGCGGGAGATGTAGGCGTTGATCTGGTCGCGGAGAGTTCCCTCGTGGCCACTTCCAATTGCCTGAGGGGCGAGGTTGTTTAGTGTCTCGGTTGTGCTTTTATCGCTCATTTTTACTTCGCCTCGTAAGTCTTGGTTCCGGTGATGTAACCAACCACATCGGTCTGGTTAGTTTTCTTGGTGTCGATCTGGGCCACCATTCGACCTAGGTAGAGAACGGCAATGTCATCGGCGACCTTGAAGACGTCTACTAGGTTGTGGCTGATGATGATTACAGCGACGCCGCTGTCGGCTAGGCGACGAACGAGGTTTAGAACCTGTTCGGTCTGAGCCACACCCAAGGCGGCAGTTGGCTCGTCGAGGATTACAACCTTTGCGTTGCGGAGCACCGAGCGGGCGATGGCCACGGTCTGGCGCTGGCCGCCGGAAAGCGACGAAACCTTCTGGCGAACCGACTTTACGGTTCGAACCGAGAGGCTCTGCAAGGCCTTGGTTGCCTGTAGCTCCATGGTCGGCTCCGACAGGGTGCCACCGATGGTTTCCTCGCGACCTAGGAACATGTTTTGAACGATGTCTAGGTTTTCGCAGAGGGCAAGATCTTGATAAACCACTTCGATACCCAAGGCTGCGGCCTGGCGTGGGTCGTGGATTGAAACCGGATTACCTTCAAAGAGGACTTCACCGTCATCGTAAGGCTGGACTCCGGAAAGCCCCTTAATAAGAGTTGATTTACCGGCACCGTTGTCGCCAACAAGTGCAGTTACCTTTCCAGCATGTGCTTTTAGGTCTACGCCCTTTAGGACGTCTACAGGTCCGAAGCTTTTGAGAATTCCTCGGAGTTCGATTACCGGTTCGGTCATTTTGTTTTTCTTTCGTTGTGAGCCTGGTGGCTCAAGAGTTCTTGGAGGGGAAAACCCCTGTGTCGAGGCAATCTAAGACCGACACAGGGGTATCCACTATTTCTTACTGAACGCCGTACTTGGCACAAGCTGCAGCAACAGCGTCGGTGCAGATGTCTGCAGCCTTTGCGTCGCCAGCTGCAACTACATCCTTCACCTTGTCGGCGGTGGTTGCAATTGGGTCCAGTGCTAGGAATGGAGTGCCATCGTCTAGCTTCTTGTTTACGGTTGGCTTCTCACCCTTCAGGATCGAGATAGCTAGGTCCGAAGCGGCCTTTGCTTCTACGCTGAATGGCTTGTAGACAGTTGCCCACTGCTTGCCTAGCAGAACGTTCTGTAGACCAGCAACCGATGCGTCCTGACCCGAAACAGGAACAGTTAGCTTGTTCTTGTCTAGGATCGCGATGATCGAAGCGGCGTTGTTGTCGTTAGGAGCAAGAACGGCGTCAACCTTACCCTTTACAGCAGTGAATGCCTGCTCGAATAGGGTTCCGGCCTTAGCGCCATCCCAAGTTCCGTCCATGGTGAATGCAGCCTTTGCGCCTGCAGCGTCAAGAACCGAAAGCGCACCGTCAAGGAACATCTTTGCGTTTCCGTCAGCAGGGTCACCCGACGAGTAGATGATGCTAGCGGTCTTTGGGTCCTTGCCCGCAGCTGCTAGACCATCAAGGATCATCTGACCCTGTAGCTGTCCAACAACGGTGTTGTCGAACGATACATAGTAGTCAGCGCCCGCGATTGGACGGTCATAGGCAATAACAGGAATGCCCTGAGCCTTTGCCTTCTCGGCTACCGATGCACCTGCACCCTGGTAGTCAACTAGCAGCATTACACCACAGCCCTTTGAGAGCTGCTGGTCGCCGATGGTTGCATACTTCGAGGTGTCCGACTGTGCGTTCTGGATGTCAGCTTCGTAACCAGCAGCGGTTAGAGCCTTCTCTAGAGCAGGACGGTCACCTGGCTCCCAGCGGGTTCCGCTGTCGGCGTCAGGAAGGATTACACATGCACGGGTGCTACCGGCTGGCGCTGCAGGAGCACAACCAGTGAGTGCAAGCATTGACGCTGCGGCAACAGCGGTCAACGAAAGCAATGAAGTCTTCTTCATTTTGTTTCCCTATCGTTTGATTTATTTGAACGTGATTGTTCACGTCTAGGTATTATGTTGCCCTACGCAACAAAAACAACCAAACCGAAAGAGCGTATATTCGATAACGAATTTATAAACATATCTTTTTGTTGTTTTACCCAACCTTTAACTTGGAACTAATGAACAAGCCAATAACTCCGCTTCAACGCAATGGTGCTCGAGGTAGTAACCGAGACCTTGTTCGTCAGCACAACCTTTCGGTGCTGTTGCAGATGATTCACCTAAACGGAACGGTTTCACGTTCATCTCTTACTTCTGCCACCGGGCTGAATCGCTCGACAATTTCTGATCTGGTCTCTGAGCTCGAACAACTTGGATTTGTAACCGAGACCGAGACCGAATCTCCAAGCGGTGTTGGTCGCCCTAGCCTCATGGTTTCGGCTTCAAGCAAGGTTGTGGCCTTTTCGGTTCACCCAGAGGTTGATGCCACCACCGTTGGTGCGGTCACACTTTCCGGCAAGGTTCTTTTTTCCGAACGTGTGCTGATGGCCAAACATCCAACGGCAAGCGATTCCGTTCAGGCGGCAGCCAAAGCCATCGAGCACATGCGCACCCAGTTGGATAAAGATCAGTTGATCGCCGGTGTTGGAGTTGCTATTCCCGGTCAGGTGCGAGTGGAAGACAACGTGGTTCGCCTTGCTCCTCAGCTCGGCTGGGTGGAACAGCCTTATGGTTCCATGTTGAGTCAGGCCACTGGGCTACCTGTCTTTGTAGACAACGACGCCAGCATCGGCTGCATGGCCGAGAGTAATTTCGGCGCTGGTCGAGGCTACTCGGAGATGGTCTTCCTTTTTGCTGGTTCGGGTGGAATCGGTGGCGGTGCGATTATCAACGGTATGCAGTTGCGAGGCGCATCCGGCTATGGCGGCGAGCTTGGGCACGTGAGAATCGGTGAAGGAAATACAAAGGACTACTCGGGCCTTTCGGGAACACTCGAATCGCTGGTTCGCCGAGACGATCTTTTGCAAGCGTTCAAGATGTTTGCTGCCACCGATGAAGAGCTCGACATGGACATTCGCGGAAACAAGTCGCCGAAGATTCAGAAGATGATCGAGACTCAGATCGATGCGCTGGGAAATGGTATCGCCAGCTACGTAAACATCTTCAACCCCGAGGTGATAGTTCTTGCCGGATTCTTGACCTCGCTGCTGAGCTACGACGAAAATCGACTACTAGCTCGCATTAGAGAAGGTGCGCTGAATGCGTCTTCGGAACGCGTTGTGGTTCGCCCTGCAGAACTCGGAGCCAACCTTCTCATGATTGGCGCGGCCGAGCTTCCGTTCCACCGCATTCTGGAGAGCCCAGCGGAAACCAAGTTGCTTCCGGCGCGCAAGAAGCGCTAGTGATCCAGAGCGGTCTTCAGCCCAAAACCAATTAGCGCAGAGCCAGCGATACGGTCGATCCACATCTTCGTCTTAGGGCGTGCGAGATAGTTCCTGGCGAAGCTGGTGGCGAAGATGATTATGGAAAGCCAAATCATACCCTCAGTCACATGAACGAGCGCGAGCATGATTCCGGCAAACCAAGTCGGTGCTCCGGACCAGATGAACTGGGGTAGCACAGCCATGTAGAAGACTCCAACCTTGGGATTCAAAATGTTGGTGGTTAGCCCCTTGAGAAATGCTTTGGTGAGTGGCTGAGGTTTAATCTCGATGTCAGATTCACCGTGGGTCTTCGAAAATCGGATGAGCTGGATGCCCAGGTAGAGCAAATAGGCAGCACCGGCATACTTCACAACCAGGAACGCGGTCTCTGACATTAGTAATAGTGCCGAGATGCCTACGGCTGCGGCAACGCCCCAAACCAGTACGCCGGTCGCAATGCCGCATAGAGCAACGAAGGCTTCTTTAGAGCCTCTGGCGATGGCGGTCCTTAGAACCAAAGTGGTATCAATACCCGGAACCAGCGTTAGAAGGCCCGCAAGTACGGCAAAGCTGAGCAGAGATTCGATCAAAGTAAACCTGCTCCGGTGGCTCGGTGAACGATTTCGGCTCGACGATGAGCACCTAACTTCTTCGACGCGTTCTGAAGATGGAACTTCACTGTGCTTTCCGAAACGAACATCTGCGTGGCAATCTGCTTATTGCTCAAGCCCTTGGCAACCAGTTTGATTACATCGAGTTCGCGGTCGGTGAGACGCTCGTTCGCCTGGCGAGCCGACCCCAGGGAGTGAGCCACGAGCTTTCCAACACCTTTACCGAGTACCGTTTCCCCGTCTTGCACGGCCTTGACGCCTTTTCCGAGTTCATCGGCCTTCACTTCGTCCTTGCAGAGATAACCATTGGCACCGCGTCGAAGCGCTTCAACCACGATCATCTCGGAGAGAGTGTTGGCGAGAACCAAGACCTTGGTTTGTGGGTAGCGATCGGAAATCTCTTCAACCAGCTTGAAGCCGCGAGTGGTGTCGTCGCCCAGGTCGAGATCGATGATCAAGACGTCTGGGCCATGTTCGTCCACGGCATCGAGAACGGCGTCGTAGCTGGTGGCCTCGGCGATTACGGCAAATCCAGAGTTGCGCTCCAGAATTGAGCGCAGGCCAACTCGGGTGATCACATTTCGATCGGCAACCACGATACGAGTGGTGGCCTGAGGCATTCTTCTACCCAGTGGCACATCGGAGCGAATATCACGGTCCATGGGTTCACTCTAAACCCGTTACCTAGCCATTTGGCTAGGTCGTTACCTATCCGTTAGAAGTGTAAAAAGACAGTACGCACGACACGTTATTTTCCTGTTATCAACGCGAGCGTAATGTTCCAAACAATGGCTGGCAAAGAGGCTGGTCAAAGAAAAGGAAAAGTAATGAGCGTATATGCAGCACCTGGATCGGCCGGCAGCATTGTCGAGTTCCGTCCTCGTTATGACCACTGGATCGGTGGCCAGTATGTAGCACCTACTTCGGGTGAATACTTCGAAAACGTTACCCCGGTTACCGGACGTGTTTTCTGTGAGGTTGCCCGCGGTAACGCAGCCGACATCGACCTTGCACTCGATGCCGCACACAAGGCAGCCCCGGCTTGGGGCAAGACCTCGGTAACCGAGCGCGCCAACATTCTCAACAAGATTGCCGACCGCATGGAGGCAAACCTAGAGAAGATCGCCGTTGCCGAGACCTGGGAAAACGGAAAGCCGGTTCGTGAGACCCTCGCTGCCGACATCCCGCTGGCAATCGACCACTTCCGCTACTTCGCTGGTTGCATCCGCGCCCAGGAAGGAACCCTTGGCGAGCTAGATGACGACACCGTTGCCTACCACTTCCACGAGCCACTAGGTGTGGTTGGTCAGATCATCCCTTGGAACTTCCCAATCCTGATGGCCGTCTGGAAGCTTGCTCCAGCTCTAGCCGCAGGTAACTGTGTAGTTCTAAAGCCAGCCGAGCAGACCCCTGTCTCGATCTTGTACATGATGGAAATCATCGCCGACCTACTACCTGCCGGTGTTGTCAACATCGTCAACGGTTTCGGCGTTGAGGCTGGAAAGCCACTAGCTTCGTCACGTCGCATTGCCAAGATTGCGTTCACTGGTGAGACCACCACCGGACGCCTGATCATGCAGTACGCATCGGAGAACATCATTCCGGTAACCCTAGAGCTAGGTGGAAAGTCGCCTAACATCTTCTTCCGCGACATCGCTGAGAAGAACGACGCCTTCTACGACAAGTGCATCGAGGGCTTCAACATGTTCGCTCTCAACCAGGGTGAAGTTTGCACCTGTCCTTCGCGTGCTCTAATCGACGCACCGATTTACGACAAGTTCCTAGCCGACGTCATGGTTCGCACCAAGGCGATCATTCAGGGAAACCCACTAGACACCGCAACCATGATTGGTGCCCAAGCCTCGAACGACCAGCTCGAGAAGATCTTGAGCTACATCGAGATTGGTAAGCAAGAAGGCGCCAAACTACTAATGGGTGGCAAGCGTGCCGACCTAGGTGGCGACCTATCTGGTGGTTTCTATGTTGAGCCAACCATCTTCGAGGGAACCAACAACATGCGAATCTTCCAGGAGGAGATCTTCGGCCCTGTTGTTTCGGTTGCCAAGTTCGATGGCTTCGACCAGGCCATGGAGATTGCGAACGACACCCTTTACGGCCTCGGCTCCGGTGTCTGGACTCGCAACATCAACACCGCCTACCGTGCCGGTCGCGAGATCAAGGCCGGTCGTGTCTGGACCAACTGCTACCATGCTTACCCAGCACACGCTGCGTTCGGTGGTTACAAGTCGTCGGGTATCGGTCGCGAGACCCACAAGATGATGCTCGACCACTACCAGCAGACCAAAAACTTGCTGGTGAGCTACTCAGAAAGCAAGTTGGGCTTCTTCTAAACCAAAGGGGGAACGGTGCGGGAGGTTATTGTGTGGCCTCCCGCACCTTCACTTTTCAGGAGTATTCTGCAGTTATGAACACCGTTTATGGCACTCTGCCAAAGCGCATCGACGTTAGCGAGGCGGCCAAGGAGCTGCTTAGAAAACTTACCCGCCGAAATGGTGCGCTGATGTTCCACCAATCCGGCGGTTGTTGCGATGGCTCAGCACCAATGTGCTACCTCGCTGGGGAATTCCGGGTCGGTGGTGCTGATGTACTACTTGGCGAGCTTGAAGTTGAGGGCTTGGATGAGCCAATCAAAGTTTGGATCTCGCTCGAACAATTCGAGTATTGGAAACACACTCACATCGAAATAGACGTGGTTCCTGGCCGTGGTGGCGGTTTTTCGTTAGAGACTCCCGAAGGCATGCGCTTCATAATTCGCTCACGCCTGTTCACCGACGAAGAATATGAAATCTTGAAGGATTCTCCAGTTCTGCTTGGAAGTGGCGAATCTAAGGTCGTGTAACTGCCTAGACTCAAGTCATGAGTAACAACGGCTTCGATCAACCAACCATTCAGTTTCTAGGAGCTGCCGGTACTGTAACCGGGAGTCGATTCCTCCTCGAGTATCAGGGAACCCGAGTTTTGATCGACTGCGGAATGTTTCAGGGGCTGAAGGAACTTCGCCTCAAGAACTGGGCAAACTTTGCTGTAGATCCAGAATCCGTTGACGCCGTGGTTCTTACCCACGCCCACCTAGATCACTGTGGTTACCTACCAAGATTGGTAAAACTGGGCTTCCGCGGACCGGTCTACCTCACGGAGTACACCGCCAAGCTTGCCGATGTGATCTTGCGTGATTCCGCGCGCATTCAAACCGAAGATGCGGCCTACGCGGCCAAGAAAAAGTTCAGCAAGCACAATCCTCCAATGGCACTTTACGGAGAAGCCGATGTGGTGCAAACACTGAAGCAATTTGAACCGTCGCCGTTTCTGGTTCGCACTCAGGTTGCAAAGGAGACCTACGTAACCTTCCACCCAGCCGGCCATATTCTGGGAGCCTCGTTCCTCGAGGTCGAGTTCTTTGGCAAACGCTTGCTCTTTACCGGCGACCTAGGGCGCCCTGACCACCCGTTGTTAGGTGCTCCAGGAGTCTTGCCAGACGGGCGCTACGATGCACTGATCACGGAGTCAACTTATGGTGACCGTGAGCACGAACCGCGTTCCGAGGACTTTGAGTCGGTAATCAATGACACGGTGGCAAGGGGCGGCTCGGTCCTGATTCCGGCATTTGCCGTGGACCGTACCGAGGTAATTTTGGTTCGTCTTCGCGAGCTAGTGGAAGCTGGAAAGATCCCACCGGTACCCATTTACTGCGACAGCCCGATGGCACTAAAGGCTTTGGCCTTCTACCGCGATGCCATAAATCACCATTCGCCAGAGATTCGCGAGGAAATCGCCAACGAGTGGTCTGGTCGGGACCCATTCAACCCGGGTTCGCTCACCGAGCTCATGAGCGTTGAAGAATCGAAGAGCATCAATAACCCGAGTGAGCCTTCGATCATCATCTCGGCTTCTGGTATGGCCACCGGTGGTCGTGTGGTGCATCACCTGCGATCGATGTTGCCTAATTCAAAAGACACCGTGATTTTGGTTGGTTACCAGGCAATCGGTACCCGCGGAAGAAGTCTGGCCGACGGTGCGGAAGAAGTGAAGATGCACGGCGAGTACGTTCCGGTAAGGGCTCGAATTGCGCAGGTTCAAGAATTCTCGGTCCACGCCGACGGCACTGAGTTGTTGAAGTGGATCGGCGTTGGCAAAGACCGAGTGCAGCGAATCTTTGTGGTTCATGGTGAGGCTGGTGCCGCCGAGGCGCTGGTCGACCGATTTGGTAGGGAACTCAACGCTCACGCCGTGGCACCCAAGGACGCTCAGCGATTTGACCTATAGAGCGGTTAACCTAGACGAATGAGTAAATTCGTCCGCGGAGCAGTAGTCGCGGGAATTGTGGTTTCGCTGGTGGCTGTAGGTTCCATTCAGGCACAGGCCGCCGACGCTACCTGCACTCCTATCAGTAAGGAACTTTCCGCACGACGCTTGGGCAAGCTCTACGCCTATGCCGAAGACGTCACCGCTGGCAAGGTTTTGGTAAACGTTCGATCCAAGCAGCAGACTCCTTCGGCTTCGGTCATGAAAACGGTTACCGCGGCGGCAGCCATAAAGTATTTGGTTCACCCTCGCGAAGTTGCTCAGCTAACCCCTTACGTTGCCAGCACCAAGGTCTACACGATTCCGACCGAGCCGGGAACTTTGATTATCAAGGGTGGCGGCGACCACTCGCTCACGCGAGTGGGCTCAACGAGTTACACCACCTATTACTTGCCCGGCCAACACCCAGCAAAGCTTCGAATCATTGCCCGAAATGTTTTGGCGGCACTGCCAGCCGAGACCCTCATCACCAAAATCGTCCTAGATGACACCATTTTCCAAGGCCCAACCTGGAACCCGAACTGGTATGCCTACTCCAGAACCAGCGGTGATGCAGCTCCGATCACCGGGCTCATGGTTGATGCCGGTCGTGTGAATCCAGATCTAACCGACAAGCAATATTCGGGAGTCCGTGTCACCGACCCAACCATGCAGGCTGGAAAGTTTTTCCAGAAATGGCTGGGTGCTCAAGCTTCGGGAGCCAAGTTGGTAAAGGGAGTCACTCCGGCGACTGCCGTTGAAGTCTTCTCGGCTGATTCGCAACCAATCACCAACTGGATTCGCCATGCGCTCAAGATTTCCGACAACACCGAGACCGAGGTGATTGCTCGTCACACCGAGCTCGCCCTAAGGCTTCCTAACCACTATTCCTCTGTGCAGCGCATGGGCCGACGGCTGTTCTCCAGTCTGGGTGCCGATTACAAGAAGTTGATCATGAAGGACGCCTCCGGTTTGGCGCAGGAGAACCGGGTCACTCCACTTCTTTTGGCGCAGCTGATGAAGGCGGCAGCAGACCCAACCAGCGACATTGGTTCGCTGCCTAGCTTCATGGCGACCTCCGGTGACGGTGGAACCCTGGGCGGTCGATTCGTGGCTTACAACAAGACCACCAAGCGCTATGAGTTGGTGATTCCGAACGGATCAATTCGAGCCAAGACGGGATACATTGGCGGGCTCTATTCGTTGGCTGGAATCATTACCACTCCGGAAAACCACACCATCGTCTTCGCTATCTTTGCTCGCCAGGACGCAGCGAGAAAGCTCTATGTGGGAGCGGGTACGAAAGAGGCCATCGACGGCATCGTTGAGAAGCTGTACCTTTGCGGCTCTAAGCCTTAGGCTTGCGGCTGCGGATGATGAATGCAGCACCCGCTGCAAGAACCACTGCCCCACCGATTAGGTAAATGGTTAGTTCGCCAGACTCTGCTGGAGTGTCTTCAACCGCGGTTGCCTTTGGTGTTGCAATTACCTGTGGTTCATCTACGTTTGTCTGTGAAATCGACTCAATGCAAGAGGTGAAATCCTCGTCGCTCGAACCGGTTGCGGCAAAGGCAAACTTTCCAGTGATCGGGTGGCCGTCTTCGGCCACGGTTCGCCAAGTGACCTGATAGTCGCCCTCGATCGGCAGCATGGCGTTCACATTAAGCGATTTCTCATCGACGAAGATGCAGGAAACCTCTACGTCCTTGCCGTTCGGATCGGTAATCACAATTTCGCTCGAATCGGCCAAGTCCAAAATCTTGTCGGTGAACCCAACCTCAATCTGCTGCACGCCTGCGGTAACCGAGTCGCCGGAGCCCGGTGTGGTGTGGTCGATTTCGGTGTGTGCCGAAGCTGCGCTTGCGGTGCTAAATGCCAATGCGGCCAAGGCCACCGTCAGTGCTTTTTTGATAACAGGGTTCATAACTCAAGTGTAGGCATTTGGGCTGCCTTGGCTAAACTTGGAAAGGTTCTATTGATGGAGATTTCTTGAGCAATCCAAAGCCTAAATTTGCCTATTTGAAGCAGGTGCTCATCGGCGCATCTAGCGGTCTGCTGGTGCTAACGCTCAGTATTTGGGGAATCAGTTCTTCCGCTTCTCAAGTGCCAGGGCCCACCAAGACGCCTGAAGCAACCAAGACCCCGACTAGCGAGCCTGTTGCTGGATGTTCGATCAAGGATCAGGCCAGCGACCCACTGCTTGGAACATTTACCGGCCAAGTAGTGGATCTGGCTTCCGGCAAAGTTCTTTACGACAACGGAGCCACCAAGCCGTCAATCACCGCTTCAACAATCAAGTTTGTGACTGCCGCGGCAGCCATGAAGGCACTTGGTCCGCAGTTCCGCATTTCCACCAAGGTGGTCTATTCACCTTCACACCCAGACACCGTTGTCCTGGTTGGTGGGGGAGACCCAACCCTCAGCCGTTTGGCAAGCGGGTCTTCGGTATACCGTAACGCACCTCGTTTGAGCGATTTGGCGAAGCAAGTTCAGGATTGGGCTGCAGCAAACTCGATCACTCAAATTCGTCACCTGGTGTTGGATTCGTCGTTGATCACGGGTTCCACCTGGGACCCTAGCTGGCCAACCTATGAGCGTACCGCCGGATACCAACCTCTAATTACTTCGCTTATGGTCGATGGCGATCGTGCCAACCCAAGTGCCGCGAAGTCGCCGCGCAGCAACGACCCGGTTGGTCGTGCCGGTCGAGAATTCAAAAAGGCACTCGGTCAAATTGCGATTGACTCCGACATCAGTGTTGGTTTGGCGCCGGCCGGCTCCACCAAGATTGCCGAAGTAAAGTCGGCCAAACTACCAACCCTGATCAGTTACATGATTTCCGCAAGCGACAACACACTTGCTGAGTATCTAGCCCGTCATGTTGCGATCTCTCAGAAGTTGCCGTCGAACCTGGAATCAATTCAGCCTGGGTTCCAAAAAGCACTTGAGTCAATGGGCCTCGATTGGTCTGGTGTGGTCATCAAAGATGGCTCAGGTGAATCTAAGTACGATGTGATTACTCCAGCGTTCTTCACCGACCTGCTTTCTAAGGTCCTAGCCGGAGACGCCAACCTAAAGAGCATCGTGGATGGGTTCCCTGTGGCAGGAAAGTCGGGAACCTTGGCAACACGCTTCACCGGCGACAACGCAGTGGCCCGCGGAAAAGTTTATGCAAAGACGGGAAGCATTTTCCACGCCTATGCGCTTGTAGGTTACATGGATGCTGCTGACGGATCGAAGCTGGGCTTTGCGATTTTTGCCTCGGGTTCGGCAACTAACGTGAATACTCGTACAGCACTTGACACGGTTACCACAGCCATTTTCAACTGTGGTTTGAAGCTTTCTAATCAGTAGGAACAAATGACCAAGGCATTGTTTATTGTCGACGTTCAAAACGACTTTTGCGAAGGTGGTTCTCTAGCCGTAGCCGGTGGAGCACACGTTGCGGCGGAGATCACCAAACATCTCGAGACCAACGGTTCGGACTATGACTTCGTGATTGCCTCGCGCGATTGGCATGATGCCGACAATGACAACGGTGGTCACTTCGCCCGCGAGGGGTCGGACCCAGATTTTGTGAACTCCTGGCCGGTGCACTGTGTTAGCGGAACACACGGTGCCGAATACCACCCGAATCTCAATACTGCTGCAATCGACTTCCACATCGAAAAGGGCCAGGGAAAGCCTTCATACTCACTGTTCGAAGGTGCAACCTTGGACGGGCGCACGGTTCCGCAGCTGTTGAGCGATCTCAAGGTTGAATCTGTGGACGTGGTTGGCTTGGCCACCGACTACTGTGTTTTAGCATCGTCGCTGGACGCTAAGAAGTCGGGACTTCAGGTTAGGGTTCTCGGAAGAATGATTGCCGGCGTGGCCCCAGAATCTTCAGCAGCAGCTGTTGATAAGTTAATCGCTGCCGGATGTGAGGTTGTATAAGTGAGTACCGCGCTGAAGCCCAAAGATGGAACGCGTTATTGGTTCAAGTTGCTCCTGCCGTTCGTGATCAGTTTTGGATTGACCATCCCGGGTCTTTGGGCCGAACTCACCCATGCAGAAATTAGCCCAGTTGTGGGCATGTTCGCCTTTGGTGGAGCCGTGGTTGCCGGCGCCTTCGTACTCGGATGGATCAGCGAAGCAGCAGAGCTTGACCTTCGTGGCGGTCTCTCCATCGCCCTACTAGCGGTAATCGCGATTCTTCCGGAATACGTGGTTGACTTCTACTTCGCGTTTGCAGCGGGCAAGGATCCTTCGATGGCTGCCTATGCGTCTGCGAACCTGACCGGCGCCAACCGCCTACTGCTAGGTTTCGGTTGGCCAGCCATGGCGATTTTCGGGTACTTCGCAATTCGTTCCATGAATAAAAAGGCCAAGCAGGAATTCCCCAAGTTTGGAGTTTCGCTAGAGTCTGAGGCTCGAGTGGACCTTGCGTTCCTGATGGTTGCATCGGCCATTGCGTTAATTGTTCCAATCACTCACCAATTCGACCTTTTTACCGGCGCAGCCTTGGTGATTATTTTTGCTCTCTACCTGATTCGCATTTCTCAGCAAGACAAGGAAGAGCCTGAACTCGAAGGCATCCCTGCGCTTGTAGGTAACCTGCCTAAGTTGGGAAGACGCATCTTCCTTTTCATTACCGCAGTGTTGGCAGCGTTCGTGATCATTGTGGTGGCGGAGCCATTTGCGCACTCGCTAATCGAGGCTGGTAAGGCTCTGAACATCGATGAGTTCATCCTGGTTCAATGGCTGGCTCCGCTAGCTTCGGAAGCACCAGAGTTTATTGTTGCAATCATGTTTGCTCTGCGCGGCAAGCCGGCCATCGGTCTGGCAATCCTGGTTTCGAGCAAGGTCAACCAATGGACTGCACTGGCTGGCTCATTGCCAATTGGCTATGCGCTTGGTGGTGGCCAGGGCGCTCTTCCAATGGACGCAGTCCAGGTGGAGGAGTTCACGCTAACCATAGCCCAGACCCTCTTCGGTGTTGCAATTCTGCTCAGCCTAAGACTGGGTCTTCTTGATGCAGTCGCACTAATCACCCTGTTCTCGATTACTTTGGTATTCCCGGATCCAAACATTCGAATCTGGGTTGCAATGGTCTACTTTGCGATTGCACTGCCGTTGTTCATCTACCGCTGGCGCGAGCTTGGGCAAACACTCAAGGCGCCGTTTATACGAACCTAAATCGTTCACCTTTTGTTCACCTTGGGTTCGTAAGGTTAACGAGTTCAGTTACCTAGTCTTTAGACGTGGTACCGAACGGTATTACTGAAAATTAACCTCCCGTTCTTATCGAGAAAAGGTAACTGTGGATCAAACTGCATTCCTAATCGTTGCCCTGGTGGTTGCTCTGGCTCTGTTCTTCGACTTCACGAACGGATTCCACGACACCGCCAACGCAATGGCAACTCCTATCGCCACCGGCGCCATGAAGCCTCGCACGGCTGTTATCGTCGCGGCAATCATGAACCTCATTGGTGCGTTCATCTCAACCGCAGTGGCAAAGACCATCTCGGTTGACACCATCAACGGTGACCTTGTTGCTTGGGGGCCATCCATGATCTTCGCCGGTCTTACCGGTGCCATCATCTGGAACCTGACCACCTGGTTCTTCGGTCTTCCTTCTTCTTCGTCGCACGCGCTCTTCGGTGGCCTCATTGGTGCCGCAATTGTTTACGGCGGTTTCGAGGCAGTAAACACCTTGAAGATCATTGAGAAGGTACTGATTCCGGCTCTCTTCGCCCCATTCATCGCAGGTGTTGCTGCTTGGTTGGCTACCAGCCTTGCCTACATCATCACCGGTCGAAGCAAGAATGTTCCAACCGGTCGCGGCAAGTTCAAGATTGGTCAGATTTTCTCGTCTTCGTTGGTTGCTCTATCGCACGGAACCAACGATGCTCAGAAGACCATGGGTGTTATCACCCTGGTTCTGATCGCCGCTGGCGACCTTTCTGCAGATGCGCCGATTCCACTATGGGTAATCGTGTCGGCTGCTGCGGCAATCGCCCTTGGCACCTTCTCGGGTGGATGGCGAATCATTAAGACCATGGGTCACGGTCTCGCCGAGATCCGTCCTGCCCAGGGTTTCGCAGCCGAGGTTGCCACCGGTTCCACCATCCTCGCTTCTAGCTACTTAGGTTTCGCCCTGTCGACCACCCAGGTTGCTTCGGGCTCGGTAATCGGATCTGGTCTTGGACGCATTGGTGCCAAGGTTCGCTGGGGCAAGGCTGGCCAGATTGTAATCGGTTGGTTCCTAACCCTTCCAGCCGCTGCTCTAGTTGGAATTCTTTCGGCCTACCTAACCAAGATCGGTACTGCAGGTCTCGTCCTTGACGCGATTCTGGCACTGATCTTCATCGTGGTCATCTTCCAGATGTCTCGCAAGAACGCAATCAACCACAAGAGCCTTGCACAAGGCGATGTTGAAGAAGTTGGCGTAGCCATCGCTTCGCCAAAGCAGGTTCGTAAGGAAGCCAAGAAGACCTCGAAGGCTACCAAGGGAAAGGCTAAGAAATAATGGTTGAAATCAAGTGGAACGACCTAATCATGGTCGCGGGCGCTGCAATCGGTGTTTCGGCACTCATGGTCAGCCTCTTCGCAATCGGTGTTCGCCTACTTACCAATGCCGAACACTCGGTTGCCGGTAAGGGTAAGGCGAAGAACCGCTCGGTCAGCAAAGAGATTGCCTTCCGCATCTCGGCTCTGGTCAGCTTCGTACTAGCCTCGGGAATCCTGATTTACGGTCTGTACATCATGGTTACCTTCAGCAAGGCAGTACCTAAGTAAAGAAGTACCCAGAAAAGCCCCGGACTTTAGAGTTCGGGGTTTTTCTTCTTTAAACTAGAGGCATCATGACTAAAGCTTTGCGAGTCGCCATATTTGGCGCAGGACCAGCAGGAATCTACGCGGGAAACATTCTGTCCGCCGCCTACGAGAATGTGACCATCGACCTGTTCGACTCACTGCCAGCCCCATACGGGCTAATTCGCTACGGAGTTGCTCCGGACCACCCGCGCATCAAGGGCATTGTGAACTCACTTCACGAAATGCTGGATTCCGGCAAGATCCGTTTCTTTGGCAACGTTGAGTTCGGTAAAGATCTAACCCTCGACGACATCCGCAGCCACTACCACGCGGTCATCTTTGCAACCGGCGCTATCAAGGATGCGAAGCTGAACATTCCTGGGGTGGACCTCGATGGTTCCTACGGAGCTGCCGACTTCGTTTCTTGGTATGACGGTCACCCAGACTATCCACGCACCTGGCCACTGGAGGCAAAACAGGTAGCCGTCCTGGGCAATGGAAATGTTGCCCTGGATGTGGCGCGAGTGCTGGCCAAGCAAGCCGACGACATGCTTTCCACCGACATCCCGGACAACGTTTACCAGGGGCTCAAGGCATCTCCGGTCACCGATGTACACGTCTTTGGTCGTCGTGGCCCAGCTGACATCAAGTTCACCCCGATCGAACTACGCGAACTTGGTGAAGTAAAAGACGTGGACATAGTGCTTTACCCAGAGGACTTCCCAGAGGGTTGGTTCAACGAAGACGCTGAGGGCGTTACCAACCAGCACCGAGTCATGGCTCGTGTGCTCGACTCGTGGCTTGAGCGAGAGCAAACTGGAGCGAAGCGCCGACTTCACCTGCACTTCTGGCACCAGCCGAAGGAAATCATTGGAGAGAACGGTAAAGTTTCCGTCATGCGCTTCGAGCGTAAGGGTGAGGTTCGCGACTACCCGCTACAGGCCATCTATCGTGCGATCGGTTACTGGGGAAGCGCGCTACCTGAGATTCCTTACGATGAGACCAAGGGCGTAATAAAGAACGAAGGTGGCCGCGTACTTCCTGGAATCTACGCGACAGGTTGGATTAAGCGCGGACCGGTTGGTTTGATTGGTCACACCAAGAGCGACGCCATGGAAACGATTGACAATCTGGTTGCCGATGTGGATACACTCATTGACCCAGCGGCTCCGAATCTAGAACAGGTTCTAGCACTGCTCGATTCACGCGGGGTCGAATATACCGACTGGACTGGTTGGCTTCGACTAAATGAGTTCGAGCAGTCGCTTGGGCACGCTTTCGAAGGTCCGATTACTCGAGAACGCGTGAAGATAGTCGACCGAGCCGAGCAGGTAGAAATTGCTCGTGCAACGAATAGCTAAGTCCTCAATCGTTCTGCTGCTGCTCACCAGCGGCGCACTGATTGGTGGGCTGGTTTCGGGTAATCCTGTCCCTTATTATTTGGGCGCAATGGTTGGCGCAGCTCTTGCCATTCGCATGGTCTGGGTCTCGATCAAGCAGCACGAGGTCGGCTCCGACGTTCTCGCTCTCATTTCCATTGTGGCAACCGGCCTAATCAATGAGTGGCTGGCCGCATCGATCATCGCTCTCATGCTCGCAACCGGACAGGCTCTTGAATCCTGGGCTGCCGGGCGGGCGCGTAGCCAGTTGGAAGCGCTAGTTCAGCGCGCCCCAAGGCGAATTCAGTTGGTGCGCGGTGAAACAATCGTGGACTCTGCTATCAACGAGGCTAGGGTAGGCGACACCTTCCTGGTTCGCACTGGAGAAGTTGTTCCCGTGGATGGCATTTTGCTCGAAGCATGCAGTTTTGATGAATCGGCCCTCACCGGGGAGCCGTTACCAAAGGATCGCGCAATCGGCGAAGAAGTCCCTTCCGGAGTAGTAAACGCAGGTGAACCAGTAACGATGCGTGCTACCACTACCGCCGAATCATCAACCTATGCATCGCTGGTTCGCCTAGTTGAAAACGCCAAGGCGCACTCAGCTCCCGGGGTTCGACTAGCAAACCGCTACGCCATGTGGTTCGTGCCGGTAAGCCTGTTGCTCTCGATTGCCACTTGGTTTGTTTCTGGTGATTTGCAGGCGGCAATTTCGGTAATCGTGGCCGCTACCCCTTGCCCTCTGATCTTGGCGGTGCCAATCGCAATCATCGCCGGCATTTCGAATGCCGCCAAACGTGGCGCGATCATCAAGGATGGCTCGGCTTTGGAGCAGCTCGCAAAGAGCGAAGTCTTGCTCGTGGACAAGACCGGTACTCTGACTCACGGTGGGCCTGAGGTGACCGAAGTGCAGGCGGCACCTAACTGGGAACCCAATCTGGTTCTTGCCATTGCCGCTGGCATGGAACTAGCCAGCGCCCACGTATTAGCTAAAGCCGTGGTTCGCGGGGCTGAAGCCAGGCACCTCACCCCGACGAAGCCCGAATCTGTTTCCGAGGTTTTGGGCGAAGGCCTCACTGGAATTGTCGACGGTAAGAAGGTGCGAGTTGGCCGCCTCTTGGAACCGGTTCCAAACTGGGTTCAGGTGAAGCCGGCACTGCAAATCTGTGTCGACGTGGAGGGGGAAGTGGTTGGAGTTATCGACCTAGACGACCCGATTCGCCCCGATGCCATAACCACCATCCAAAGGCTTCGTGAACTCGGTCTGAAGAGAATTCTCTTGGTTACCGGCGATCGAAAGCCGGCTGCGGATGCCGTTGGTGATGCCGTGGGTGTGGATCAGGTCTTCGCCGAGTGCCGACCACAAGACAAACTAAAACTCGTTGGCATTGAAAAGGAAACCACCAAGGGAGCAGTGCTCGTGGTTGGCGATGGTATTAATGATTCGCCAGCGCTTGCCGCTGCTGATGTGGGCGTGGCCATGGGCGCTAGGGGAGCCACCGCTGCCAGTGAAACCGCGTCGGTGGTAATCATCGAAGACGCCATCGGTCGACTCGTCGATGCCATTGAGGTTTCCAAGGGAGCCAGAAACCGAGCACTCCAGGCTGCCGGAATTGGCATGGGTTGCTCACTCATTGCCATGTTTGCCGGAGCCTTCGGTTTGGTATCCGTAACCGAGAATGCCGTGGCTCAGGAGTTTATTGACGCCGCGGCTATTCTCTGGGCGCTAGTTCCAGCCAATCGGCGCGATTAGCCCTGTTTAGCGAGTTCGGCGCGAAGGTCGTCTAGAACGGTTGGATCTTCGATGGTTGGTGGAACCTTAACCGGCTCACCATCAACGATCTGTCGCATGTTCTTGCGCAGGATCTTTCCAGAGCGGGTCTTTGGAAGACGCTGCAGGATAAGTACATCGCGGAACGCCGCAACCGGTCCAACCTTGTCACGCACAAGCTTGACCAGCTCGGTGCAGATCTGCGCGTGATCCTCGGTGTTACCGGCCTTAAGAGTCACAAAGCCCATGGCTCGCTGACCCTTGAGTTCGTCTTTCACGCCGATTACCGCGCACTCGGCAACGGCGGGGTGATGGGCAAGTGCTTCCTCAAGCTGACCAGTGGATAGGCGGTGCCCGGCAACGTTGATCACGTCGTCGGTACGTCCCATTACGAAAACGTAGCCGTCTTCGTCGATGTAGCCAGAATCACCGGTGGTGTAGTAGCCAGGGAACGCGGTCAGGTATGCCTCTTTATAGCCCTCTGGTCGGTTCCATAGCCCAGCCAGTGTGCCAGGGGGCATTGGCAACTTGATTACGATGTTTCCTTCATCCGAAGGCTTCAGGCCGCGGCCCTTTCCATCGACTACTTCTACGTGATAGCCGGGAACCGGCACCGTTGACGATCCCGGCTTCACATCTAGGGTCTCGATACCGCGCGGGTTCGAGGTGATTGGCCAACCGGTTTCGGTCTGCCACCAGTGGTCAACGACCGGGCAGTGCAGACCATCGTTGGCCCAGTGGTAAGTTTCGGTGTCGAGGCGCTCGCCGGCAAGGAATAGGGTCTCCAAACTGGTTACGTCGTACTTCTTTAGGAACTCGAGCTCCGGGTCGGTGCGGCGAATTGCGCGAATGGCGGTAGGTGCGGTGAACAACACCTTCACCTTGTATTCCTCGATGATGCGCCAGAACACACCGGCATCTGGGGTGCCTATTGGCTTACCTTCGTAGATAACAGTTGTTGCTCCGCGCAATAGCGGTGCATAGACGATGTACGAGTGACCAACCACCCAACCCACATCGGAGGCAGCCCACATGATGTCGCCGGCTTCAATGTTGTAGATGTTCTTCATGCTCCAGTGCAGAGCCACCGCATGACCACCGTTATCGCGAACGATACCCTTCGGCATTCCGGTGGTGCCGGAGGTGTAAAGCACATATAGGGGATCGGTGGCTGCAACGGTCACGCACTCGGCAGGCTTTGAGTCCTTCTCTACCTCATCCCAGTCAACCCAGTTGACGCCGCCCTCACCATCGAAGTCGCTGTATTTCACATCGATGCTTGGACGATCCTTGACGATAACCGATTTGACCGAGCCCTTGGAAAGGCGAAGCGCTTCGGCCACGATTGGCAGGTACTCCACGGTGCGTCCTGGTTCGAATCCGCCCGATGCGGTGACGATCGCCTTAGGAGTGGCATCATCGATTCGAACCGCGAGCTCGCCTGCAGCAAAACCACCGAAGACAACGGAGTGCACCGCACCCAAGCGAGCACAGGCAAGCATGGCGATGATTGCGTGAGGAACCATCGGTAGATAGATGATTACGCGGTCGCCCTTTTCGATTCCTTGGCGACGAAGGGCGCCGGCAAAGTGGGCAACTCGTTCCTGAAGTTCGGCATAAGTATAGGAGTGCTTGGTGCCGGTCATGGTGGAGTCGTAAATGATGGCAGTTTGATCTCCGCGGCCAGCTTCCACGTGGCGGTCTACTGCGTTGTAGCAAGTGTTCATGCTGGCGCCTGGGAACCAGCGGTAAACCGGGGCATTGCTTTCGTCGAGCGCACGTGCCGGCTCATTCACCCAATCGATACCCTTGGCGGCTTCAAGCCAAAAGGAGCTTGGGTCATCGGTGCTGGCGGCGTATGCCTTCGAGTAACTGCCTGTGTTCATTCGAGACTCTCCATCGAACCTGAATAGTGCCTATTTGTATGAAATGTATACAACTTCTATAAAGATTGCAATTCGAAATCACGTATTTAGCGATTTTTTGGCATTTTGTTATCTAATCTGTATACAATCAACGTGTTTCCACGGATTGGAGAAAAATGCGAGCTAGTGATCGAGCATATCGCAAACTCTTCGATGAAATCATCGACGGGGCGCTGCCTTCTGGCACCGTTCTGGGTGAAGTGGAGCAATCCGAGCGCCTTGGTGTTTCCCGCACTCCACTTCGCGAAGCGTTCAACCGTCTAGTTGGCGATGGCCTACTTCATGCAGAGCCAGGGCGTGGTGTAGTGGTGACCACGCTTACCGCTGAGACAGTTTCCGAGCTATACGAACTTCGCGAGGGGCTGGAGGAGCAGGCAGCCCGTTTGGCAGCGCAGCGCGCCGACCGCGAAGTCTTCAAGAAGCTTTGGGAAGAATTCGAGCAGTCTAAGAATTTGATCGATGGCGGCGATATCGGTGCAATGGTCTTCTACGACCTGAACGCCAAGTTCGATGAGGCAATCTCGGCAGCCGTGCAGAATCCATACCTAGCTGCAGCACTCAAGAACGTTCGCACTCACATGGCTCGCATCCGTCGCATTGCCAGAACCAACCCCAAGCGTTTGCTCGAAGCCGCCAATGAGACCCAACTAATCGTTGAGGCCATTGCCGATGGCGATGCCGCGCTCGCGGCACACGCCACTCACGTACATCTTCACAAGTCGCACAGTCGCGTTTCTGCTGCCGTGCGCGAACAACTAGAGAACACCAATCAGGAAGTCGCCTAAGAAGGGGAACCAAATGAAGTTGCACCACGTACGTCCATACAAGAGCGAAGAGACTCTTGAGCGCAAGGACCAGCTGGCATGGAAGATTGCCGAAGTTGCAACCGACCCGGTTGAGATCCTGCCTGAGGTTACCGAGATGGTAATCAACCGAATCATCGACAACGCCTCGGTTGCTGTTGCATCGCTAATGCGAAAGCCGGTTATCTCGGCTCGTTCGCAGGCTCTGAGCCACCCAAAGTCGAACAATGGCAATGGCGCCAACGTTTTCGGCACCGATCCTCAGGTTCGCACCTCTCCTGAGTGGGCAGCCTGGGCAAACGGAGTAGCCGTGCGCGAACTGGACTTCCACGACACCTTCTTAGCCGCCGAGTATTCCCACCCTGGCGACAACATCCCTTCGATTCTGGCCGTGGCTCAGCACGTCGGTGTTGACGGTCGCTCGCTAATCCGCGGAATTGCAACCGGTTACGAGATTCAGGTTGACCTCGTAAAGGCAATCTGTCTACACAAGCACAAGATCGACCACGTTGCTCACCTCGGCCCATCGGCCGCTGCCGGAATCGGCACCATGCTGGGTCTTTCGACCGAAACCATCTACCAGGCCATTGGTCAGGCGCTACACACCACCACTGCAACTCGCCAGTCTCGCAAGGGCGAGATCTCTAGTTGGAAGGCCCACGCCCCAGCCTTCGCAGGCAAGATGGCAGTCGAGGCGGTTGACCGTGCCATGCGCGGCGAGACCAGCCCAACCCCGATTTACGAGGGTGAAGACGGCTTCATTGCTTGGATGCTCGATGGCATGAGTGCTTCGTACGAGGTGCCACTTCCAGAGCCAGGCGAAGCTAAGCGCGGAATTCTAGACACCTATACCAAGCAGCACTCGGCCGAGTATCAGGCTCAGGCGCTGATCGACCTCGCTCGCAAGCTGCACCGCGAGCACCCAGAGGTCACCGACCCGAGCAACGTGAAGAAGGTTGTAATTCACACCTCGCACCACACTCACTACGTGATCGGTTCTGGCGCAAATGACCCACAGAAGTACGACCCAACCGCTTCGCGTGAGACCCTGGACCACTCGATTCCTTACATGTTCACCGTTGCCCTCCAGGACGGCGACTGGCACCACGTTCGCTCATACGCACCAGAGCGAGCAGGTCGCGCCGACACCGTTGAACTGTGGCACAAGACCACCACTCTGGAAGACCCAGAGTGGACCCGTCGCTACCACTCGATTGACCCGAACGAGATTGCCTTCGGTGGTCGCGTGGAAATCGAATTGAACGACGGAACTGTCATCAAGGACGAACTAGCGGTGGCGGATGCCCACCCACTGGGTGCCCACCCGTTCACCCGCGAGCAGTACATTGGCAAGTTCCGCACGCTAGCCGAGGGAATCGTGGAAGAGGCTGAGATCGAGCGTTTCCTAGCGCTCGTCCAGCGCCTTCCAGAACTATCGGCAAGCGAAATTGCTGGGCTAACCGTGGTTGCCAAGCCAGGCCTACTGGAAAGCGTTGTCACCCCGAAGGGAGTGTTCTAATGCTTTACGCAAAGACCACCCCAGCCCAGAAGCGAGCCGATTTCCGCAAGCGTCTTGCCAGCGGTGAACTGTTGCAGTTCCCAGGCGCATTCAACCCTCTTTCGGCAAAGCTGATTCAGAGCAAGGGCTTCGACGGTGTTTACATCTCGGGTGCCGTTCTTGCCGCCGACCTCGGTTTGCCAGATATCGGACTTACCACGCTCACCGAAGTTGCTGGGCGTGGTAACCAAATTGCCAGAATGACCGACCTCCCAGCCCTCATCGATGCTGACACCGGATTCGGTGAGCCGATGAACGTGGCTCGAACCATTCAGGAACTTGAAGACGCTGGAGTTGCTGGTCTACACATCGAAGACCAGATCAACCCAAAGCGCTGTGGTCATCTAGATGGCAAGGGTGTGGTCGACGACAACACCGCCATCAAGCGCATCAAGGCCGCTGTGGACGCACGTCGCGACCCAAACCTACTGATCATGGCACGCACCGACATCCGTGCCGCCGATGGCTTAGATGCCGCGATTGATCGAGCCAAGAAACTTGTAGACGCCGGAGCAGATGCAATCTTCCCGGAAGCCATGAAAGACCTCAGCGAGTTCGAGGCCATGCGCAAAGCGCTGGACGTACCTCTGCTTGCAAACATGACCGAGTTCGGCAAGAGTGAGCTGTTTACCAAGAAGCAGCTCGCCGACATCGGCATGAACATCGTTATTTACCCGGTGAGTCTCCTACGGCTAGCTATGGGTTCAGCGATGCG
>JBEGPG010000089.1:0-14069 GCA_041181585.1 Actinomycetota bacterium
GACGGAATAAAAACGAAGGTCCAAGAGTTTCTATTTACTGGAGATCGCCATGAGATTCGCACTCAAACCGTGGCCGAGGCCATCCGTTTGATTTCCGAGTTTTCAGGTAACTCCAAGGAAGTTTGACAATACTTGTCTTTGCTAACGGGTAAGTTATTAGCAGGAGGTTGCACATGGTTCTAGTGCGTCACGAGATCGGCGAGGTTTTGCGCGACATTCGTATGTCGAAGCGTCAGACTCTGCGTCAGGTCGCTGCTCGCGCTGCCGTGGCACTCGGCTATCTATCTGAAATTGAGCGTGGCCAGAAGGAAGTATCTTCCGAGCTGCTTCTCTCCATCGCAGAAGCCCTCGACGTGCCAATCTCGCAAATCATGCGCGAGGTTTCCGATCGCCTGGCTGTTGCCGAAGGCATTGCGATTCCAGACACTGTTCCTGCTTCGTTCATTGCATCGTTTGATAACGAGCTGCTGAACGTCTAAAGCTCTTGCGCTTATCCAAGTTCCGTGAACTCATGAATGATGAGTTTGGAGCTGCATATGCTGCAGTTATTGAAACCGATCTAGTGCTGACCGAGTTAGGGGATCGCACTGGAAAGCAGTGCCTGGCAGCCGGAATCGATCCCAAAGAGGTCTGGATTGCAATTTGCAAGGCCAATCACGTTCCCGAAGCCCGCTGGCACGGCTTGAACAAAAATACGAAAAAATAGACACGCCGAATAAATTATTCGAAAACTTGTTCGAATATTGCTAGAGTCGATTTATCGACGAATGGAACTTATCCACAAATCGAAAACACCGGCGGTCAATGTCGCAGGTTAGCAATAGTGTCACAGCAGAATAAAAACGTGATGGCCCAACCGGGTAGAAGTAGAGGATGAAATGGCAAGTCCAGCAGAACGCGAAAAGGCTCTTGAAACCGCGCTAGCTCAAATCGATCGTCAGTTTGGTAAGGGCTCGGTAATGCGCCTTGGCTCCGATGAGCGTGCACCGGTTGAAACCATTCCAACCGGCTCGATTGCACTAGACGCAGCGCTTGGTATCGGTGGTCTACCTCGTGGCCGAATCATCGAGATCTATGGTCCAGAATCCTCGGGTAAGACCACTCTTACTCTTCACGCAATTGCAAACGCACAGCGCAATGGCGGTCAGGCCGCCTTCATCGATGCTGAGCACGCGCTCGACCCTGAGTACGCGAAGGCGCTCGGTGTCGACATCGATGCACTTCTCGTAAGCCAGCCAGACACCGGTGAGCAGGCGTTGGAAATCGCCGACATGCTTGTTCGTTCTGGTGCAATCGACCTAATCGTCATTGACTCGGTAGCCGCTCTGGTGCCTCGAGCCGAAATCGAAGGTGAAATGGGAGACTCGCACGTTGGTCTTCAGGCTCGTCTGATGTCTCAGGCCCTTCGCAAGTTGACCGGTGGGCTAAACAGCACCAACACCACCATGATCTTCATCAATCAGTTGCGCGAAAAGATCGGTGTGTTCTTCGGAAGCCCTGAAACCACCGCCGGTGGTAAGGCTCTGAAGTTCTACGCTTCGGTCCGCCTCGACATCCGCCGTATCGAAACCCTAAAGGACGGCCAGGAGTCGGTAGGTAACCGCACCCGCGTCAAGGTAGTCAAGAACAAGATGGCTGCGCCTTTCAAGCAAGCCGAGTTCGACATCATCTACGGAACCGGTATTTCTCGCGAGGGAAGCTTGCTCGACTTCGGTGTGGAGCACGACATCGTGAAGAAGTCGGGTGCTTGGTACACCTACGAGGGTGACCAGCTTGGCCAGGGTAAGGAGAATTCACGTAAGTTCCTTATCGACAACCCAAAGATTGCCGAAGAGATCGAGAAGAAGATCAAGACCAAGCTTGGAATTGGTGTTCCTCGTGCAGTGGCAGATCTACCTGCTGAAACTGCAGCTCCTGCAGCGGATGCAAAGGAAGTAAAGGCTGCCAACGCCTAATCATGGCTTTTGAGAGCAGGGGTCGAGTCCGGGTCGAATCAGACCATGAGGGCTCGGCCCCTTCACTTTCCCCGGAGAAACAGGAAGCACGTGCTAAGAATGTGCTCCTGTATCAGCTCTCGCGATCTGCAAAATCCAAAGAAGAGTGTCGCCGAATTTTAGCCAAACGGGGAATAGACGAAGCAATCTCCGAAAAGGTGCTGGATCGATTCGAAGAGGCTCAGATCATCGACGATGCCATGTTTGCCAGAGTGTTCACAAACTCCAAGGTGAAAACGAACGGTTTAGCCAAAGGTGCCATTGCCCGGCAACTTCGTGAAAAGGGAGTAGCCGAAGAACATGTGGAATCCGCCCTCGAAGAATTCGATTCGGAATCCGAAACTGCCCGTGCCACGGCATTGGCTATACACCGCATCGCTCGAATGTCCGGACTTGAGAAAGACGTTATCGTCAGAAGGCTCAGTGGCTACCTTGGGCGCAAGGGGTACTCTGGCGGGTCCGTGTCTAACGCAATCAGGGTCGCGCTGGCGGAAGCGGTAAAATCGGAGGTCTAATGACTTCCTCAAGTAGAACCTATGAAGTTCGCACGTTCGGCTGTGCCATGAACGTGCACGATTCAGAACGCCTGTCTGGTCTACTTGAGGGTGCAGGTCTGGTTGCAGCGGAGCCTGGCGTCGATGCCGACGT
Organism: Actinomycetota bacterium; assembly: GCA_041181585.1. Classification (GTDB taxonomy): domain Bacteria; phylum Actinomycetota; class Actinomycetes; order Actinomycetales; family Microbacteriaceae; genus Rhodoluna. Next base: position 2,643 of record JBEGPG010000089.1, read on the forward strand.
GATCGTATTCAACACCTGTGCCGTCCGTGAGAATGCAGACAATAAGCTCTACGGAAATCTGGCTCAGTTGGCACCTCGAAAAGAGGAAGACCCTAACTTTCAGATCGCCGTTGGTGGCTGTCTAGCTCAAAAAGACAAGGCCACCATTGTGAAAAAGGCGCCTTGGGTGGATGTGGTGTTTGGAACCCACAACATTGGTTCGTTGCCGGCTCTGCTCGAACGAGCGAGACACAATCACGAGGCACAGGTTGAAATCGTTGAGAGTCTGCAGACTTTTCCGAGTAATCTGCCAACCAAACGTGATTCGGCATACTCGGCTCTGGTTTCGATTTCGGTGGGTTGCAACAACACCTGCACCTTCTGCATCGTTCCGTCTCTGCGTGGCAAGGAGCGTGATCGTCGTCCTGGTGAAATTCTTGCCGAGATCGAAGCGCTAGTCGCCGAGGGTGTAATTGAGATCACGCTGCTAGGTCAGAATGTGAATTCCTATGGCGTGGAGTTCGGAGACAAGGGCGCGTTTGCCAAGCTCCTAAGAGCCGCGGGGCAAATTCAAGGACTAGAGAGAATCCGTTTCACCTCGCCTCATCCAGCCGCATTCACCGATGACGTGATCGAGGCGATGGCCGAGACTCCGAACGTCATGCCACAGCTCCACATGCCGCTTCAGTCGGGAAACGACAAGGTTCTAAAAGACATGCGTCGTAGTTATCGTCGCGACAAATTCCTTGGCATTCTCGAGCGTGTACGCAAGGCAATTCCAAACGCCGCAATCTCAACCGACATCATTGTCGGTTTCCCTGGTGAAACCGAAGAGGAGTTTCAAGACACCCTGCGAATGGTTGAGGAGGCAAGGTTCGCGGTTTCGTTTACCTTCCAGTACTCCAAACGTCCAGGTACTCCGGCCGCTGAACTTCCGGATCAACTTCCAAAGGAAGTCGTACAAGACCGATTCGAACGTTTACTTGCCTTAGCAAATGATGTTGCTTGGCAGGAAAACAAAAAACAGATTGGTCAGCAGGTAGAGGTATTGGTTGCCAATGATGGCCGCAAAGACGACGCAACTGGGCGTCTCACCGGCCGCGCCAAGGACAATCGATTGGTTCACTTCTCGTTACCTGAAGGTGTCAGAAGACCTCGCCCAGGTGACTTGGCGACGGTCACTATCACTGAGGCGGCTCCGTACCACTTGCTTGCCGATCCGAAGGATTCCAGCGAAATATCAATACGTCGAACCATCGGCGGCGATGCTTGGGAACGCTTGGAGTCCGAAGTTAAACCAGAACGCAAGACTCTAGACCTGAGTCCACGTAAATGACTAGGTTGATTGCCGTGGTCGGACCTACCGGCACCGGCAAGAGTGACACCGGAATCGCCATTGCTAAACACATTGAGGCCAACGGTGGCAAGGCTGAAATCATCAACAGCGACTCTATGCAGTTTTACCGCGGCATGGACATTGGTACGGCGAAGCTTTCAATCGACGAACGCCAAGGCGTAGAGCACCACTTACTCGACTGGCTGGAAATCACCGATGAATCCACTGCTGCCGAATACCAAGCGGTGGCTAGACCGAAGATTCTCGAGCTCCAGCAACGTGGCGTCGTGCCGATCTTGGTCGGCGGTTCGATGCTCTACATCGCTTCGGTTCTAAACGATTTCGGCTTTGCAGCTCGCGATGAAGAAATCAGGGCGGAGTTGGAGCGCGAACTCAAAGAGTTGGGGGAGAGCGAGCTTTTCCGTAGGCTCCAAAAACTCGCACCCGATACCGCAAGTCGAATAGATCCTAAGAACGGCCGGAGAATCGTTCGCGCTCTAGAGGTAGTGACCATCACCGGCGAAGATTTCGCAGCGAAACTACCTGATCTAAACGAGAGCTGGCAGCCGGTGCTAGAAATCGGGCTCAATTCCGAACGTACTCACCTGGTTCAGCGCCTTGAATTGCGCGCTGCCAAGATGTGGCAGCGTGGTCTTCTGGACGAAGTGCGGAATTTGATACCAAACGGTATCCGCGAGGGCAAGACTTCTTCGCGGGCCATCGGCTACGCTCAAGCGCTGGCGCAACTCGATGGAGCGCTGACCGAGGCCGAAGCCATCGCAGAAACCGCGCGCCTGACTTCCAGATATGCTAGGCGCCAGATGTCTTGGTTCCGAAGAGACCCACGGATCAACTGGTATGACTACCAAGACCCGAACCACCAGAACGAAATTCTCGAGTCGGTCTCTCGACTAATCAACGAATAGCATTGAAACATGGCAAAAATGATTGACTTCACGAAGGGTCACGGAACCGGAAACGACTTCGTGTTGGTCTTTGACGTCGACAACTCGCTCGATTTAACTCAGCGTCAGGTTGCCAAGATTTGTGATCGCCACTTCGGAATCGGTTCCGATGGGTTTATCCGGGTTATCGAGAGTAGGTACCTTGACGAGGGTATGGAATGTCTCAAAGAGGCACCCGAGGCAAAGTGGTTCATGGACTACCGAAATGCCGATGGTTCGATTGCCGAGATGTGTGGCAACGGAGTCCGTGTCTTTGCACGTTATCTGATCGAAAAGGGCCTGGTCACTTTGTCACAAGGCGAAACTCTAACCATCGGAACCCGTGCGGGCGTGCGTGACATCCAAGCGAATCGTGCTGGATTCGCGGTGGATATGGGCCGTTGGAAACTCACCGACGAAGTCACCGTTCATGCGTCCCGACTCGCGGTCGACCGCCCAGGCCAAGGAATCAACGTTGGAAATCCGCACGTTGTGGTGGCGGTAGCCTCGCGCGATGAGCTTCAGAAGCTGGATTTGAACAAGCCGCCGCAAATCACACCTGCGCCCGCAGATGGTGCAAACGTTGAGTTCGTAGTTCCTGCCGACCCCATGGTCGTTGATGGAGTCGGGTCGATTGACATGCGTGTTTTCGAGCGCGGTGTTGGGGAAACTTTGAGCTGTGGCACCGGCATCGTTGCCGCGGCTCTGGCTACACGTCACTGGGCTGGGGCCGGAGCTCCAAACATCTGGACGGTAACCGTGCCAGGTGGAACGCTAGGGGTTCGGATGTTCCCAACCGAAGAGGGGGAACACGTGGGGCTTTCAGGTGCCGCCGAACTAACCTTCGATGGTCAGTTCGATCTTGCTAATTTCTTGTAACCTGCAGCACGCGGAATTGCTTGGACGTTTCTAAGCGAGAAGAGTCATAACCATCAAAGTTTTCTTGCAGCCACTTCAATAGCGAATCGGAACCAAGGTTCTTTTGAACCACCAAGAAGGCATCGCCGCCAACTACGAGTCTAGGAATCCAAGTCTTCAATAGTCCGTGCAGCACTTCCTTGCCAACGCGAATCGGCGGGTTTGACCAAATGCCCGTGAACTGTAAGTCAGTAGGAATTTCCGCCGCGGTCACCGTTTTTATGTTTGTGAGCCCCAGAGCTGCGGCATTGCGTCGTGTTAACTCAAGTGCCCGCTCATTGACGTCCATGGCCCACACGGTTAAGTTTGGGTTGGCAATCGCGAGGGCCAACGAAATTGGACCCCAGCCACAGCCGATGTCCAGTACGTCACCCTCTTCGGGAGCGTAATCCAGGTTTTCAAGCAGCACCTTGGTTCCGGTATCAACGTGATCGGGCGAAAACACGCTACCTGCGGTGAACGCCTGAACCTTTCGGCCAGCAAGCATCACCTCAATCTGGCGAGGTTTGAATTCACCTTGAGGCTCCGAGGAAAAATAGTGCTCGTTGGACATAAGGCAAACAATAACGCATAGGGTTATTCCAATGACTGAACGTGAAAGTACCGATGCGCTGATTGACCGCATCCTGAGCCGAGGAGCCAAGGCTCAAGCGCTCGGTGACGAAGCCACACACGATCATGGACACTACGACGGGGATCAACAAGATTTAGCCGATAGAAGCGCTCTGAGGCGCGTAAACGGCCTTTCTACCGAACTTGAAGACATCACCGAGGTTGAGTATCGCCAACTCCGCATGGAGCGCGTGCTGCTAATCGGGCTATGGGGTGAAAACTCGCTCCAAGACGCCGAGAACTCACTGCGCGAGCTCGCGGCGCTGGCAGAAACCGCCGGTTCCGAAGTGCTTGATGGTCTCCTTCAACGCAGAGTCAAACCAGATGCGGCTACCTACCTTGGTAAGGGAAAGGCAGAAGAACTGCGCCAACTCGTGGTTGAAACCGGTGCCGACACTGTGGTTGCCGACACCGAACTCGCCCCATCGCAGCGACGAGCGCTCGAAGACGTGGTCAAGGTGAAGGTAATCGACCGAACCGCGGTTATTCTCGACATCTTTGCTCAGCATGCAAAGAGCCGTGAGGGAAAGGCGCAGGTTGAACTTGCGCAGCTGCAGTACCTACTTCCTCGTCTTCGCGGTTGGGGTGAGTCCATGAGCCGCCAGGCTGGTGGGCAGGCTGCCGGTGGTGTTGGTATGGGCTCCCGTGGACCGGGTGAAACCAAGATTGAACTAGATCGCAGAAGAATCAACACCCGCATTGCAAAACTTCGTAAAGAAATCGCGGGCATGAAGCCTGCTCGCGAGGCTAAACGTGCGAATCGAAAGCGCAATGCCGTGCCAGCGGTTGCCATCGCCGGCTATACCAATGCCGGCAAGTCCTCGTTGCTGAACCGAATCACCAAGGCCGGGGTGCTGGTTGAGAATGCGCTGTTCGCCACGCTAGACCCAACCGTCCGCAAAGCCGAAACCGCCGACGGTCGTGAGTTCACCATCGCCGATACCGTAGGTTTTGTTAGAAATCTCCCGCACCAGTTGGTTGAAGCGTTTCGTTCAACATTTGAGGAAATCGGCAACTCGGATCTGATCGTGCATGTGGTTGACGCCGCTCACCCGGATCCCTCGAGCCAGATTTCAACCGTTCGCGGAGTCATCTCCGAGGTTGAAGCGGCAAACGTTCCAGAACTTGTGGTGTTCAACAAGGTCGATTTGGTTGATGACGCCACCAAGCTGGCCTTACGCGGGTTAGAACCCGGCTGTATCTTGGTTTCCGCGAGAACTGGCGAAGGGGTTGAGGAACTTCTCGAGACCATCGCAAAACGAATACCTTCGCCGGATGTTCGAATCTCTGCTGTGGTTCCTTATGACAAGGGCGGTCTGGTCTCTAAGGTTCACCTGAACGGAAAGATGCTCTCGATCGACTACGTTGAAGCCGGAACTCGAATCGAAGCCATGGTAAAGCCAGAACTCGCTGCCGAACTCGAACCTTACCTAGAGCGCGCGTAGAACAGAAACAACTCGACCCATAATTACTGCGTGGGTTCCATCAATTGGGTCGTAGGTGGAGTTTCTCGGCAGTAGCCAGGTTTGGCCTGCGGTTTGCTTGAAAACCTTCACCGTGGCCTCTGAGTCTGGCAGTAGTGCCGCCACAATGTCGCCGTTCTCGGCGGTTTGCTGCATACGAACTACCACCCAGTCACCATCGCAGATAGCCGCATCGATCATTGAGTCACCCTTGATCTTCAACATAAACAAATCGTCACTCTTGCCAACAAGTTGTGATGGGAGAGTGAAGTGATCTTCGATGTTCTGCTCGGCCAAAATTCCAGTACCGGCGGCAATCTGACCAACCCAAGGAATCGACTTTGCGTTTCCGTCTGCCGAAGTAACCCCGGTCTTCGAAACGATTGGGGAGATGGCGCGTTGTAAGCCTTCGTTCTTTTCCAAGAAGCCTAGTTGACGAAGCTCTCCAAGCTGGTAACTAACCGATGCCACGCTCTTTAGACCAACCAGTTCGCCAATCTCTCGCATGCTCGGGGAGTAGCCCTTGGTTTGCTGGAACTTACCGATCACGGCAAGAATCAGTTGCTGCTTGGCGCTTAGCTTGTCGCTGGCGCCTGCCGGTAGGTAGTCGGCCAGATCTTCGTGGTCTTCAAACATTGGGTTCCTTTCGAACGCTTATCGAAAGATTATTCGATATTTCGATGATTTCCAAACATTTATTCGAAAAAGTATTGACAACGTGTCGTAGGTGGTGCGTATTCTTTAGTTATACGAACAAACGTTCGAAACAAATGTTCGAAAGAGAAGGTAAGGATCCTCAAATGAACACCGTACGACTAACCAGACTGAGCAAGACCATCCTCGTAGCAATTGCGTTGGTAATTGCAGCCAGCTTCTTCTCCACCAATGCCATGGCTTCCGGCGAGAGCAGCAAGGCGCACTTCAACTATGTGACCGTGAACTCCGGTGAAACCCTTTGGAGCATGGCAGCAACCTACGGCAAAGGCCAGGATCCACGAGACTGGATTGCCAACGTTGTTGATCTCAACAACCTCACCACCAACAACCTTCAGGCGGGCCAGCGTCTAGCTCTGCCAAACTAGTCGCCTAATATTGGATGGGTGACCGAACTTTCAGACCTTCCAATCCGTGATTCGCTAAAAGGCCGCACTCCTTACGGTGCTCCTCAGCTTCACGTTCCTATTGCTCTGAACGTCAACGAAAACTCTCACCGCATCCCAGAGACCGTAGCTCTCGACGTGGTTTCTCGGCTTGCCGAAGCGGTAATCAATATCAATCGATACCCGGATCGTGAATTTACTGCTCTTCGGGAACGCCTCGCCAATTACCTAGGGTTCGACCTCGTCAAAGAGCAAATCTGGGCGGCAAACGGTTCGAACGAAGTCATTCAACAAATTTTCCAGGCCTTCGGTGGTCCAGGTCGCAAGGCTCTTGGCTTCCGTCCAACGTATTCGATGTATTCGCTAATCGCGCTGGGAGCCGACACCGACTATTCCGAAGTTGAACGTGAAGACCGATACGAACTGACGCCGGAACTCGTAACCAAAGCGATTTCCGAGCATCAGCCAGACATTGTCATGCTCTGCTCGCCGAACAACCCAACCGGAACTCCGCTATCCCTTTCGGTGATTGAGGCCGCCTACTCTGCAACCAAAGGCATCTTGGTGGTAGATGAGGCTTATGCCGAGTTTTCCCACGGCTCCGAAAGCTCTGCCATCTCGCTGCTGCCAGGCCGCGAACGACTACTCGTGAGCAGAACCATGTCTAAGGCCTTTGCCTTTGCCGGTGCTCGTCTCGGATACCTTGCCGCCGACCCGGCGGTCATTGATGCCTTGCGTTTGGTGCGCCTGCCGTATCACCTAAGCGCCTTCACGCAAGCCGCTGCCGAAGCAGCTCTGGATCACGCTGACGAGATGTTGGCCACAGTCGCAGACATCCAGGTTCAGCGTGACCGACTTGTGGTTGAACTTGCCGAACTCGGCTACGACCCCTACCGTTCCGATGCCAACTTCGTTCTGTTTGGGGGAGTCGAAGACCCATCAGCCATGTTCGAGGCACTGCTAGATCGAGGCATTCTGATTCGAAACGTGGGTATTCAAAACACCCTACGCGTGACCGCCGGAACCGAACGTGAAACCACCGCTTTCCTTGAGGCTCTAGCCGAGTTAACCCATCGGGGCTAAACTTAGAAGCAATCCCAACGAAGCTTTCTTCAAGTTAGGCATTTAATGAGCAGGTCCGCCAGTATCAAGCGCAGCACCAGCGAGTCGACCATTGAGCTAACCCTCAACCTCGACGGCACTGGCAAGTCCAACATCAGCACCGGCGTTGGTTTCTTTGATCACCTGCTTACCGCCTTCTCGAAGCACTCCCTTATTGACCTCGACGTCAAAGCAGCGGGCGACCTCCACATCGACGTTCACCACACGGTCGAAGACACTGCAATCGTGCTTGGCCAGGCAATCAAGCAGGCACTAGGCGACAAGGCTGGCATCTCTCGTTATGGCGATGCAACGGTTCCACTTGACGAAGCCCTAGTTCGAGCCGTCGTCGATGTCAGCGGTCGTCCATATCTGGTTCACACCGGTGAGCCTGCGGGTTTTGAGTATCACCTAATCGGTGGCCACTTTACTGGCTCGCTGGTGCGTCACATCTTTGAGGCAATCTCGTTGAATGCTGGAATAACCGTTCACGTAACCGTGCTCGATGGCCGCGACCCACACCACATTGCCGAAACCGAGTTCAAAGCCTTCGCCCGTGCAATGCGCAAGGCGGTTGAGCCAGATGCTCGCGTAAGTGGAATTCCTTCCACCAAGGGCGCTCTGTGAGTAAACCTTCCGTAGTGGTTCTCGACTACGGAATCGGCAACGTTCACTCTGCCGTGCGCGCCCTGGAGGCAGCCGGTGCCGAGGTCGAACTAACCCGTGATCGCAATAAGGTTCTAGCCGCCGACGGGCTTTTCGTGCCAGGCGTGGGTGCATTCGCCGCGGTCATGGAAGCCCTGGATGCGCTGAATGTGAACGAACTAATCGACAAGCGTCTCGTCGCTGGTAAAGCAGTAATGGGAATCTGTGTCGGTCAGCAGGTGTTATTTGAAACCGGTTTGGAACACGGTTTGGAAACCGCTGGACTCGGCCAACTTCCCGGAACTGTTCGGCTTCTCGAAGAGGCTCCGAAACTTCCCCACATCGGCTGGAACACAGTGAAGCCGGCTGAAGGTTCAAGGTTGTTCCAGGGCATCGAGGATGAGCGTTTCTACTTTGTTCATTCCTACGGCGTGACCGAGTGGGAACTCGAAGCCATCGGCGCCTTCATTCCGCCGAAGGTCACCTGGACGGAATACGGCGTCCCATTCGTCTCGGCGCTAGAGGTCGGCCCTCTGGTCGCAACCCAGTTCCACCCGGAAAAGTCTGGGCAGGCTGGCATCAAACTTCTCACCAACTGGCTCAACACCATTTAGGAAAAAATGACAAACTATCTCGAACTTCTTCCTGCCGTAGACGTGGCCGATGGCAAGGCGGTTCGCCTCACTCAAGGTGAAGCCGGCTCTGAGACCGACTATGGCGACCCGGTGGAAGCAGCCATGACCTGGATCAACGCCGGTGCCGAATGGATTCACCTGGTTGATCTAGATGCCGCCTTTGGACGCGGAGAGAATCGCGCGATCATCCGTGAGGTTGTGAATGCCGCCACTGCTGTGAAAATCGAGCTCTCCGGTGGAATCCGCGACGACGCCAGCTTGGAGTCGGCTCTCGAAGCAGGAGCCACCCGCGTTAACCTCGGAACCGCAGCCCTTGAAGACCCGGAGTGGACCGCCCGCGTTATCGAACGCTTCGGCGACTTCGTGGCCGTTGGTCTCGACGTTCGTGGAACCACACTTGCTGCACGTGGCTGGACTCAGGAAGGTGGAGATCTCTACGAAGTCTTAGCCCGCCTAGAGGACGCCGGTTGCGCTCGCTACGTGGTCACCGACGTAACCAAGGACGGAACTCTTAAGGGTCCTAACCTAGAACTTCTAAGTAGCGTCATGAAGCACACCGATAAGCCGGTGGTAGCGTCTGGAGGCATCTCGAGTCTTCAGGACATTACCGACCTTCACGGCTTGGTTAGTCTTGGCCTCGAGGGAGCAATCCTTGGAAAGTCCCTCTACGCAAACAAGTTCACCCTTGAGGAAGCTCTGGCAATCGCCAACACGAGGATCTAATGTCTTTTGACCACATGAACCCAGACAAGTTCGCCGACTCTGCCGGCGTTCCTTGGGAGGGTCGTGCCTTTGAACCTAACGCCTTTGCTGGCGACGACGGCAGTGCCGATGCGAATCTGATTGCTGCCATCAACGAACTTCACACAGGAACCGGTTCGGTGGTTGAAGTGGTAGACGCATTCCGAAAGGCTCGAGTTCTTATTCCACTGTTGGCCAATCTGGGCGAAGCAGGGGAGGGTGCCCACGGTCAAATTGTTGACAAGTCGGCTGACCTCAGCATTGTCACCGTAGAAACCCCGGATAAGCAAAACGGCCTACCGGTTTTCTCGAGTGTCGCTGCCATGACTGCCTGGAACAAGGACGCCCGCCCGGTGCCTCACAGCGCCGTCAAAGCAGCGCTCGCGGCTGCCTCGGAGGGTAACACCAGGATGATTCTTGACCCTGGAAGTGCCACGGAATTTGTTATTCGTCGCCCGGCCATCGAAGCCATTGCCCAAGAGCTTCCTTGGACCCCTTCCTACGACGACGCCGCAGTGAGAGCCTCTTTTGGGAGCGCTCTTGATGGTTTTGAAGAATTCAGCGGCTGGTCTATCGCCGCCGGCGATCCCTCCAGCCGTTTGGAGTCGGCAGAGGTTGAACTTACTCTTAGCCTTGCCAGAAGTTTCACTCAGGTAGAGTTCGCCGAGCTAATGCAGAAGGTCGCTTCCAAGATTTCGGAGAGCGAAGTTATCGCGCTCAAGGTTGACTCGCTACGCGTGAAGTTGGCTACTGCCTAGGCGATCGGGCCGGTGAACTTTTCGCCAGGGCCAGCGCCAGGGGCGTCTGGGAATGGGGAAGCCTCGCGGAAGGCTAGCTGAACTTCACGAAGTGCGTTACGAAGGATGCGTGCGTGCTGGTCGCCCATGTAAGGAGCGGCGCCGGTTACGAGTCCAGCGGTGGCGTCGATAATTTTTCTTGCTTCGTCGAGGTCGGCAGGGCGGCCATTTTCGGCAAGACCGCAGTGGATTGCGGCAACGTTGAGAAGTTCGATCGTATATCTTGCGATGATTTCAACCGCAGGTACGTCGGCGATGTCATTGATTTGTTCTGGGGCTTCAGACATTTGGGGTTTTCCTTTTTCGTAACATCTGCTAGGCTAGCCTACGGCTCTGAAGTTAGCTTCAGACAGAAGTGGATTTATTTCCCACCCGCGTTTACCGCCTCTATAGGTTTCCGGGTTAGCTTTTGAAACGAATACGTTTCTGTGCGTCTTAGACGTGGCCGATTTTCATGTCACTTTAGGAGCACTTATTAGCGATCCACGTATCAACGACCGCATCCGTGTGCCAGAGGTTCGCCTCGTTGGCCCAGGTGGGGAACAGATTGGCGTTGTCCGTATCGAAGACGCATTGCGTCTAGCAGCGGAAGCAGACCTCGACCTAGTTGAGGTAGCACCAACCTCTAAGCCACCGGTAGCCAAGATCATGGACTACGGAAAGTTCAAGTACGAGGCCGCTCAGAAGGTTCGTGAGGCACGCAAGAACCAGGTGAACACCATTCTCAAGACCGTTCGTTTCGGTCTGAAGATTGATGCTCACGACTATGGAACCAAGCGTGGTCAGATCGAGAAGTTCCTAAAGGCTGGCGACAAGGTGAAGGTCATTGTGGTCTTCCGTGGTCGCGAGCAGTCACGCCCAGAGATGGGTATCAAGCTTCTTCAGAAGCTGGCCGAAGAGGTTAACACCTTGGGTTCTGTCGAGTCGACTCCGTCGATCGATGGACGCAACATGGTGATGGTCATCGGTCCGCTGAAGACTAAGGCCGACGTTAAGACCGAAGCCAAGAAGGCAGCCGAAAAGGCTGCAACACCAAAGACTTCGGTAGCAGAGGCTACCGAGACCGAAACAGGAGAAACTAATGCCTAAGCAGAAGACCCATTCAGGTGCTAAGAAGCGTTTCCGCTTCACCGGTAGCGGCAAGCTAATGAAGCAG
>JBEGPG010000090.1:0-3503 GCA_041181585.1 Actinomycetota bacterium
CAAATGTGCCACTCAGTTAACTGTTTCCAGCGGTTGCTGGTCACACCTGGTGTCGCACCGAAATACCGCCAGCAAGCTGGACCGAGTGGATTCGATGGGGTTCGACACGCGAAGTCAACGCCGAAACGTTGCTTCACCAAGCCTATCAGTGAATTCGGGTGGTTTTCCACAGGTTTTTACCGAGAATCACGCTCACGTTCCCCACTCTGGAATGCTTTGCACATGTGGCGAAATCGCAGGTTTTACGCACTTCTGGCCGTGCCGGCAGCGCTCTTGGTGCTCTTTGCACCAAAGCCAGTTTCCGCGAGCGCAGCCGATGTCTGGAAACCTCCCCTCACCCACCCCAGGCTTGTTCGAGAATTTCGCCAACCGACCGCCGATTGGTCAAGCGGACATCGCGGCGTGGACTATCAGGTGAGCGATTCCACAACTGTCTTGGCCCCACACCGTGGAGTAGTTAGCTTCGTTGGTTGGGTTGTGAATCGTCCGGTCATTTCCATTCATCACGAAAATGGGATGATCACCGCTTTTGAGCCGGTCTGCTCAACCCTCACCAAGGGGCAAAGCGTTGAAACCGGGCAGGAATTGGGAAACACCTGTTTCGGAACCGACTACGTGTCACATTGCCTGCCGGCGCATTGTCTGCACTTTAGCCTTCGCTCGATTGCGGGTTATCTCTCCCCGCTTATGATGCTTGGTCAGCTAAGCCCGAGTCGGCTCAAGCCCTGGGGTGGGCTGAGGTGTAGCCCTGCTTCAAACGCTCAATGCTGACATGGGTGTAGATCTGAGTTGTGCCGAGACTAGCGTGGCCTAGCAACTCCTGCACTGCTCTCAGATCGGCTCCCCCGTCCAGCAAGTGGGTGGCAGCCGTGTGCCTGAGGGCGTGTGGCCCAGCAGCGCCGATTGCAGTGCCCGCAAGCGCGCCAGCTACCACCTCGTAAATCTGACGAACCCCAAGCCTGGAACCCTTGGAGTTCAACAAGAGTTCGAACGAAGTCTTCGGGGTAACCAATGCCGGACGCGCGACTGTAAGCCATCGCTCCAAGGCCTGATCGGCCGGTTGACCGAATGGAATCATGCGCTGCTTGTTACCCTTACCGGTAACCAAAATGAGTCGACGGTTTCGGTCTACGTCCGAGATATTTAGCCCGGCCAGTTCACTCACTCGAGCACCGGTGGCATAGAGCAGCTCGATGATTAGAAGATCTCGGATGGCTAAGGGTTCCCCTTCGGCCGCCCTTTGTTCCAAATCGTCAAAAATCTCCTGCATAGCCTGCTTGGTGGCAACCTTTGGAAGAGTTTTATTGGCCTTAGGAGTGCGCAACCTAAGGCCAGGGTCGATTTCGATTCGCCCGTTTTCGAAGAGCCAGGCGGTGAACGAGCGAGCCGAGGCGGTTTTTCTAGCCATGGACGATTTCGTCATGCCGCGTTCGTTCAGGGTATAAAGCCAGGCGCGAAGAGATTCCAGGTCGATTTCACTCGGGGATTTAAGACCTTCCACCTCCAGGAAATCCACGAGGTCACTGAGGTCGGTTAGGTATCCCTTTACAGTGTGCTTGGAGTAGCCACGTCCAGCCTCGAGATGGCTGCGGTAACTATCGAGTGTCTCTTCGAAGCTGGTTAGCACGCAATAAGGCTAAGGCTTACTCAGGGAAATGGCAGGCAACTTCTGCCTTGTCTACCTTGCGAAGCACTGGCTCCTCCGAGAAGCACCTGGCCTGCGCTTTCCAACAGCGAGTACTAAATACGCACCCAGTTGGCGGCTTCATCGGGCTTGGTAGCTCACCCTGAAGCACGATTTGCTCACGCTTGCGTTCGAGCACCGGATCAGGAATCGGAACGGCCGATAGCAGAGCCTTGGTGTATGGGTGGTGAGGAGTCGAGTAGATCGAATCGGTTGGAGCTATTTCCATCATCTTGCCGAGATACATCACACCGACGCGGTCCGAGATGTGCTGAACCACCGAAAGGTCGTGGGCAATGAACAGGTAGGAAATACCGAAGTCGTCGCGGATGTCGGTGAGCAGGTTTACCACCTGAGCCTGAATCGAAACGTCTAGCGCCGATACCGGCTCGTCACAGACGATGAAGCGTGGTTTTGGTGCGAGCGCGCGGGCGATACCGATACGCTGACGCTGACCGCCCGAGAACTCGTGTGGGTAGCGGTCATAGTGCTCTGCGCTCAATCCAACGCGCTCGAGCAGTTCTTGCACGGCGCGCTTTACACCCTGCTCTGGCTTGATCTTGTGCACCTCGAACGAGGCTCCGACAATCGAACCAACGGTTTGACGCGGGTTCAGCGAGGACTGAGGGTCCTGGAAAATCATCTGCATGCGAGTGCGCAGCGGCTTCATCTTCGAGCTCGAGAAATCGGTGATGTCCTCACCCTCGAACTTGATCGAGCCGCCCGTTGGCTCGTAGAGCTTCAGGATCGTACGACCAGCAGTCGACTTGCCACAACCGGACTCACCAACCAAACCAAGGGTCTCGCCAGGTTGCAGGCTGAAGCTGAGACCATTGACGGCCTTATTGATTCCGCGGTCACGCGAGAATACACCTCCGCCGGAAACTGGGAAGAACTTCTGAAGGTTAGTTACTTCGAGTAGTGGTTCGCTCACTTGGCAACTCCCTTGCTGTCGTAAAGGTGACATCTAACCAGGTGCCCGGCCTTGACTTCTCTCAACTCTGGAGAAGAATCGCAACGTCCCTCTGGCAACTCTGCCTTGCGACCACAGCGGGCAGCAAAGGCGCAACCATCGCCAAGGGTGATTAGTGACGGCGGCTGGCCTGGAATGGCGCGAAGGCGCTTTCCGTGGCCCTGATCCATGCGTGGAACCGAGTCCAACAGACCGTCGGTGTAAGGCATCATCGGATTCGAAAAGAGCTCGTTCACTCCGGCGCTCTCCACCAAACGTCCACCGTACATAACGTTCACACGGTCGGCTGCACCGGCAACCACACCTAGGTCGTGGGTAATCAAAATTACCGCCATTGAGAACTTCTTTTGGAGATCGCGAATCAGTTTCAGAATCTGAGCCTGCACGGTTACGTCCAACGCGGTAGTTGGTTCGTCGGCAATCAGCACCTTTGGATCGTTCATTAGCGCCATGGCGATCATTACGCGCTGGCGCATACCGCCCGAGAACTGGTGAGGGTAGGCGCGCATGCGCTCTTCTGGGTTTGCCACGCCAACCAGAGTCAGAAGCTCAATTGCTCGCTCTGCGGAAACCTTCTTGTCGACCTCGTTGTGCACCTGGTGTGCCTCGATCAGTTGGTCGCCAATCGTGTAGTACGGGTGCAGCGCCGACATCGGGTCTTGGAAGATCATTGCGATATCTTTACCGCGAATCGAACGAAGGCGCTCGGCGTCGATACCGATTATCTCCACTGGGCCATCGTCGGTCTCCAAGATTGCCGAACCGGTGATGGTGGTCTTGGCCTTAGGCAGCAAGCCCATGTAGGCCAGGTTGGTGACCGACTTGCCCGAACCCGATTCACCCACG
>JBEGPG010000091.1:0-14714 GCA_041181585.1 Actinomycetota bacterium
TCCGCCATGGAAGCAGTGCCCTCGTCTTTAGCCATTAGACCTCAATTCTGGCGTAAATTGGTTGTTATGTGTGGAATTGTCGGCTATGTAGGCCCGAAATCGACTGTTGATGTATTGCTCGGCGGACTTCGTCGTTTGGAATACCGAGGCTACGACTCGGCCGGTATATCGGTGATCACCGGCACCGGTCTGGAGACTCGCAAAAAAGCCGGAAAGCTTGACAACCTGATTGGCGAAATCGCAAACCACCCACTGACTCCGGCTCACATCGGAATCGGTCACACCCGCTGGGCAACTCACGGTGCCCCAACCGATGGCAACGCTCACCCGCACCTCGGAGGAACGCGAGAGAAGCTATCGCTAATTCACAACGGAATCATTGAAAACTTCTCGGAACTAAAGGCCGAACTGCTAGCCGAAGGAACGCGTTTTGCGTCGGACACCGACAGCGAAGTTGCGGCTCACCTGATTGCCCGCGAGTACGACAAGATCGGCGACCTTATTGCCGCTTTCCGCACCGTGGTAAACCGTCTGCACGGTGCATTCACGATTCTTGTGGTTCACGAAGACCAGCCAGACGTGGTTCTGGCAGCACGCCGCAACGCACCACTAGTGATTGGTCTAGGCGATGGTGAAAACTTCCTTGGCTCCGACGTGGCCGCTTTCGTAGAGCACACCAAACGCGCCATCTCGGTTGGCCAGGACGAGATCGTGATTCTTCGCTCGAATTCCGTCGACGTCATTGGTTTCGATGGTTCACCGGTTACCTCGGAAGAATTCGTTGTGGACTGGGACGCCTCGGCTGCCAGCAAGGGTGGATGGCCTTCGTTCATGGCCAAGGAAATCGCAGACCAACCAACCGCGGTTGCCGACACCCTCATGGGTCGCGTCGACTCCGAGGGTCGTGTGACCATCCCGGAGATGGACGGCTTGAGCCGCGACGACATTAAGAACATTGACCGCATCATCGTGGTGGCTTGTGGAACCGCTTCGTACGCCGGCGACATTGCCAAGTACGGCATTGAGAAGTGGTCGCGCATTCCGGTGCAGGTAGAACTCAGCCACGAGTTCCGTTACCGCGACCCGATCGTGACCAAGAACACTCTCGTGGTTGCCATCTCGCAGTCGGGCGAGACCATGGATACGCTCATGGCAACACGTTACGCGCGTGACCTAGGCGCCAAGGTGTTGGCGATCTGTAACACTCAGGGTGCGACCCTGGCACGTGAGTCGGACGCCACCATCTACACCCACGCCGGGCCGGAGGTTGCCGTGGCTTCGACCAAGGCGCTGGTTTCCCAGATCACTGCCGGCTACCTGCTTGGTCTTTACCTTGCCGAGGTTCGCGGAGCTACTCCGGCTGCCGAACTGCAGCACCTCGGTCGCGAGCTACTCAAGATGCCGGCACAGGTGAGCCAGGTTTTAGAGGGTCTAGACCAGGCCAAGGAACTTGGTGCCGCCATGGCAAGTGCCAAGTCGGTTTTGTTCCTCGGGCGCAACGTGGGCTTCCCGGTCGCCATGGAAGGTGCATTGAAGCTCAAGGAGCTTGCTTACATTCATGCCGAAGGTTTTGCTGCCGGTGAGCTGAAGCACGGTCCGATTGCCCTAATTGAAGAAGGTCAGCCGGTAATCGTCATCGTTCCTTCGCTACACGACGAAGACAGCCTTCACCCGAAGGTAATCTCGAACATTCAGGAAATCCGCGCTCGCGGTGCCAAGGTAATTGCTATTGCCGAAGAAGGCGACACCGAGGTTGGCCAGTGGTCGGAGCACGTGATTTCGGTGCCACCAACCGAGCAGCTGCTTGCCCCGATTCTTACCGTGATTCCGCTGCAGGCATTCGCAATGGCGTTGGCCGAGGCCAAGGGTCTAGACGTCGATCAGCCACGTAACCTAGCCAAGTCGGTAACGGTCGAGTAATCACCATGGTCATTGGCATTGGTGTGGATCTGGTGGATGTCACCAGATTCGAAGAGCACCTTGCCAAGACTCCAAAGCTTCTGGAACGACTTTTCCTTCCTACCGAACGTGAGGCTTCGGTTCAAACCGTGGCCGGGCGCTGGGCTGCCAAAGAGGCGCTAATCAAGGCGCTTGGCGATTCCAAGGGCGTGCAGTGGCACGAGGTCGAAATTACAAAGAACTCGGCTGGCAAGCCGGAAATTAGAACGACTGGTGAAACCGCCGAGACGGTTTCGAACGCTGGGATTTCGAAGCTACATCTTTCAATTAGCCACGACGGAAATATGGCGGTTGCCATGGTGGTGGCCGAATGAGAACCTTAAGAATCAATCTTGATGCCGTGGTTCACAACCTCGACGTGATGCGTGCTCGGGCATCGCAGGCAATGGTTTGCGGAGTCGTGAAGGCGAACGCCTATGGGCATGGCGCCGTAGAGATTGCCAAGACTTTGGAACGTGCTGGTGTGGATTTCTTAGGTGTTGCCGACGTTCGTGAAGGTCTGGCTCTTCGTGAAGCCGGCATTTCGGTTCCGATCTTGGCTTGGTTGCACGACCCAGCCGACGACTTCGTAGCGGCACTTACCGAAAACATCGACCTGGGAATTGCCAATCGTGAGCAATTGGCAAAGGTTGCAAAGGCCGCCGCAATTACCAGCCAGGTGGCTCGCCTTCACCTTAAGGTAGACACCGGTCTCGGTCGCAACGGCTCCAGCTTGGAGGAGTGGGTTCCGCTACTCGAAGCCGTAAAAGAACTCGGCTCGCGCGTTCACGTCGTGGGTATTTTCAGCCACCTTTCCACCACCAGCCGCGAAGAAGACCTGGCTCAGATCAAGAAGTTTGACGAGGCGGTTGCCGAGGCGAAGCGAGTTGGCGTGAACTACGAACTACGTCATCTCACCGCATCCGACGGATCGCTTGCCTACCCGGATGCGCACTATGAAATGGTGCGAATTGGTGTTGCACTTTACGGACTCGACCCGTTCTCAACCAATCGTGGTGCCGAATACGGCCTCAAGCCAGCCATGACTGCGAGCAGCCGCGTGGTTCAGGTTAAGCGAGTTCCAGCCGGCCATGGAGTTAGCTACAACTACCTTCACCGCACCGAATCCGAAACCAACCTGGTGCTGGTACCGGTCGGCTACGCCGAAGGATTCCCGCGCTCGGCCACCGGCAAAGCGCAGGTTTCTATTGGTGGCAAGCGTTACACGGTGCTTTCACAGATCGCCATGGACCAGTTTGTGATCGACGTTGGAAACGACGACGTTCAAGTTGGCGACGAAGTGATTCTGTTTGGCGATGCCTCCGAAGGTGTGCCGAGTGCCGATGATTTGGCTAACGCCGCCGGAACCATTAATTACGAAATCGTGACCCGAATGGGCGGCCGATTTACCCGCGAGTACATCGGAGTCGGTGCGTGACTCGGCAACTCGCCAAGCTGACCATCGACACCCCTGAAGCCATGCACCAATTCGGCCTAGGGTTGGCCAAGGTTCTTAGGGCCGGCGACTTGGTGATTCTCACCGGGCCATTGGGCGCTGGCAAGACCACGCTTACCCGCGGAGTAGGCGAAGGTCTCAAAGCACTTGGCAATGTATCCAGCCCAACCTTTGTGATCGCTCGAACCCACAAGCGCGAGAATTCGTCGGTGCCACTGGTTCATGTTGATGCCTACCGACTGGCGTCAGTGCACGAGTTCGACGATCTCGACATCGACCTTGAAAACTCAATCGTCTTGGTTGAATGGGGTCGTGGTTTTGCCGAGGATCTCTCCGATTCCTGGTTGGACATTGAAATCGAGCGCGATACTTCCGGCGAGAGTGAAGTTAGAACTCTCACCGCAACTGGTGTTGGCCAGCGCTGGGACCAAGCGGAGGCTCTAGCATGAGCCTGATTCTGGCAATCGATACTTCAGCCGGCACAAGTGTGGCATTGGTTGAGAATGGTGTGGTTCGTGCCGAGCACAATGTTGCCGACACCATGAAGCATGCCGAATTGATTGGTGCCGCAATCGCCGACGTGCTTTCGCAAGGTTTCGTTCACCCAGCCCAGATCATGGCAGTCGTGGCCGGCCGGGGTCCGGCGCCTTTTACCGGTCTTCGCGTTGGAATAGCCGCAGCCACGATGTTTGCCACCGGAGCCGGAATCAAATTGTTCGGGGCAGTGAGCCTCGATGCCATTGCCCTCGCCGCGCTGCCAAAACTTTCGGTTACGAAGAGCGAACCGCTCTTGGTAACCACCGATGCCAGGCGTAAAGAGGTCTACTGGGCCCTCTACGCTGGGCTAGACGAGCACGGTGTTCCAATTCGCATCGATGGACCGGGAGTGATGAAGCCGGCCGAACTCGAAGACTATTTGGTAAATCGAAACGTTCACCCGGTGACCACCGATGTGGATGTATCCGCTGCAGCGCTCGGGCTGCTTCTAGAGGCACAGCTTCGTACCGGAACCGCCGGTCAGGATGTGAGCGCTCTCTACCTTCGGGCAGCCGATGCGGTGGAACCGAAGGCTCGAATTGGCAAGGCGGTGAGCGGTTGACGAATCACAAAATCCTGCCGGCTACCGAGGAACACCTAGACGAAATCATGGCCATGGAACACGAATGTTTTGGCAGGGATTCGTGGCTTGAAGAAACGATGCGTTTCGAAGTAGCCGCCGAACACACCCGCTACTTTGTGGTTCTAGAGGCGGATTCTGTGATTGGCTACGCTGGGCTTTCGAAGCTCCCGAACAGCGAACAAGCAGACATTCAAACGGTAGCTGTGGCACCGAACCAGCGAGGGCGAGGGCTCGGACGAGCGCTCATGGATCGCCTGATTGGGGAGGCCCAGAAGCTGGGAGCCGAGGATCTGTTCCTTGAGGTTCGCGCCGACAATCCGGTAGCTCAAAATCTTTACGAATCCCTAGGCTTTGAACACATCGATACCCGCAAGCGTTACTACCAGCCGGACAACGTGGACGCCTGGATCATGCGGGCAAGGCTCTCGCCCATGAATTCATCGGAGCCAATCGTGCTCGGAATCGAATCATCCTGCGACGAAACCGGAATCGGTATCGTTCGTGGAAACACCCTACTGGCCAACGTGATTTCAAGTTCCATGGATCTGCACGCCAGGTTCGGCGGCGTGGTGCCGGAGATCGCAGCCCGAGCGCACCTAGAGGCCTTGCAACCAACTCTTACCCAGGCACTTCACGATGCCAAACTTTCAATGCAGGACATTGATGCCATTGCCGTGACCAATGGGCCTGGTCTTTCAGGCGCACTAATGGTTGGTGTTGGTGCAGCCAAGGCGTTGAGCGTGGCATCTGGAAAACCTATCTACGCCGTGAACCACCTGGTGGGGCACGTTGGGGTAGACGTGCTCGAAGGTGACCTCGAACTACCGACCATCGCACTATTGGTTTCCGGCGGACACACGTCTTTGCTGCTGGTTCGCAATTTGCTAGACGACGTGACCCTGCTGGGAGAAACCATCGACGACGCCGCCGGTGAGGCCTTCGACAAGGTAGCCAGACTCTTGGGTCTGAGCTACCCAGGCGGACCGGCAATAGACAAGGCAGCCGAAGGGGGCGATGCGAAGGCAATCCGTTTCCCGCGCGGACTCACGCTTCCAAAGGACATGGAAAAGCATCGCTACGATTTCAGCTTCTCTGGACTAAAAACCGCGGTGGCTCGTTGGGTCGAGGTGGCCGAGGCCAAGGGGGAAAGTTATTCGGTGGCCGATGTAGCCGCTAGCTTCCGTGAGGCGGTAGCCGACGTGCTCACTGCCAAGGCCGTAGCGGCTTGCAACGATCATGGAATCAAGCGCCTGCTGCTTGGCGGCGGGGTGGTTGCCAATGCACGACTGCGCGAATTGGCTGCCGAACGCTGTGCCGCGAATGGAATCGAACTTCGCATTCCGGCGTTTAGCCTGTGCACCGACAACGGTGCGATGATTGCCGCACTTGGAGCGCAACTAGTGATGGCTGGGCGCGCTCCGTCTGGACTGGATTTTGGGGTCGATTCAACACTCTCGGTAGAAACGGTTCAGACCAAATGATCAAATCAAATCAAACTCTTGCCGCCGAACAAGCCAAGCTGACCAAATGGTTTGCCATTCTTAGCGTGGTATTCGTGGCCGTGGGAGTTGCCTCGTACTACTGGATTCATTCGATTCTGCTCTTTGCAATGGCTGCCATGTTCGCTCCTATTTTTGTACTGCTCACCATTGTTTTCGGAATAATCGCCTGGGTGAGTCACACTCGACTCAAGAAATAATCTGGGGCATACACTCAGGTCGTTTTCAGCGTTCATTCAGGTTCGACACGTCTACTTGAATCAGCCAACCGAACAAAGGAATGAAAATGGCCAAAGTAAAGAACGAAGAAACCGTTTACGAATACGAAGAAAAGGCTCCAAAGGCAGCGCCTAAGGCCAAGTTCGATTTCACCTCGCTCAACACCCTTGCCGTGGTTTCGCTAGCATCGGCAGTTACCGGAGTTGGTGCCGCCGCCGCGGTAATCACCGGTCACGTTTCGCTAGCTCAGATCAAGAAGAGCAACGAGTCGGGCCGCGCTCTGGCCATCGCTGGAATCGCAGCTGGCTATACCGCAATTGCACTGTGGATTCTTTCAACCCTAGGTTTCGTGGCCCTAAGCATTTGGGGAGCACGTAACGGCGGCATTGTTCCGATGCCTGGTTTTGGTGACCACATGGGCGGCTTTGGATTCGACCGAGATGGCGACCAGGGCGGTTTCCAGATCCAGGTTCCGCAGAACTAAATAGCTTCGCAAATAAGTGCGCGATGGGAGTCGCCTACTCTGGTAACAATCAGGGTGGCGGCTCTCTCGCCTTTTAACTGAAGTTCTTTGCGTAGCACTTCGGGCACAACATCGCTGCCGCGCTTTTTTATTTCGAGAATGCCGATGCCAAGTTCTCGCAGTCGTGCTTTGAGCTTCTTGCGATCGAATGCCGATTCTTCCAATACCATGAACCCGCGCAACCAAGGGCTCTCAATTGGGGTGTCACCGGTGAGGTATGCAATCTCCGACGAGATCAGCCCCAGCCCTAACTCTTCCGCCAACTCACCGATCAGGTGGCTGCGAACCACGGCATTGTCTGGTTCGTAAACGTATTTGCCCAACTCACGAACGCTACCGCGCAGTTCGTTCCGGGTTGCCGATGTTAGCTCGTAGGTTGCACCTTCTTTAATAAGTAGTGCACTTCGGCTAATCCTGGTGCGGGCGAGTGAACCGAACCACAGACCCAACTCGACCAAGTCACCGTTCACTGAAACCCACTGAGCCTCACAGTTTTCTGGGATTGCGTCATGCGGGTGACCCGGACCAAGTTTGATTCCGGTTGGGCGCTTGCCGGCCTGCTCTAAAACCCAGTTGAAGTTCGGGGCAAAGCTTTCCGGGTCGAACTTTCGGCTGGCCTTTTGACGCCCCGTGCCAAGTTCTCGCCTGGCCGGGTCAAAGAACTGAGCCTCAAATTCGTCAAGGGAAATCTGGGTGATGTCTTGGTTTCGAACCTCGGCATTTTCGAAAGGCGCCAGGTTGTAACTGGCGCAGGCAGCCGTGACTTCGTCTAGTTCGATTGCCACTACGTCTAGGCCAATGCCGGCAAAAGCCAGCGATTCGGCACCGATGCCACACCCGAGATCGGCCACTTGAGCGATTCCGGCAGTGCGAAAACGCCCGGCGTGGTGAGCCGCGACCACTAGGCGCGATGCCTGCTCGAGCCCGTCTTCGGTGAAGAACATCCGTGAGGCAAATTCGCCAAACTTTGCCGCTGCACGATTACGCAATTTGGCCTGGGACAGCACCGCTGCTACCAGCCCAGCATCCACGCCAGCCGAGCGCAGGCGCGAAACGGTTTTCACAACGTCGAGTTTGGAATCAAGTGCCACCTCGGCCAGCAACGATTGACCGTCTGCGGATAGCAGTTGCAGAAAGTCGTCGCGGTTCATGAACCAAAACTAGCACTCTACTTGCGTGAGTGCTAATGCTGATTTAGACTAAAAACATCCCGTTTATTTAGACAGAAGAGGTCAAAGTGTCGGTAACCATCAAGCCACTTGAAGATCGCATCGTTGTGCGCCCACTAGAGGCAGAGACCGTAACCGCATCGGGTCTGGTAATTCCAGACACCGCTAAGGAGCGTCCACAGGAGGCCGAAGTAATCGCAGTTGGTCCAGGTCGCGTAGACGACTCGGGCAAGCGCATTCCGGTTGATGTGAGCGTTGGCGACAAGGTCATCTTCTCGAAGTACGGCGGCACCGAGCTGAAGTACAACAACGAAGAGTACCTAGTGCTCTCGGCTCGCGACGTGCTAGCGATCGTGGTTCGCTAACTAATACTCGTAAAAACGCCCATCGATTCGTCGGTGGGCGTTTTTCGTTAGGCTTGGGCTGGTGAGCCAGAAAAGCACCGCCAAGGGTCTAACCTTCGGATTGTCCGCCTACCTAATGTGGGGCAGTTTTCCGCTAATCATCAGCATGCTTTCCTTTGCGGGTCCCTGGGAAATCGTGGTTTGGCGAATCGTTTTTGGATTCCTAACCGCTGCTGTGATCATTGGTTTCCGTAAAGACCTCAAGACTTTGCGTCAGATTTTCAAAAACAAACAGCAAATGGGTTGGATCGTGCTGGCTACGGTTCTGATCATGGTCAACTGGCAGGTCTACGTGATTGGCATCGCGAGCCACCACGTGATTGAGTCGTCGCTGGGCTATTTCATCAACCCTCTGGTAACCATCGGGCTTGCCGTAGTTTTCCTAAAGGAACGGTTGTCGAAACTCCAGTGGATTGCCGTAGCGCTCGGATTCGTTGCCGTTATCGTGCTGACCTTCGACTACGGTCGCCCACCTTGGTTCGCTCTCACTCTTGCCTTTTCGTTTGCCATCTATGGTCTAGCCAAGGCGAAACTGGGTAACGCGGTTTCCGCCGTGAACAGCTTTGCCATGGAGTCTGGCCTGCTGCTACCGGTGGCGATGGTTCAACTGTGGATCGTCTCACTGCAGCCAGGTGGCATCGCGTTTATGAGCCAGGGGATCGGCGGGGCGATCGGTCTTGGTCTTTACGGCGTGATGACCGCTGTTCCGCTAATCTTCTTCGGGCTAGCAGCTCAACACTTGCCGCTGCGCTATGTGGGTTTCATGCAGTACTTGACCCCGAGCATTCAGTTCATTTTGGCGCTCGCGGTTTTCCATGAAGAGATGCCGAGTGTGCGTTGGATCGGCTTTGGTTTGGTCTGGTCGGCGCTGGTTATTCTCAGCACCGACTTAATTCGCCAGCAAAACGCGAAATAAAGGTTTTACATCCCGATAACTATTTGGTTACGCTATGTTTCGGTTCCTTACGGTTATGCCAGTATGACTGGGTAAAATTAGAAACGGACGGGTTGGGAACTCCTAACCTGCCTTCATTAAATTAGGAGCTATAAAACATGAGCGCTTTTTCGGCTAAGCGTGCACTTGGCGCCGTTGCTGCAGTTGCAGTAACCGCTATTGCACTTTCCGGTTGTGCTGCACCTGCCCCTCAGTACGCTAAGGGTGACGGTGTTCTAAAGCTTGGTGGAGTTCTTCCACTAACCGGTGCACTTGCATTCCTTTCCCCTCCTGAAATTGCTGGTATCGACCTAGCAATTGCAGACATCAACGCAGCTGGTGGTGTTCTAGGCAAGCCTGTTGAGTGGGCTCTAGAAGACTCGAGCGATGGCGACCACGCTGAAGTGGCCCCAGCCTCGGCTAAGAAGCTTCTTGCTTCGGGCGTTGACGCAATCGTAGGTGCAGCTGCTTCGGGTGTAACCCGTAACATCATCGACCAGATCACCAAGGCTAAGACCGTACAGATCTCGATGTCGAACACCGCACCAGACCTTTCTGAGTGGAAGGATGGCGGCTACTACTTCCGTACCGCTCCATCTGACCTACTACAGGGTGGCGTTGTCGGTAACCAGATCGTCAAGGACGGTAACGAGAACGTTGGAATCATCTACCAGCAGACCCCATACGGTGAGGGACTAGAGGCTAAGGCCAAGTCTGTTATCGAGGGTGCCGGTGCATCGGTTGTTGCAGCTGAGGCATTCCCTGAAGGCGAGACCAACTTCGACTCGATCGTTGACAAGGTTGTTGCTGCAGGTGCCGACTCGGTACTACTAATCTCGTACGACGAGGTAAAGAAGATCGTTCCAGCTCTTCAGAAGAAGAACTTCGACGGTTCGAAGATCTACCTAGTTGACGGTAACCTAGCAAACTTCTCTGACCAGGCTTGGGCTTCGTACCTGACCGGTGCTCAGGGAACCCTTCCTGGTGGAAAGCTAGACGATGCATTCAAGCAGCGTGCAGCTGACCTATACAAGCAGAACTACGGCAAGGACCTTACCGAATTCGCTTACCTAGCTGAGTCGTACGACGCAGTTATCCTTCTAGCTCTTGCAGCTGAGCAGGCCGGTAACGACTCGGGCGAGGCAATCATGAACAACATGATCGCTGTTTCGACCGGTGGCGAGAAGGTAACTGACTTCGCTGCAGGTCTAGCTGCAATCAAGGCTGGCAAGGACGTTGACTACGACGGTTTCTCTGGCCCAATCGAGTTCGACAAGAACGGTGACCCAACTGGTGCATCGATCGGTATCTACAAGTACGTAGACGGCTCGGGCGTTAGCGCACTACAGGAAGTTGTTGCCGGTAACTCGGTCAAGTAACTCCTAGTCGTAAGACAAGACGAATCCCCCAGGGTTTACCCTGGGGGATTCGCTTTTCCATGCCTAGAGAGAGAAGGCACGGAAACCTTTTCTAAGCGCTTTGTTGCGGGTTTATAGCTCCGCTAGGTTACCTAGGTAGAGTTCGACCATCTTCGGGTCGCTGAGGAGCTCACGGCCGGTTCCGGTGTGTGCGTCCTTGCCCTGGTCGAGCACGTAGGCGCGGTCACAGATCTGTAGACAGCGACGTGCGTTCTGCTCAACCATGATCACGGTTACACCGGCCTGGTTGACTTCCTTGACGCGGATGAAGGTCTCGTCCTGGCGAACTGGGGAAAGACCAGCCGAAGGCTCGTCCAGCAGAAGCACCGAAGGGTCGATCATTAGAGCACGTCCCATGGCAACCATCTGACGCTCACCGCCCGAGAGGCTACCAGCGCGCTGGTGACGTCGTTTGCCAAGATCTGGGAAGATGCTGGTCACGAACTCAAAACGCTCGTCAAAGCGCTTTGGAGTCTGGAAAACGCCCATCTGCAGGTTCTCTTCGATGGTTAGGCTCGGGAACACGTTGTTGCTCTGAGGAACGAAGGCAACACCCTTCGAAACCAACTTGTTGGCCTTGAGGTTGGTGATGTCTTCGCCCTTGAGTAGCACCTTGCCTTCGCGGATGTTAACCAGTCCGAAGATGGCCTTGAGCAGGGTGGACTTACCGGCACCGTTTGGGCCGATGATTCCGATTAGCTCGCCATCGTTAGCGGTTAGCGAACAGCCATTGAGGATGTTGATGCCAGGTAGGTAGCCGGCCAGCACGTTGTCCACGTGCACAACTGGAGTTGCTTTAGTCATGGCTACTTGCCCTTCTTCATGGTTCCAAGGTCAACGTCGTGGTGAGCGCCAAGGTAGGCGTCGATCACGGCCTGGTCCTTCATGACCACCGAAGGCTCACCTTCGGCAACCACGCGACCCTCGGCCATAACCACAACCCAGTCGGAGATGTGGCGAACCATGTGCATGTCGTGTTCTACGAATAGCACGGTGGTTCCGCCGGCCTTGAGGCCCTTGATGTGTTCTAGCAGGCTCTGAGTCAGGGCAGGGTTTACACCGGCCATAGGCTCGTCGAGCATGATCAGGCTTGGCTTGCTCATTAGGGCGCGAGCCATCTCGAGCAGCTTACGCTGACCACCGGAAAGGCTTCCGGCGTAGTCCTCGCGCTTGGCGTCTAGCTTGAAGCGCTTGAGTAGGTCGTCTGCGGTTTCGGTGATGCGCTTCTCTTCGCCTTTCCAGAGGAACGAGAAGAGACCGGCAAACCAGTTTTCACCGCGCTGCTTCTGAGCACCGAGACGCATGTTCTCGATCACGGTCATCGCGTTCAGCGACTTGGTCAACTGGAAGGTGCGAATCATTCCGCGACGAGCAACCTTGTACGAAGGAACTCCGGCAAGGTTCTTACCTTCGAAGGTCCAAACACCGGTGTTCGGCTTGTCAAAGCCGGTCAGCAGATTGAACAGTGTGGTCTTACCGGCACCGTTAGGGCCGATCAGAGCGGTGATCTTGCCGCGAGGGATTTCCAGGTGCTCAACGTTTACCGCGGTCAAACCACCGAACTGGCGGGTGACGTTGGACGCGACCACGATTGGGTCAACCTTCTTGCAGCCTGGACCGACTTCGCCAACAACAATGTCTTTAGCCATTGAAACGCAGCTCCTTCTTGTTGCCGAACATGCCCTGTGGGCGGAAGATGACTAGCAGCATTAGCGCTAGACCAATCAAGATGAATCGAACCTGACCGACCTGAGGGAGGGTTAGGAATGGAAGTGCACCGATCGATAGCAGACCAGAAAGTATTTCGTTGGTCAGGATCAGAAGCACGAAGAACACCATGCCACCGGCCACCGGACCCAGTACCGTTGCGGCTCCACCGAGCAGCAGTACGGTCCAGATCATGAAGGTAAAGGTGGTTACCCATGACGAAGGCTGTACGTTCGACATGGCTAGTACGAAGACCTCGCCACCGAGACCGGCGAACAAGCCACCGACGATGAGCGACTGAAGCTTGTAAGAGAACACGTTCTTACCGAGGCTGCGAACCGCGTCTTCGTCTTCGCGAATGCCCTTGAGCACACGACCCCAAGGAGAACGCATCATCATCCAGACTAGGAAGCTCGAGAGAGCAACCAAGCCGATTGAGAAGATGCGTAGCCAAACGTCGTCGGCGCTAAGGGTGATTGGTCCAAGCACGTACTGGCCCTGTGGAATCGGGTTCCAGGTGAAGAACTCGTAACCGAACTGGCTTAGTCCGTTCGAACCACCGGTCACCGGAGCGAAGCTGATGGTCGACATTAGGTAACGGAAGACTTCCGCTGCCGCGATGGTCACGATCGCCAGATAGTCGGCACGTAGTCGCAGGGTTGGAATACCCAGGATCAACGCGAATACCACCACGGCGAGAAGGCCTAGAACCATCGCGCCGGCTAGTGGGAGCTTGAAGGTTAGAACACCAATTGCCATGCCGTAGGCACCAACCGCAGCGAATGCGGCCTGACCGAAGTTCAGCAATCCGGTGAAACCGAAGTGCACGGCTAGACCGATGGCACACAGCACGTAGGCCATGGTCAATGGGTCAATTAGCGCACCTAGGGTGAGGTTTAAAATCTGCATCCAGTCCATGATTGCTCCTAGCCGATTCTCTGCTTCTTACCCAAGACACCCTGAGGTCTGACCAGCAGAACCAAGATCAGGATGACCAGAGCGGCCGCGTACTTAAGGTCAACCGGTAGCACTAGAACCGAGAGTTCTACAACGAAACCGATAATCATTGCACCAACCGTGGCACCGAGAGCGGTTCCAAGACCACCCAGGGTAACGGCTGCGAATAGTAGAAGCAGAATCTGCGATCCGGTTAGCCAGCTGGCCTGGAACTGCAGACCATATAGCAAACCAGCCATACCAGTTAGACCACCGGCAACCACCCAGACGATTCGAATAATCGACTCAACATCGATTCCCGAAGCCGCTGCCAGTGCCGAGTTGTCGGACACCGCACGAGTAGCCTTACCGATTCGGGTGCGGGTTAGGAACAGTGCTACACCGGCGAGGGTGATTACTGCCAAGCCCATCGACCAGAGCGAGGTAACGGTGGTGTCAATCGGGCCAATCTTTACGGCCTCAAACTCACCGGAGAGAACCTTGGTGTCACCGTTGAAGAAGATAAGAAGAACGTAACGAACCACGATCGAAAGACCGATAGAAACGATCATCATCTGGTTTAGGCCAACGCGACGCTTGCGCAGAGGCTTCCACAGGGCTGCGTCCTGGAAGTAACCGAAGGCAGCCGAGGCGATGATGGTGATGATGCCGGCGACTACGAGTGGCAGGTTTAGCACCACTGCGAAGAGCCAGCCGAATAGAGCACCGAACGAAACCATTTCACCGTGGGCGAAGTTGTTCAGACCGGTGGTACCGAAGATCAGGGAAATACCAATGGCAGCTACCGCCAGAAGTAGACCGAGGTTTAGACCTGCGAACAGACGAATCATTAGCTGGTCGCCGAATGGTTGAACTACGCGGGTGTCCTTGCCAAGTGGGAAGAGCACAGCCGCGGTGTCGGTGATCGAAACATCAGCCTCACGCACGGTGGTGTTTGGGTCGCGAAGTCCCACGCCCTTTGGGAGGCTGGTCAGGTCGATCTCAACCTTGTACTTTGCCTTGGTTGGAACAATCACCTGCCACTTACCCTCGGCATCGGTGGTAGCGATCTCGTCGAAGTTAGGGCCGGTGACGTGAAGTTTGATGCCGGCAACACCGACACCATCGTTCTTCACCTTTCCACCGACGATGAGCTGGCTGGTGCCCTCGCCCTCGCTGTGGATGTGGCCAATTTGCGTGTGCGAGACCGGCGCTGCCTGCGCGGCAGTGGCCCCTACTAGTGCCGAGAAGAACACGGCAACGGCTGCAAAAAGCAGACCAATCCGAGTCACTCGGGATGAACGTAGCTGATTCAAGCTAAACCTTTCGGTCAACGTGCACGACCGAAAGCTTCGGCGCGTATCCAAAACTGAACATTACTAGATTTATCG
>JBEGPG010000092.1:0-9617 GCA_041181585.1 Actinomycetota bacterium
ACCTTGCCGGCGGTGAAGGCCGCAACTCGGTTTGGTTTGCTAAGCAGGGTTGGCAGGTTGAGAACATCGACTTCTCGGCCGTGGCTTTGGAGAAGTATGCGAACTACGCTGCAGAGTCGGGGGTTGCGTCCTCGTGTTTGGCAACTGTTGCCGATGCTCTTTCGTTTGTGCCGCAAATGGACGCCGTTGACTTAGGCGTGATTGGTTATCTGCAGATTCCGTCTGGGGATTTGAAGAAGGCAATTCGACGTTTGGGAAAGCACGTTGTTTCCGGCGGTCACCTGTTTGGAGTTTGGCATGCTCGGGCGAACCTAAAGGGCGGGTTCGGAGGACCTCGAGATCCGCGGGTGCTGCCGTCGGTGGGCTTTTTGAAGCGCGCGCTGTGGGGTCAGGGATTCGAGATTATTGAGTGCTGTTTGCGAGATGGTCAGATTCAAACCAAGGAAGGTCTTAAACCTTCGATAACGGTAGTGCTACTAGCCCTCAAACGCTAGGGGTGGGCAGGTAGAGTTGAGAGAAACCACACTGTTTGGAGCATCATCTTGACTCGTGAATACAAGATTGCAGTCATCGGCGGAGACGGCATTGGGCCGGAAGTTACCGCCATCGCCCTCGACGCCATTCGTAAGGTAACCCTCGGTTCCGGCGTTGAGTTCAAGACCACCGAGTTCGACCTCGGCGCTCGCCGTTACCTTGCTACCGGCGAGACTCTAACCCAGGACGACATGGACGCGCTGAAGGAGCATGACGCGATTCTGCTCGGCGCGATTGGCGACCCACGTGTGCCATCTGGTGTTTTGGAGCGCCAGCTGCTTTTGAAGCTCCGCTTTAGCTTTGATCACTATGTGAACTTGCGCCCAACCAAGATTTACCCAGGTGTTCAGTCTCCACTGCGCGACCACGGAAACGTTGACTTTGTTGTGGTGCGTGAAGGAACCGAGGGTCCTTATGTGGGCAACGGCGGTGCAATTCGAGTTGGCACTCCAAATGAGGTGGCCAACGAGGTTTCGGTGAACACCAAGTTCGGCGTTGAGCGTTTG
The DNA here is from genome assembly GCA_041181585.1 of Actinomycetota bacterium. Classification (GTDB taxonomy): domain Bacteria; phylum Actinomycetota; class Actinomycetes; order Actinomycetales; family Microbacteriaceae; genus Rhodoluna. The sequence continues at coordinate 1,041 of JBEGPG010000092.1, forward strand.
GTTCGCTACGCCTTCGAACTTGCTGCCGAGCGCGACCGGAAGAAGTTGACCTTGGTTCACAAGCACAACGTTTTGGTTCACGCTGGTTGGCTATGGCAGAACACTGTGAACGAAATCGCTGCCGAGTTCCCAGGCGTGAAGGTTGATTACCTGCACGTTGATGCAGCGACCATCTTCATGGTGACCGATCCGGAGCGCTTCGACGTAATCGTGACCGACAACCTGTTTGGTGACATCCTTACCGATCTGGCCGCCGCAATTGGTGGCGGAATTGGTCTTGGTGCCTCAGGAAACATCAACCCGGACGGAACCTTCCCAAGCATGTTTGAGCCGGTTCACGGTTCGGCACCAGACATCGCTGGAAAGAACCTAGCAGACCCAACCGCAGCCATTCTCTCGGCCGCTCTACTTCTTGAGCACCTAAAGAATCCGGTTGCCGCTGCTCGCATTGAGCGTGCTGTTGCCGATGATTTGGCTAGCCGTGGCGATGCCAAGCGCACCACGCAGGAAGTTGCCGAGAGCATCTTGGCTCGCCTCTAAGGAAGAAACATGACTTACAACTGGAACATCACTCGCAACCCAAATCCGATGCCAAAGAGCGAGCGCGACGCCGTGCTCGAAGCACCGGTATTCGGCGCGGTGCGCACCGACCACCAGGTCGTTTGTGTTTGGGAGCAGGACAAGGGTTGGACCTCTACCGAGGTAATTCCTTACGGCCCAATCATGATGGACCCTGCCGCTGCTGTGCTGCACTACGGCCAGGAAATCTTCGAAGGTATCAAGGGATACCGTCACGCCGATGGCTCGATCTGGACCTTCCGCCCAGAAGCAAACGCGAAGCGCCTTCAGCTATCCGCTCGCCGCATGGCGCTACCTGAGGTGCCAGTGGACATGTTCATCGAGTCGCTAGTGAAGCTGATGGAAGTTGACGGCGACTGGGTTCCAGAGCCTAAGAACGAAAAGACTCTTTACTTCCGCCCGTTCGAGATTGCTGCCGAAGACTTCCTTGGCGTTCGCCCAGCTCACCGCGCTGAGTATCGCGTGATCGCTAGCCCGGTTGGCCCGTACTTCACCGGCGGTATCAAGCCGGTCAAGATTTGGATTGCTCTCGACTCGGCTCGTGCTGGTAAGCACGGAACCGGTGAGGCCAAGACCGGTGGAAACTACGCCGCCAGCTTGCAGGCACAGACCGAAGGCTACGAGCAGGGCTGCTCGCAGGTTATGTTCCTCGATGCCGAGACCGCTACCTACATCGAAGAGCTAGGTGGCATGAACCTGTTCTTCGTCTTCAAGGACGGCCACGTGGTCACACCTTCGCTCGATGGAACCATCCTTCGCGGAATCACCCGCGACTCGGTGATTCAGTTGATCAAGGACCGTGGCATTGAGATTCAGGAACGAAAGATTTCCCTCGACGAAATGCGCGCAGGAATCAACTCGGGTGACATCACCGAGGTATTTGCCTGTGGCACCGCAGCGGTAATTACCCCGGTTGGTCAGTTCGCTTCCAAGAACGAGACCATTGGTTCGGCCGATGCCCAGCCTGGTGCACTAACCGTTTCACTGCGTGAAGAACTAACCGGAATTCAGTATGGAACCGTGGAAGACCGCCACGGCTGGCTCTACAAGTTGGCGTAATGAGAATCGCAAAGTTTGTTGCTGGTGGAGTGCCAGCCTGGGGTCTAGTAGATGGCCCAGAGCTCGTGGTCTTCAAGGGTCACCCACTGTTCAACGACTATGAGACCAGTGGTGAGCGCATTCCACTCAAGGATGTATCACTACTGCCTCCGGTTCTTCCAACCACCAAGATCATCTGCATTGGCAAGAACTACCTTGACCACGCGGAAGAAATGGGCCTTGGAGTTCCAACCGAGCCATTGATCTTCTTTAAGCCAACCAGCGCGCTTATCGGCCCTGATGAAACCATTGTGATTCCAGCCGAAGTAACCACCGACGTGGACCCTGAGGGTGAACTGGTGATCGTGATTGGTCAGCTTGCCAAGAACGTTTCCGAAGAAGACGCCATGGACTACGTCTGGGGCTTCACCATCGGCAACGATGTCTCGGCTCGCGACATTCAGAAGAAGGACGGTCAGTGGGCGAGAGCCAAGGGCTTCGACACCTTCTGCCCACTTGGCCCGTGGATTGAAACCGAGTTTGTTCCGGAAGGCCAAATTCTAGAAACCCGCGTGGACGGAGAGATTCGCCAGCGCGCTGGAAACGACAAACTAATATTCGACATCCCGCGCATCATTCAGCACGTTACTCAGGCAATGACGCTTTTGCCTGGCGACGTGATCTTCACCGGAACTCCAGCCGGTGTGAAAAACATCAAGCCTGGCGACGTCGTGGAAATTGAAGTCGAAGGCATCGGAACCCTTCGCAATCCGGTCTCTTAAATCTAACTAGGGGGAAACATGGGACTATTCGGCATTCGCATCTCCAGCAGGGGAGTTCGCTTTTCAGTTGGGCCGAGAGCGGCACGCGTTCACTTCGGCACCGGTCGCACTCGCATTTCGTCGGGGATTGGTCCGGTTTCCTACTCGGCACCGGTTGGTTCCACACCGCGCCAGCGTCGCCAGTATTACAAGGCCGCTGGAGTTCGCACACGGCGCTTGTCGGGTGGAATGCACGTTCTCTTGTTCTGCCTAACCGGGGGTCTTTACCTCTTGGTTCTGCCTTTTATTAAGAAGAAGCCTTACTGAGCCCTTCGATAGACTTGAAGGCATTATGACTTCAGGTATTACCGCTCCTTTCACAACTGCCACCGGCTCAGATGTTGTAGTTCGCTTCTGCCCATCGCCAACCGGTTTGCCACACGTTGGTTTGGTTCGCACCGCGCTCTTCAACTGGGCATATGCACGCCACACCGGCGGTAAGTTCGTGTTCCGCATTGAAGACACCGACGCCGAGCGCGACAGCGAAGAGTCGTTTGACATGATCCTCGACGCCCTTGGTTGGTTGGGGCTCAACTGGGACGAGGGCGTGAACGTTGGTGGCCCGAATGAGCCTTACCGCCAGTCGCAGCGCGGTGAGATCTACCAAGAAGTTATCGCCAAGCTCAAGGCCTCTGGTCACATCTACGAGTCCTACATGAACGCCGAAGACATCGATGCTCGCAACGAAGCTGAGGGCCGCCCAAAGCAGCAGGGCTATGGCAACTGGGAGCGCGACGAGGCTGAGCGTGAGAAGTATCGCAAGGATGGCGTTTCCCCAGCTCTTCGTTTGCGAGTTCCGGATGTTGACATCAAGTTTGACGACCTAGTTCGTGGTGAGATTGTTTTCCCTGCTGGTTCATTCCCTGATTTCGTGGTGGTTAGACCAAATGGTCAGCCGCTATACACTTTGGTGAACCCGGTTGACGATGCCCTAATGGGCATCACTCACGTGCTTCGCGGTGAAGACCTTCTGTCTTCAACCCCACGCCAGATCGCGCTTTACAACGCGATGGTTGAGGCTGGCATCACCAAGTTCATTCCTCGCTTCGGCCACCTTCCTTACGTAATGGGCGAAGGAACCAAGAAGCTATCGAAGCGCGATCCAGAAGCCAACCTATTCCACCACCGTGACCGTGGTTTCATTCCGGAGGGCTTGCTCAACTACCTGTCGCTGCTCGGTTGGGGTCTATCGGCCGACCAGGACGTCTTCACCATGGAAGAACTGGTTGCCGCGTTTGACGTTAAGAACGTGAACCCAAACCCGGCTCGCTTCGATCAGAAGAAGGCCGACGCAATCAACGCCGCTCACATTCGTTTGCTTTCCTCAGAGGACTTCAAGTCGCGCGTGATTCCTTACCTGCAATCGGCTGGGGTTTTGGGAGCTTCGGTTTCCGCTGCCGACAACGCGATTCTGGATGCTGCTTGTCCACTGATTCAAGAGCGCGTGACCGTGCTCTCCGAAGCTGTTCCAATGCTCGGCTTCTTGTTTAGCGAATCGGTTGAAATCCAGGACGACGCACGCGCAGGGCTCCCTGCCAACGCCAAGGAGATTGCCGAGGCCGCTGCCTCTGCGCTGGCTGGTTTGGACGACTGGAACACCGCGAAGATTCAGGAACTTCTGAACGCTACTCTCATCGAAACCATGGGCCTAAAGCCTCGCGATGCCTTTGGTCCGATTCGAACCGCCATGTCTGGTCGCCGAGTTTCCCCTCCTCTATTCGAGTCGATGGAGATCCTTGGTAAGGGCAAGAGCCTTGAGCGTCTTGAGGTGTTTGCCAATACCCTCTAACCGCCTGTAATATGGAGCGGTTGCACACTTTGGGATATGGTGTAATTGGCAACACGAAGGTTTCTGGTTCCTTTGTTCTAGGTTCGAGTCCTGGTATCCCAGCCAACGTAAAAACGGCCCCTAGTGGGTCGTTTTTCGTTTAACCTAAAGGCATGGAAACCGTTGAAGAGTATTACGCTGCACAGCCCGAGCTAAACCGCAAGGCGTTGCAGCGCGTGCAGAAGATCATCGAGAAGACTCTGGGGGAGTGCACGGTTTCACTCTCGTATCAGATCATTGGTTTCCGCTACAAGAAGAAGTTTGTTACTCACATTTCGGGTTGGAAAGACCACCTGAGTTTTCACGGGTTCAGCGTTTCGCTTGGCAACGAACTGGTGGCAAAGTACCCTGAGTATCTAAAGTTAAAGGGCCGTACCCTGCACTTCCAGCCAACTCCAGAAATTCCAGAGTCCATGGTGAAAGAACTCGTTCAAGCCCGCGTAGCGGAGATTGGTCTGTAATCAATGGTTCAGTGTCAAAGTTGCGGAATGCCACTACAAGCCAAGAAGACTGGTGACATGCGTGGCACCGAAGCCGATGGCAGTGCGTCGGAGAAGTGGTGCAAACTTTGCTACTTGAATGGCCAGTTCACCGGACCTGATTGCACGCTAGATCAAATGATTCAGATCGTGGACGACAGCCTAAAAAAGCAGGGCGCGTGGTTCGGTCTGCGCTGGCTTGCCCGCTCCGGAATTCCTCGACTTGAGAGATGGACTAGAAAGTAATTTCTTCGCCCGGCAGGAGATAGGTGAATGAACCACCGTTTTCCTCGGTCATCTGCTTGATCCGATTGTTGTTTAGCTGGTTACCCTGTTCGCTCAGGTGAATGTTGTGGGTTGGGAACACATTCTTTGGTTTTACGCTGGCGATGTAATCCATCACGTCACCTATCTTTAGCCAAGGTGCACTGGCTGGGCAGGCTAGGTACTCTACAGGCAGGTCTGGCGTGGTGTAGCTGTCGCCAGGGTAGTAGAGACGGTTGTTGATCATTACACCGCAGTTTTGAATTAGTGGGATGCTTCGGTGAATTTCGATGTGCATCGAACCGAAGAAGTCCAGCGAGAACGAGCCAACTTCGTAATGGTCTCCATGGTGGACAGCTTTGGCATTTTCAGCTGAAAGTCTTGCTGCTACTTCCTGAGTGCCAAATATTTGAGCATCTGGGTTGTCTTTGAGAATTCGAGCAATCTGGTCTTCGTGCACGTGGTCGTCGTGGTTATGTGTGATCGCGATGCCGACAACATTCTTATAGCCGTCCATTGGCCGGGTGTAGAAGCCAGGATCGAGAATCAGGGTTTCGCCGTTCTGTTCAAGAACCAGCGTGGCGTGCTCAAGTTTGGTGACCTTCATGGATTCCATCTTGCCAACGTTGCGTAGAATTTGGGTTACTTATGAAAAATTCAGCGCGACCTTGGTTTGTGGCCCTTGCGGTCTCGCTGGTCGCGCTGGGTTACATGGGCGCGCAGGCTTTGGGATTTAACGTTCCATGGTCTGATTGGATCGAATACGGGATTTTGATTATTGGCCTATTTAGTGTGCTTCCAATTTGGGGCGCTGCGATTGCCCGGCTGAAGCAGGGTAAACATCGCCAAGACCTTTTGGCGCTCGTGGCCATTCTGGTTTCATACGGCTACGCACTCACATCTCAAGATAAGAACTACTTTTGGCAGCCGATTGCGCTAACCGTAGTTGCGCTCTTGGCCGGCTATCTAACCCACCTTCAAATTCAAAAGGTCTACGGCTCGAAGCCAGATCTCTCCGGCATCCTTACCAACCGTGCGAGCGTGATTGACGGCCGTGACGTGGAACATGTGGCAGCGACTGACCTGGAAATCGGGCAGGTGGTTCTAGTTCGAACCGGCCTCACCATTCCAGCGGACGGTTATGTGATTCAGGGCCAAGCAATGGTGTCGCAAACGGCAATCACGGGGGAGTCTGAGCCGGTGAAAAAGGTCGCGGGCGACTGGGTGCTTGCTGGAACCCAAAATCTGAGTGGTAAGGGCGATGAATTTGGCCCGATAACCATTCGCGTCTCGGCAGTGGGAGATGACCTACTGGTTCACGAGATTGTTCGTTGCATTGATCTCGAAAATGTCGAACCTGCAAGGTTCTCCAAATTTTCGGCAGTGGCTTCAAACGCACTAACGATCGGTGCCATCGCTGGGGCGCTCGTGGCGGCCGGTATCGAGATGATTCTTGGTCACACTCTGATTGTTGAGTTCTCGGTTGCATCGGCAATTCTGGTATCGGCTCAGGTTGGTGCCGTGGCACTGGCCGGACCGCTTGCATCAGCGGCTAGCTCTATCAAGGCTGCCGTGCTTGGTTTTGTGGTTCACTCAAGGAAATCGTTTGAAAAACTCGCCAAGGTGAATCATGTGGTTTTCAACAAGACCGGTGTGATCACCCAGGGGCATCGAAAAGTGGGGGCCATTCACTTGGCTCGCAACACATCCATCGGTTCTGAGGAGGAGCTGCTAGCCCTGGCGGCTGCTGTTGAACTTGGAACCAGCCATGAGCTTGGTCATCTGATCATTGAAGAAGCCGTTCGTCGTGGCTTGGAACTACCAGCAGTTTCGGATATTTCGCCAATTCCTGGTCTCGGTGTTTCGGCTAGGTTTGATGGATCGCTTGTGCAAGTGGGTAACGCCGGTATGGTCAACGTCACCGGTGTAAGCATGAATCCATACGACCTTTTCCGTGTGTCGAGCGCATACAGCGAGGGCAGTAGCGTGGTGTTCATTAGCGTGGACGAGCTGCTGGTTGGCTACATTGAATTCCCTGATCAGGTGCGAGTTGGCGCTGCGCAGGCCATCATTGATTTGAGTGGTAAACATGCGATCACGATTCTCTCTGGCGATGCCACGTCACTGGTCGAAAAGATCACCAAGTCTCTGGGTATCGAAGAATTTGCGGCAGAGGTGCTTTCCACCCGCAGGGCCGATTGGGTCAAGGAACGCAGAGCGAATGGTTCCAAGTTGCTGCTGGTTGCCGATGGTCACTACGACGCAGCGGCGCTCGCCGAGGCAGATGTGGCGATTGCATTTGGTGCTGGTCACCAGGCTCATCAGGCTTCGGCTGAACTCGTTTTGGTGTCACAGGACCCGATTGCGGTTCCTCGCCTAATTTCGCTATCCAAGAAGACGCAATCGCGAACTCTTTGGAATGTTCTGATCGGCATCGTCCTAACGGGTGCCTTGGCTACCTCGGCAGTGTTTGGGGTTCCCGCTCCGCTCATCGCGTTTATAGGGCTTTTGGGTTCTTGGGTGCTCAACCAGCGAATCGTTGGTTTGCTGAAATGACCCGCGTCGGAGTAATTCTCAACCCAACCTCGGGCAAGGGTAAAGGTGGTCAATTGGGGCCACTGTTCCTTGCGGAATTACAAAAACTTGAACTTGAAGTGGTTGATCTATCTGGCGCGAGCTACGACGAGGCAACCGAAAACGGCCGCAAGGCGGTTGCATCGGCAGCGATTGATTGCCTCGCTGTTGCTGGTGGCGATGGCATGTTCCACCTCGGTGTGAATCTCTGCGCTGGAACCGATGTCTCTCTCGCGCTCATGCCATGTGGAACTGGCAATGACGCCGCACTTGCCTTGGGAATACCCATTGACGACCCGGTTGCAGCTGCCAAGCTAGTGGCTTCGTCGATTGATTCTCCGCGCCAGGTCGATCTTGGACTAGGGATAACCGAGACTCGTCGTTTCTATTTCTTCAACTCTGCTTCCGCAGGATTCGATGCCATCGTGAATCGCCGAGCCAACCGATGGAAGTATCCCAAGGGTCCATCTCGCTACACCCTGGCAATGCTCTACGAACTCATGACCTTCGATTCGATCAAGTACGTGGCCAAGGTCGATGGCCAAGAGCGCGAAATCGACGGCATGCTCTGTGCGGTCGCGAATGGCCCTAGCTATGGCGGGGGCATGCTGGTTGCACCAAACGCTTCGGTGGATGATGGGTTGCTCGATCTCTTCATCGTTCACAAGATTTCAAAGGCCGAGCTCATCAAGGTATTTCCGAAGGTCTTTACAGGTGAACACGTAACGCACCCAGCGGTTGAGATCATTCGTGCTCGCTCGGTAACACTCGCAAGTGCAGGAGTTCCGGTCTATGCGGATGGCGAACCGGCAGGGCAACTGCCACTCACCGTGTCGGTGCAGCCGCAGGCTCTTAAGGTATTGGCAAAGCACTAGCACTCTGTGGCATAATTGAAAGGTTGACTAAACGGCCCCATCGTTTAGCGGCCTAGGACGCCGCCCTCTCACGGCGGTAGCGCGGGTTCAAATCCCGCTGGGGTCACGATTCTCCCTCC
>JBEGPG010000093.1:0-5374 GCA_041181585.1 Actinomycetota bacterium
GCCACGATTGCGAACAGGCCGTCGGTGTTGTCTTTGAGGGCTTCTCGCAAAGCATTGCCACCGAGCTTGCCGTTTTCATCTACCGGAACCTTGATTAGCTCGATATCCATTACGTTGGCTGCGGTCTTGAGTGAGGAGTGAGCCTCGGCACTGCAAGCGACCTTCCAGCGGGAAGTAGTCTTCCCAGAACGTTTTGCGTGGTCTCGGGCCGTGACCAGCGCGCTGAGGTTTCCTAGCGTGCCACCCTGCACGAAGATGCCACCAGCGGTGTCTGGAAGGCCCGCTTCCTTGGCAAGCCAGGAGAGTGCTTGGTTTTCGGCGAAGACCGCTCCTGCACCCTCAAGCCAGGAACCACCATAGATACCGGATGCCGAGACCACCAGGTCGAAGAGCTTGGACGCCTCGGTCGGTGCGCAAGGAATGAAAGAGAGGTAGCCGGGGTGATCGGTGGAGATGGTGGCGGGTGCTAAGACATTGGCGAAAAGGTCGAGTGCCTTACCGCCCAGGCCTTCGTCGGTGATGGTTTGACCAGCAGCTTGCAGCAGATTTTCAAAAGTTTCGGTGTTGTCTAGCGGGGCCGGCGAATAGTTCATTCGCTGGTTGGCGTAGTCGAAAACTCTTTGGCGAAGCGCGGCGGTGGCGTCATTGACACGATGCATTCCTAAAGCCTAATTGGTTAGGATAAAAACATCTTTTAGAACTCAAATGAGGGGGAACAAATGTTCTGTGCAAAGTGTGGGGCTCCGCTAAACGGTGCTGCTTTCTGTGGGTCGTGCGGTACCGCCGCTAATGGAGCACCGGCTGCTCCGGTAGCACCACAGCAGGTTTATGTGAACCCGAATGCTGTTCCAACCTATGCACCAACCGCACCTACCAGTGGTTTGGCAATTGCTGGTTTCATTGTTTCGTTCTTCGGTTGGTTTGGGATCGTGGGTTTCATTCTCAGCCTTGTTGCACTGAACCAGATCAAGAACTCGAATGGCACCAAGGGTGGCCGCGGTTTGGCTATCGCCGGGGCGATCATCGGTGGTCTTTGGACCTTCTTCTTGGTCATCGGAGTAATTGCATTGGCTAGTTACTCTTCAACCTCAATGTACTAAGGAATTTCCTGAGTATCTGCCGTGTTCATGATTTTATGAATCTCGCAGAAACCGAAATCCACTTGAACAATGGATCGTCAACCACATTTGGCGATCTTTCGGGCAAAGTTACCCTCGTTGTGAATGTGGCCTCCAAGTGCGGTCTTACTCCGCAGTATGAGGGTCTCGAGGCGCTTTATCAGAAGTATCGCGACCGCGGTTTTGTAATCCTCGGCGTTCCGTCGAACACCTTCTTGCAGGAGCTGGGCAGCGACGAAGCCATCTCGGAATTCTGCAAACTGAACTACGGCGTAACCTTCCCGCTCACCGAAAAGACTCCCGTGAATGGCGTGCGACGACACGCGCTTTACAAGTCGCTAACCAAGACCAAGGACGAGTTGGGGTTGGCCGGTCCGGTGATGTGGAACTTCGAGAAATTCCTGGTGCTGCCAAACGGCGAGGTGAAGCGTTTTAGACCAACCACTCAACCCGATGACCCGAAGTTGATTTCGGAAATCGAGAAGCATCTAGCGCCATAGACTAGGGCTATGAACTCCGCAGCAAAGTTTGGCCGTATCTGGCTGGTCTTGGTTGCGGTGTTTACGTTTCTGGCGAGCACCATAACCGTTACCCCTGCGATATCTGCCGGGTCTGCCTATGATGTGGTTGTGCATGTGCCGGCTCCAACCGGGTTCGTGCCTGCCGACGCGTCGTTGACTCTTACCGACTCCGCATTGGGTAGCAACGTGGAGTCTTCTAGGTTGATCGGGCAAGATTCCTACGGCTGGTTTGCTGTAGTTCCGATGCCGGCGGGGGCGGTATCTGTCAAGGTGAATGGCACCGGAGTAGCCAATACTTCGGTTCCGGTAAATCCAGCTACAACCCGCGAAGTTTGGCTTTCGAGTGCCGGGGTTCCATACCTATCCGAGTTTGCTGCCACGGCGACCCTGCGCCTAAACCTAGTTGCCTCGGGTTCGGCACTGAAGAATCGATCGGCAAAGGTGACCATCGGTAAGTCCGTGAAAACCTATGCCTTCAAGGCCTCCGGCTCACGACGCTATTTGAACCTCCCAATGAGCGCCAAAACTACCTCGGTCAAGGTGACCATTCTCAAGAGCGGCAAGGCTGGTAAGAGCTACACCATCAACCCACAGCGCACGCCTAGGGCTTGGGTTGGAGATTCGTTCTCAGGTGTTCGCACCTCGGCTGCGTGGGCCGCAAACAAGGCGGTCATCCACTACCACCGAGCCAATGCTGATTACAGCGGATGGGGAATTCACTCTTGGAGCAATGGTTCCAGCGGAGGTACTTCTCTCTCGGTTAGTTGGAATTCACCAATCGCACCGGTTAGCGAATCTGGTGACGCCTGGGGAATGGTTTACGAAATTCCGCTAATTGCCAACTCCACCAGTGTTCCTTTCATCATTCACTACGGCAATTTGAAAGACCCTTCGAATCTCGATCAGCTGATGAACCTGGCCGCCACTAAGGGTGAGGTTTGGATTGAAGCTGGTCGTGCAAACACCGATAACACCGTGCTCTACACGATTCCTGTCTCGCTTGCCGACGTGTCGGTTCCAGTGACTCCAATTGCTGTAACCGCACCTACTTCGGCTCAGGCAGCAACCCTGGCCAGCGCTTCGGTGAGATCGGCATTTGCTGGCGACAACATTTACTTCGTGCTGACCGACCGTTACCAAAACGGGTCAACTGCGAATGACCAGATGAGTCTTTCTGGATCTCGCGATACCACCGCATTCGACCCAACATCTACGGCTTACTACCACGGCGGTGACTTACTAGGTTTGACCGATGGCTGTTCCACGGGAACCGGTGTGAAGCGCATTAAAGACATGGGCTTCACTTCGATCTGGATTACCCCTCCGTTCAAGCAGCGCTACGTGCAGAGCGGAAGCGCCGCGTATCACGGATACTGGATCACCGATTTCACCGATATCGATCCACATCTTGGAACCAAGGCACAGTTCAAAGACTTCGTCGACTGCGTTCACAGCCAAGGCATGAAGGTGGTTCTCGACATCGTGGTGAACCACACCGGTGACGTGAACTACTACCCGTCGAACAACTACAACTTCGGTGTCAGCCGAACCGCTGCAGTTGCTGCGGGCGATGCGAATCTCCGCAAGCCAAGCTTCTTGAATGACCTCAGTAACTACCACAATCGCGGAAACGTTCAGGACTGGAACAACAAGGAACAGAGCCAGAACGGCGATTTCTTTGGCCTAGACGACGTTGCCACGGAAAAGCCTGCGGTAATCGAAGGTTTCGCACAAGCCTACGCGGCTTGGGTGAATGACTACGACGTTGACGGATTCCGAATCGACACCGCCAAGCACGTGGATGACGCCTTCTTCGGAAAGTGGTGGCCGCGAATCAAGCAGCTAACCGCCACGAAGAAGCCGGATCTGTTCGCTTACGGTGAGGTATTCGATTCGTCCACCGCGAACCTGACTCAGTTTGTGCGTGATCGTGGTTTACCGGCCACCCTGGACTTCGCGTTCCAAAATGCCGCGGTTCAGTTCGCTGCCGGTAACAACATTTCAGACATCACCAACGTGTTCAACGCCGACGACTGGTACATCAACTCGACGACCAATGCCTATAACCAGGTGACCTTCCTGGCGAACCACGATATGGGTCGCTTCGGTCAACTCCTCAAATGGGCCGGAGATCCCGATGGAGACCTCTGGGGTGACGCGCTACTTGGCTACGACCTGATGTACATGTCTCGAGGTATTCCGAATGTTTACTACGGCGACGAAGTCGGAATCATTGGCACTGGGGGAGACCAGGCAGCTCGTCAGGACATGTTTCCAACACTGGTGAGCGCTTGGAAGACCGAAACCCGTATCGCTGCAAACCCAATCGGTACCGGTAGTTATCTAACCATTACGAATCACCCAATCCAGGAGCGAATCTCTTGGTTGAACTCGCTTCGCGAAAATCACCCGGCACTGAAAACGGGTGCTCAGATCAATCGATACTCAGCCAATAATGTGGTTGCATTTAGCCGAATCGATTTGGCCAACCGCAAGGAATACCTGGTTGCGTTGAATAACTCTCAGCAGACCAAGTCTTCGCTGCGCATCAAGACCTCTAGCCCAAACACCGTATTCACCCAGGTCTGGGGTCAGGCTCAGACGGTAACGTCGGATGCCGATGGTTATGTGACCATATGGGTGGGCGATCGCCAGGCCGTGGTCTTGGAAGCTCAGAGTCAATTGCCTTTGGCAAACACGGTTGGCCCAATTACGCTCACTGCCACCAAGGATTTGGGTGTGGCACTTTGGAAGCCAAAGGCAACCATTGCCAACTGGAATGATCCGTCAACCTGCACCTTTGTGGTTCAGGTGAATGGTGGTTCGTGGCAGGTGTTGGGCGTGGACGATTCGTTCGATTGGAAGATGATTCTCGAAGGATCGAAGTTCCCGGGCGGCGCCAAAATCAACATCGCAGCGATTGTGAAAAGTACCTCTGGCGCAATTGGAGTATCCAACGCGATTCAGATAACGAACAACCCTTAGGTTAGTTCGAACTGTCCACCTTCGATTTGCCCCTGCTTGCGGTACATATCCAGCTTCGCACGGGTGTCTTGGATGTCTAGGTTACGCATGGTCAGCTGACCGATACGGTCGGTTGGACCAAACGCGGCATCTTCGGTGCGTTCCATCGATAGTTTCTCCGGGTGGTAGCTGAAGCCCTCACCTCGGGTATCGATGATGGTGTAGTCATCACCGCGACGAAGACGCAGGGTGACCGAACCGTTTACTGCCGAGGCAACCCACTTCATGAGCGACTCGCGAAGCATCAGGGTCTGTGGGTCTAGCCAGCGGCCTTCGTACAGCAGGCGGCCCATGCGACGGCCTTCCTGGTGGTAGTTCGCAATGGTGTCTTCGTTGTGAATTGCACTGAGTAGGCGCTCGTAGGCGGCGAAAATCAGTGCCATTCCAGGCGCCTCGTAGATTCCACGGCTCTTGGCTTCGATGATGCGGTTCTCGATCTGGTCGCTCATACCGATTCCGTGGCGACCACCGATGGCGTTGGCTTCGAGCATCAGCTCGACGGCGTCCTTGTATTCCTTGCCGTTGATGGCAACCGGACGACCCTGACGGAAGGTGATGGTTACGTCTTCACTGTCAATCTTGACCGAAGGATCCCAGAACTTCACGCCCATGATTGGTTCCACGATTTCGTAGGAGGTGCTGAGTTCCTCAAGCGACTTTGCCTCGTGGGTGGCACCGAGCATGTTGGCGTCGGTGCTGTAGGCCTTTTCC
>JBEGPG010000094.1:0-9800 GCA_041181585.1 Actinomycetota bacterium
ACCAGCACCGAAAATCCTTGCAACGCCGACGCCTTGGCAACCAAATCGGCATTGGTGGAACCGGTTTCGGCTACATATTCGAAGTTTTCTGCGCGACGGGCGCTTTTTATAAAGTCCATTGCCTCAATGCTATTTGAGTGAACTAGAGGGTATCGTTACATTCATGGATGAGCAGAAGCCGGACTATTCAACAACCGCGGGCAAGCTAGCCGATTTGCGCGAGCGCTACCACCAGGCGGTGCACGCCAGTGGCGAAGCCGCAATCGCAAAGCAGCACGCCAAGGGCAAGAAGACCGCCCGCGAGCGCATTGAGATGCTACTCGACCCGGGTTCATTTGTTGAGCTCGACGAGTTCGTTCGCCACCGCTCAACCGCATTCGGCATGGACAAGAACCGTCCATACGGTGACTCGGTGGTCACTGGCGTTGGAACGATTGGCGGCCGTCAGGTTGCCCTCTTCTCTCAGGACTTCACCATCTTTGGTGGCTCACTTGGCGAAGCCGCCGGAAACAAGATCATCAAGGTCATGGACCTAGCTATCGCCACCGGTGTGCCGCTAATCGGAATCCTGGACTCGGGAGGCGCTCGCATCCAAGAGGGTGTTATTGCTCTTGGAAAGTACGGCGAAATCTTCAAGCGCAACACCATGGCCTCGGGCGTGATCCCCCAGATCTCGATCATCATGGGCCCAGCTGCCGGTGGTGCCGTTTACTCCCCTGCTCTAACCGACTTCGTGATCATGGTCGACAAGACCTCCAACATGTTCGTGACCGGGCCAGACGTAATCAAGACCGTCACCGGTGAAGACGTTGGTATGGAAGAACTGGGTGGCGCTCTTACGCATAACCGCACCTCGGGTGTGGCTCACTATCTAGCTAGCGACGAAGACGACGCGATCGACTACGCACGTGCGCTACTGAGCTACCTTCCAGAAAACAACCTCAGCGAGACCGTGGTTTACGACGCTTCGGGTGAGCTCGAAATCACCGACGAAGACCGTGCCCTCGACACCTTCATTCCAGACTCACCGAACCAGCCTTACGACATGAAGGCGATCATCGAGTCGTTGGTTGACGGAAACGAATTCCTCGAGGTTCAGCCCCTGTTCGCTCCAAACATCGTGATTGGTTTCGCCCGCATCGACGGCCGCAGCGTCGGTATCGTTGCCAACCAGCCTTCGCAGATGGCCGGAACCCTGAACATCGAAGCCGGTGAAAAAGCCGCCAGATTCGTTCGATTCTGCGACGCATTCTCGATTCCGATCCTGACCCTCGTGGACGTCCCTGGTTACCTACCTGGCACCGACCAGGAGTGGGCCGGTGTGATCCGTCGTGGCGCCAAGCTTCTCTACGCCTACGCCGAAGCAACCGTTCCGCTGGTTACAGTGATCACCCGCAAGGCATACGGAGGCGCATACATCGTTATGGGCTCGAAGCAGCTCGGTGCCGACATCAACCTCGCTTGGCCAACCGCCGAGATCGCCGTTATGGGCGGCCAGGGAGCGGTGAACATTCTGTTCCGTGACAAGATCAAGGAAGCCGAAGACTCCGGTGCCGACGTGGCTGCGGTTCGCGCAAAGCTTGCTGCCGAATACACCTACAACGTTGCCAGCCCATTCTTGGCTGCTGAACGTGGCGAGCTAGATGGAATCATCGAGCCAGCTGCCACTCGTATCGAGGTAATTAAGTCGCTACGTGCCCTTCGCACCAAGCGCGCCAACCTACCTCCTAAGAAGCACGGAAACATTCCTCTCTAATGAGTAACCAAGAAGAGGTTCAAGCCGCCTTGAAGATCGTTCGTGGTAATCCCACCGACGAAGAATTGGCAACGGTGATTGCGGTTCTCAACGCTGCAATCAACGACGCCGAAGCCGCCAAGGCCAAAGCGCCAAAAACCTTCAAGTCCAGCTGGGGTCGCAACGCCTCCATGCTGCGTGGCAACTTGGTGCCTGGTTTTGGGCAGTGGTCGGCATCCAGCCGCCCTGGTCTCGACTAGTTCCCTTATCCCCCAAAGAGAGGACAGCCAACTGGTGGTTGTCCTCCATTCGACACCGTCATACTTGAGATAAGGAATCAAACCGAGTCAGGGGCTCGAGATTCTGGGGAGGCCTGCTAAAGCAGGTTAGGGGGAACGAAACCGGTGAAGTGCTTCACCGGTTTCTTCAATTTAAAAGCGCAACCATAGATCCGGCGAAGAAGTGCCTGGGCGGGTAGCGGTAACGGTTACCAAGAACTTTTCACCTCGCGGTGAACGAACCACAACCTTGCCAGCCTTGACCTGATCAATTGCATCGGCAACCTTTTGAAGCACTGCGTTAAGTTCACGCTTGGAAAGTTTGTCCAACCCGCCCTCGTCCATGAGCATTACCTGCACACCGCGCTCTCTAGCGGCTTGGGTGGCTGTCTGAACAATGTCGGAGGCTAAACGGCGGCCGCGAATGTCATCGCGCAGTGACGCCTCGAGGGCAACCAACTTCTTTTGCTCGGATTCGCCAAACTTTCCCTTGGTCGACGAGATGTAGCTTAGGGCTGGCAGCGCCTTGGTAAGCACATGCTGCAAGCGTTCCTTGCGTTCGGTACCGGCGGCTATGGCACTTGCGGTCTCGGCTTCGTTGGCGATGGCTGCCTGTTGGAGTTCGTGAATGTCACGGTCGGCTCGCGAAAGCGACTTCGCGGTCGCCTGGCCGGCAGCGATTAGAACCACCATGCCCACGATTCCGGCTTTGAGTACACCGACTACACCGGCTGCCTGAATCACGATGGAGGTGACCAAGCCAGCAGAGACCCACGCAATCAAAGCTTGACCTCGAACCGCCACAATTCCAAGTAACACTCCCATGCCGCCCACGTACCAGCTGGCATAGGTACCGGTTTGCCCTGGAGAAATTCCAAGGTTGGCAATTACCGAAGTTGAAACAGCACCGATACCGACCACGGCGCCAACCAAACTACCCATTGCCAGGCCACGCTTGAGCATCACCGCAGCAGCTACGGTAATGAGATAAACGGATATTGACAGCGCCAGCAAGAAGTAGTTGTCGTAGCCATGCCAAGCCAAGATTCCAAGTACGGCATGGAAGGTTGCGAACGATGACGCCACCAGGGCCAGTAGCCAGCGTGGTACCTCAAGCATCGAAACTCCAAGTCAAAACGATCGTGGCTCCCTTGCGAGGTGCGCTCTGAATGTTTACCTGGCCACCCACAGAGGTGACGCGGCGACGAATGGAATTACGTACCCCAAATCGATTTTTCGGAATTGCAGACACACGGAAACCTCGGCCGTCGTCCTTGACCACAATCTTCAGACCCTTGGCATCCGCCTTGAGGTGTAGTTCACGTTTCACCTTTTTACCGGCGTGCTGTACCGAGTTGGTTACCGCCTGAATCGTGGCGTCGGAAAAGGCCATACCCACGTTGATTGGCAGGGCATAGTCTTCGGTCGCGGCGAGGCTGACTTCGAAGTCTGGATAGCCTCGGGTAACGATGCTCGATAGCGACTCCAGGAAGCTTCGCACCGAGATGTCTTGCATTGGCAATTGCTGATCATTGGCAGCTGCTTCCAATCGCAAGATAGCGGCTTCGGCACTTTGAGCGGCTTGCTTTTTAGAAACCGCGTCTTGGGCTTTCGAAGCCAGAATCAAGGTAGTTAGAACCTGGTCGTGAACTAGGTCATCAAGCTTCTGGCGTTCCAAGTCGGTAGCGATTGCCGTGGCTCGAGTGGTTGCCGCGAGCGCCGCCTCATCGTTCTTTCGATCCACCCGATATGCTGCGGCTCGAAGCATTCCGATGAGGGTCAGTACCGCAGCCGAGAACAGAATGATGTAGAAAGAGTCGATCAAAGCGCTACCGATGTCGCCAGACCCACCCACCGGTTGAATTCTCAAGAAGAACCAGCTGACCGGCATAAACACCATGAATGCCACCGACCACCACTTGGTCAAATACATGCCCATGGCCATCGTGGCGGTTCCGGTTGCCCACCACAACCAGGGCTGGAAACCATGGGGAAGAGCTGCGACATCGATAACCGAAACTGGGTACTTGATAAAGGCAATCAGGTAAGCCAGGCCGTGAAGAATGTAGACCTTCTTGCTGGCCGAACCGAGCCAGAAATTAAACACCGCGGCGAGCTGTGCCAAGAGGATGAGACCAAGAGTTAGGTAAAGGGTTAGCGGGTCAATCAGCTTGGTTTGACCGACAGCATTTCCAAGCGTTTCAAGTGATGTTGCCACGGCAGCCAGCGAGAACACGCGACCAATGATTCGCTCGATTCGTGTTCGAGCGAATGTGGATTCGGACGTTTCCTTAGGCGTTTTCTTCAAGGACGCCGTCCTCGTAGGCACGTTTCAGGAAATCGGTTTTGTCGGTGAGCGGGCGTCCAACGTTCGCATACTTGATGCGCACTCGATCGATGAATTCCTTCACGGTGGTGGGTGCAATTCCCAACTCGAAGGCAACCTGCTTTTGAGTAAGACCAGAGGCGTATAACCCGAGCACTGCGCGCTCTCGGGCGCTAAGCTTGGCGTCTTTGAATTCGAGGTCTGAGTCGATGGCAGCTGTGGTCTGCAGGTTGTTGATGTAAACACCGTGGGAAACCAGGAACACCGCCTTGGCGAGTTCCTCCATGCTCTGGCCCTTGGTGACCACGGCGGCCGCCCCGGCCTTCACAGCCGCGCGAATCAGGTTGACCTTGTCGCCAATTGAGTAGACCAGCACCTGTACTCCCCTGGCTACAAACTTGGAAACGTTCTCATCAACTCTCGAGCCGTCGCCGAGCGAGAGGTCCAGAATTGCCACCTGCGGGTTTTGGTCACCCAACTTCTCGATGCACTCGTCCACGGTGCCGGCATCGGCAAGCAGGTTGAAGTTGAACTCTGGGCAAGCCGAACGAACGGCGTAACGAATAGCTTCATGATCGTCAACAATCGCAACGCTCACGGTTTCGTCACCGAGCCCGATGTTCAACTGGTTCATTTGCGAATTAGGCTCGCAATCGTCTCAACGTGGTGGGTGTGCGGGAACAGGTCAAAGGCACGAATGCCGGCAAGTTCGTAGTGCTCCATCAGCGGCTTCAAGTCGCGTGCCAGCGCGATTGGATCGCAGGCTACATAAACAATGTGCTTAGGTGCGAGCTTCAACAACTGACCTACCACCTTGGCGCCGGCACCTGAACGTGGTGGGTCAAGCACTACTGTTGCCTCGCCGGTTTCGTCCTTGTGTGCGGCCATGAATCGTTCCACCGGCTCACAGACCGCCTTCACGTTCGGCAAGTCTTTCAGGTTCAAGGTGGCATCAGCGGTTGCCTGCTTGAACGACTCCACGGTGGTCATGCGTAGGTTGGTTCCAAACGCAGCGGCTAGAGCACCGGTAAACAAACCGACTCCACCGTAAAGATCCAAATTGTCGGCTTCGAGTTTGATGCCGGCCTTGGCCACAAACTCGTTTACAGCCGCGGTAAGAACCTCTGGAGCCTTCTTGTGAACCTGCCAGAAACCGCCTCCGGTAATTCGGAAGGTGCGGCCACCAGCACGCTCAATCAGTCGTTCATCGCCTTGAAGTTTCTTGTCGATCATCCACTGAATCTGACCAGTGCTCGAGGCCATGACCTCGATCTTTTCAACACTCTGATAGTTCTTGGTCTGGAACGACATTTCTTGAATGTCTTCGACTGCTAGTGGCAGGCTCTTCACGCGAACCACCTCGTGCGAGCGCTCGCGGTAAGGGCCAACGAAGCCCTGATCATCAACATGAAGCTGCACGCGAGTGCGGTAGCCCAGGCCGTTTGCCTCGTCGTCGCCAGGCGCAGCCTCAACAACCACGCGCTTCTTGAGACCGGCGAATCTATCTAGTGCCTCTTCAAGGACATCGGCCTTCAGTTCACGCTGGCGGGAAAGCTTGATGTGACCAAATTCGGCGCCACCGGCACCACCAACACCGGCTTCCTTCCAGAAGTGTTCAACGCGGTCTGGTGACGCCTCGAGAATCTCCACAGGCTCGGCACGGCAGAATCCCTTGCCGGCGTCTTCGAAAACTCGAACCTTGGCCTTCTCACCAGGTAACACGTGAGATACAAACACCACGCGACCCTCGTGGCGAGCCACGAAAATACCACCGTGTGCCACCTTTTCTACGTCGACGATAAAGGTGCGGCCAATCCAGTTTTCTTTGTTCACCCGTTAAGTGTGCCAGACTCTTTGGCGTGACCAGGCTAGTTCTCGCATCAACTTCTCCAGCAAGGCTGTCGTTGCTTCGTGCCGGCGGCATCGAACCAATCACCATTTCACCTGGGGTCGACGAAGAAGCCGTTGCCGCCAGAGCCGAATCCATGGGTCTTATTTCCAACGCTCAAGACATGGTGTTGGTACTGGCAAAGGCAAAGGCCGAAGCCGTAGTCTCACACCCAGACGCCCAGGACGCCATCATCATTGGTTGCGACTCGGCTCTCGAATTTGGCGGCAAAACCCTGGGTAAACCACACCTGCCCGAAGTTGCCGCAGCGCGTTGGCGCGAGCTCAGAGGAAACTCCGGTGTCCTTCACTCGGGCCACTGGCTAATCGACAACCGAACTGGTGCAACCATGCCGCCGGCTACCGGAAAAACCTCTTCCACAACCGTTCACTTCGCGAACATCTCGGACGCCGAGATCGACGCCTACGTTGCCACTGGCGAACCACTGCAGGTTGCGGGCGCGTTTACCGTGGACAGCCTCGGAGGCGCGTTCGTATCTCGAATCGAGGGCGACACCCACACCGTCATCGGCCTTTCTCTGCCCACTTTGCGCGAACTGAGCCAGGTTCTGGGTGTTGAATATACGAGTTATTGGAACCGCTAAAACCGCAAACTAACGAATAGGCTTGTCTGCATGACGAATCGGAAGATTACCAAGGTCCTCATTGCCAACCGCGGCGAGATCGCAGTGCGTATCGCTCGTGCAGCTAAAGACTCTGGCATTGCCTCAGTTGCCGTTTACGCCGACCAGGACCGCGACGCCCTGCATGTGAAGGTAGCCGACGAGGCCTATGCACTTCACGGCACCTCGAGCGCAGAGACCTACCTCGTCATCGACAAGATTCTAAAGATTGCTCGCGAATCGAAGGCCGATGCCATTCACCCTGGCTATGGCTTCCTTGCTGAGAACGCAGAATTTGCCCGCGCAGTTTTGGCAGCCGGCATCATTTGGATTGGCCCAAGCCCAGAAGCCATTGAACGCCTTGGCGACAAGGTTTCGGCCCGTCACGTTGCCGAGAAGGTTGGCGCACCGCTAGCTCCTGGAACCATCAACCCGGTTGAAGGCGCAGCCGAAGTTCTCGACTTCGTGAAGCAGCACGGCCTTCCGGTTGCAATCAAGGCGGCATTCGGTGGCGGTGGCCGCGGTATCAAGGTTGCCTACCAGCAGGAAGAAGTAGCCGAGCTTTTCGAATCGGCAACCCGTGAAGCCATTGCTGCCTTTGGTCGCGGCGAGTGCTTCGTTGAAAAGTATCTAGAAAAGCCTCGTCACGTTGAGACCCAGTGCCTCGCCGACCAGCACGGAAACGTGGTCGTGGTTTCCACTCGCGACTGCTCGCTACAACGCCGTCACCAGAAGCTCGTTGAAGAGGCTCCTGCACCATTCCTCACCGACGACCAGATCAAGCGTCTTTACGACTCGTCCAAGGCGATCTTGAAGGAGGTTGGTTATGTTGGCGCAGGAACCTGTGAGTTCCTTGTTGCCCAGGATGGCACCATCTCGTTCCTCGAAGTAAACACCCGTCTACAGGTTGAGCACCCGGTTTCCGAAGAGGTAACCGGCCTAGACCTAGTGCGCGAGCAGTTCCGTCTTGCCGAAGGTGGAAAGCTCGACTATCCAGACCCTGAAGTTCGTGGCCACTCGTTCGAGTTCCGCATCAACGGCGAGGACGCCGGTAAGAACTTCATGCCAGCTCCTGGCCCAGTTCACGTATTCAAGGCTCCAGGTGGGCCTGGCGTTCGCGTTGACACCGGTGTTGAGTCGGGCGACGTTATATCCGGTTCGTTCGACAGCATGGTTGCCAAGCTGATCGTGACTGGCGCTACCCGCGAAGAGGCTTTGGCTCGTTCGCGCCGTGCGCTAGCCGAAATGGAAGTTCACGGTCTTCCAACCGTTCTTCCGTTCCACCAGAAGATCGTTAACGAGCCAGCCTTCATTGGCAAAGACGGAAAGTTCGGCGTCTACACTCGCTGGATCGAAACCGAATGGAACAACGACATCCCAGCCTGGAACGGCGTTAGCGACCTACCTGGCGAAGGCCACCCACGCAACAAAGTTGTGGTTGAAGTCAACGGCAAGCGCATCGAAGTTTCGCTACCGTCGCACCTTGGCGGTTCGGCGCCAGCCGCAACTGCTGGTGTTGCCCCAAAGCGCAAGAGCCACGGAACCGCCGGTGCCGGCAAGAGCGGCAAGTCGGTTGTCGCCGAAATGCAGAGCACGGTTGTGAAGATTGCGGTTGCCGAGGGCGATGTCGTTGAAGAGGGTCAAACCATCATCGTGCTAGAAGCCATGAAGATGGAACAGCCAATCAAAGCTCACAAGTCTGGAACCATTAAGAACATCAAGGCCGAAGTTGGAACCACTGTTCCGGCGAACACGGTTCTAATGGATATCGAAGACTAAACAATCGTCTCAAGGATAGGGGAACCAGTGGACACAACAACTTCGAACTTCTTAAATTTGCTCTCTTGGGGAGTAGCGGCAGCAATTGTCGTGCTCCTCATTTTGAGTTCCTTTCGAATCGTAAACCAGGCAACAGTTGCAGTAGTCACGATGTTCGGTAAATACCGCCGAGTCTTGCGACCAGGCTTGAACCTGCTGATTCCACTCGTAGAGCGAATCAATCGCACGGTTCCGATTCAGAACCGGACCGAACAGCTTCAGTTCAAGACCATTACCAGCGACCAGGCTGTTGTTTACTTCACCGCTACTGTGATTTTTACCGTCAGCGATCACGAACCAGAGACGGTAAAAACCGTCGCTTTCAAGTTCATCGACGAGGATTCATTTGATACCGCACTTCTTAGTGCAGTGGAGGCCTCGGTCCGCGAATACGTGGCAACACGTAAGCAGTCTGAGGTGCTGGGCCTGCGCGCAGAAATCGTGAACCACGCAAAGTCGACTCTCGATGAACAACTCTCAGGTTGGGGCTACACGGTTATCGATCTGCAGATTACCGAACTGTCGTTCGACAAGGAAGTTACCGATTCGATGGCTCGCATCGTTGCCGCAACCAACCAAAAGATTGCTGCTGAGGCAGAAGGTCAAGCCTTACTCATTACCCGTACTAAAGCAGCCGAGGCAGAAGGTGCTGCCATTCGTATTGCAGCAGAGAACGAGGCAACAGCTGCTCGACTTCGCGGTGAAGGTCTGGCAATGTTCCGTAAGGCGCTTGCTCAGGGCTTTGGGGAATCGGCAGAACTTCTTGAAGAACACGGCCTTGACCCAGCACTATTGGCTTTCTCGATGTGGACCGAGACCATTCGCGACGCTGCCAAAGAGGGCTCCGGAAACACCATTTTTATTGACGGAAACATCGCAAGTGGAGAAGAGGCGCTTCGACGACTTCAGGCGTTCACCGTTTCGAAGAATGAAAATCCGAAGGCGAAGAAAACTACTCCTAAAAAGTAATTTCTAGACGTTTGGTCGGTGCAGCGCACGAGCTGCCTCGGTGACCGATGCCGACATCGACGGGTAAACCGCGAAGGTCTTGGCAACCTGGTCAACGTTCAAACGGTTTTCCACCGCGAGCGCAATTGGGTAAATCAATTCACTGGCTCTAGGTGCAACCACAA
>JBEGPG010000095.1:0-18862 GCA_041181585.1 Actinomycetota bacterium
ACGAGATCAGCCGCCCTGGTGTGAACGAGGACGAGGTGCGTGCCAACATTGGGCTGGTGTTCCAGAGTTACAACCTGTTTGCCCACCTAAGCATTCTCGACAACGTGAAGCTTGCCCTCAAAGTGGTGCAGAAGAAGTCTGATGCCGAAGCCACGAAGCTAGCTTTGGGTTGGCTGGAGCGCATCGGCCTTGCCGACAAAGCCAACCAGTTCCCCGACAAGTTATCCGGTGGGCAGCAGCAACGAACCGCAATTGTTAGAGCGGTGGCCTTGAACCCGAAGCTACTGCTTCTTGATGAGGTTACCAGCGCTTTAGACCCAGAGCTTTCCGGCGAAGTGCTTGAACTGATTCGCGATCTCAAGAGTTCGGGAACCACCATCGTGATGGCCACGCACGAACTTGGCTTTGCCCGTGAGGTAGCCGACTGGGTCATCTTCCTAGATCAAGGTGTGATTGCCGAAGAAGGCGAAGCCGACGAGTTCTTCTCGAAACCGAAGACCGCCCGTGCCAAGGAATTCCTTTCCAGAGTCTTATGAGCACTCGGCAAAACAATGCAGTTCAGGAGTTTTTCTCCAAACGTTTTCGGAAGTTGCTTTCGGGAGCCCCGGATGGAACGCCGCCTTGGCTTGAGATCATTGCTGCTGGTGAGACTGGCGGCTTGTATCTCCCGAGTGATGCGCCTTGGGTAATCCACCGTGACTTCGGAACTCTAGTGGGCGGCATTCGAGCGCTTTTGGTTCAGGCTCTGCATCCGGCAACTTTGGCGGGAGTAAAGAATCACTCTCGCTATGAGAAGGAACCACTTGGGCGCTTGGCTGGAACGATTAGGTGGCTAACCACAACCACCTTTGGAAGTTTTCAGGCCGTTCAGGCAGAAGCTAATCGAGTAAATCGAATGCACACCCGCGTGGTGGGAGAAAAGCCGGTTCCTTACCGAGCATCAGACCCAGCACTTCTACTGTGGGTACACATCGCTTTCATGGACTCATTCCTAAAGGCGCACGAGCTTTATTGCAAGGCGCCAATTCCGGGCGGTGCAGATGGGTATGTGAAGCTCTGGGGCAAGTCGGTTGAACCGCTCGGCCTAGCAGAAACTCCGGTTGATCTGGCAGGCTTGGATGCCCAAATGCGAGAGTTCTTACCTGAGCTGAAATACACCGACGACACAGCTTCCGTGGTTCGTTTCATTCGTAAACCGCCGTTGCCGTTACTAGTTAGACCTGTCTATGCGCTCTTGTTTCAAGCCGCAGTTGTATCGCTACGACCGGAACATCGTGGCCTTCTCGGTCTCAAGAGCTGGCCTTCCAGATTCGTGATTCCAGTAACAAGATTCACGCTTGTCGCCATCAGAACCCTGATTGGCCCGGAATCGCCGATTGAAGAAGGCGCCTTGGCGCGACTCCGACGTGTAGGGCTTATTTAGAGCGCTTCGACAAACCGGCAGCGCTTCGAACCATCGAAGGAAACACGATGCCGTGCATTGGGAAAACCGACCACCAGTAGAGGTGCCCGAGCAGACCCTTAGGCGCATAGGTCGCAATTTGAGTGACCTTTGTGCCATTTTCGTTTGCTTCGAGTCGGAACTCTAGCCAAGCCAGTCCGGGCATCTTCATTTCTGCTCGAAGACGCAGCAGCTTTTCGGGGATCAGTTCTTCCACGCGCCAGAAGTCAACAGCGTCGCCGATTACCAGATGGTTCGGGTCACGGCGGCCGCGGCGCAGACCAACTCCGCCCACCAACTTATCTGCTAGCCCTCGAAGTTCCCAAGCCCAACTTGCAGTGGAGTAGCCATTGGCGCCACCGATGGATTCGATACGTTTCCACACCGTGGCAACGTCGTCAGGGCTTTGAGCTTCGCGAATGTCGGTATAAAGGGAACCGCCAGCCCAGTCTGGGTCGGTAGGTAGCGGCTCACTCGGAGTGCCGGGAACCGAGGCATCCGACCAACGAGTCTCAACGTTGGCATTCTTGACCTTTCCGAGGGCCAGTGAAGCCGCGCGTTTGAAATGAGTAAGCCCTTCGGCGGGAGGCGGAATCAGTTCATTGATTGTCGATGGGTGAACCACAACCTCGTGCTTGAGGCTCTCGACCAGGCGTTTTGCCAGAGTGAATGGAACCGGGGTAACTAACCCCACCCATCCACTGGATAGCCCAGGGGAGAGCACTGGTACCGGAATAATGATGCGGCGCCTGAGGCCGGCGGCTTCGGCGTACTGCTGCATCATTTCGGCATAACTAAATACATCTGGACCACCAATGTCGAATGCTCCAGTAATGTCTTTTGGAACCTTAATGGCGCCTACCAAATAGTGCAGAAGGTCGCGAATGGCAATCGGCTGGATACGGTTTTGAACCCACTTTGGGGTGGTCATGATCGGGAGACGCTCGGTTAGATAACGCAGCATTTCAAAGGATGCTGACCCAGAACCAATCACCACTCCGGCACGAAACTCAATGGTCGGCACCTTGGAATTTCGAAGAATTTCACCGGTCTGATTCCGAGCATTCATGTGAGGCGAGAGCTTCTCGTCATCGTTGATGATTCCGCCAAGATAAACGATTCGACCGGTTTTCTGAAGCTTGGCCGCGGCTGCGAACTTCTTTGCCAGCTCGATTTCACTTTCTTCGAAATCGCTTTTCATCATGAGGGAGTGAATGAGGTAGTAGGCCACGTCTACGCCCTTGAGTGCCGCGTTCAGCACGTCGGGGTTTTCGGCATCTCCGTCGACTATCTCAACTTGATTCACCCATGGATGAAGGCTGATCCTGCTGGCATTGCGAACCAGGACGCGAACACGGTAGCCCTGTTCCAGTAGCGCAGTTACCAAACGCCCACCCACATAGCCAGTGGCGCCGGTCACCAGGCAGAGAGTTTCGGAGTTATTCGTAACCTTCATGTCTCAATTAACCTGTAAAAAGTTCGCAACAATTCCTTGATTAGTTAAATAGACCTATGACAGTTCGCGTTGGTTTGGTTGGTAGTTCCGGTTGGTCGGAGTTCATGTATCTCCAGAAGCTTCAGAATTTTAGCCACGGCACCGTTGTTGCAATCGCTGCCAGGAAACAGGATCGCTTGACCGAGCTTGGCAAACAGTACGGAATCAAACACCTCTATACCGACTGGAAAGAGATGATTTCGTCGGGCGAAATCGACGCCATTGTGGTGGCCGCGCCTGATCGTCACCACAAGGACATAACTCTCGCCGCGTTTGAAGCGGGTATTCCGGTGATGTGCGAAAAGCCGCTGGCTATGAATGCCGAGGACGCCGGATTAATGCTCGATGCAGCCCAGAACACCAGGCTCGTGAACAATGTGATGTTTACTTGGCGAAACCTTCCGCTGTTTCGCAAAGTCAAAGAACTGATTGATTCCGGGACCGTTGGAGAGGTCTACCACTTCGACATTCGATTCAACATGGGTTGGGCACGTAAGGCGGAGTATGTTTGGCGCGTCGACGCTCGTGAGGGCAATGGTGCGGTTGGTGATTTGGGTGTTCACGATATTGATTTGACACGATGGCTTTTGGGTGAGGTGGTGAGCGTCTATGCCCAAACCGAGCACTCGGTAATCCGCCCAGATTCGGAACCCTCAAATGACACCGCAACCATGATTCTGGAACTTGCCTCTGGAGCCAAGGGAGTGATCACTTGCTCGATTGTCTTCAATCAGGGTGATCGCGAGATGGAGCAGAAGGTTCAGGTTTACGGATCCAAGGGCAGTATCGAGGCCACCCTCTACATGTCCGGCCAAAACAAGCAGATGTCGGTCTGGGTGGCTCACGAGGACGGCTTCACGGAGACCTTCGACCTCGGAGACGACATGTGGTCTCACCTCGAGACCGAGACCATTGGTGTTCGTGAGTTTGTTGAGAACGTGGCGCTGAAGCGACAGCAAGGTCCGGATTTCCGAGACGGTTACTTGGCGCAGCGCGTGGTGGATGCGGCTCTCGAATCGGCAGTCAGCGGCAGACGAATAACATTGTGAGTATGAGCACTCGCGACCTACCTGCCGACTGGTTCAAGTCGGCTGTTGTCTACCAGATCTATCCACGTTCGTTTGCCGATTCGAATGGCGACGGCTATGGAGATGTGCCGGGAATCATTTCCAAGTTGGACTACTTAAAAACTCTTGGTGTCGACGTGATTTGGCTTTCGCCGATTTACAAGTCGCCACAGGACGACAACGGCTACGACATCTCGGATTATCAGGCCATCGATCCGATGTTCGGAACCCTTGAACAGGTAGATGAACTGTTCCGTGAGGTTCACGCTCGTGGCATGAAGATTGTGATGGACCTGGTGGTCAACCACTCGAGCGATGAGCACGCTTGGTTCGTTGAATCAGCCTCTAGCAAGGACAACCCAAAGGCCGACTGGTACATCTGGAGCGACGATGCCGATGACCTTTACGCATACTTCGGCGGTGGAGCTTGGGAGTGGGTTGAGGCTCGCCAGCAGTACTTCTTCCACCAGTTCTCGAAGAAACAGCCGGATCTGAACTGGGAGAACCCAGAGGTTCGTGCAGCGGTTTACAAGATGATGAACTGGTGGGTCGATCGCGGCGTTGACGGTTTCCGCATGGACGTCATCAACCTGATCAGCAAAGACTGGACCAAGAAGGATCAGGGAACCTGGGAGATGTGTCAGAACGGCCCTCGTGTGAACGAGTGGCTCCAGGAGATGAACCGGGAAGTTCTTCGCGGCAAGAACCTCATCACGGTTGGCGAGATGCCTGGCTGCACCATCCAGCATGCTCGCGACTACACCGACCCTGAGCGTCACGAACTAAACATGGTGTTCACCTTCGAGCACATGGACCTCGACGGAACCGTGGGCATGAGTAAGTTCGACTACTCGAAGATGTATTTGCCAGATCTAAAGGCCAACCTGAACAAGTGGCAGAAGGGTCTAGAGAGCGTTGGCTGGAACAGTCTTTACTGGAACAACCACGACCAGCCTAGAATCGTGAGTCGCTGGGGTAACGACGGTATGTATCGAGTGCAGAGCGCGAAAGCTCTGGGTACCGTGCTTCACCTGATGCGCGGAACGCCATACGTTTACCAGGGCGAAGAACTTGGCATGACCAACTGCTACTTCACCGAGCTCGACCAGTATCAAGACATTGAATCGGTGAACTGGGCTGCCGATGCAATCGCCGAAGGTTCACGTTCGATGGAGCGCATCCTGGATTCACTGCGCGTGAAGAGCCGCGACAACGCTCGTACTCCGATGCTTTGGAACGATTCCGAGAACGCGGGCTTCACTACCGGCAAGCCATGGCTCAAGGTGAACGACAACTACACCGAGATTAATGCCGAGGCTGCGCTCGCGGACAAGTGCTCGGTGTTCTGGCACTACCGCGACCTAATCGCACTGCGCCACAACCACGACATCGTGGTCAACGGCTCGTTCGACATGCTCTGGCCAGAGCACGAACAGATCTTCGCCTACCAGCGCAAGCTAGATGGTAAGACCCTGACCGTGGTGGCTAACTTCAGCGATCACTCGGTGGAATTGCCTGGTGAAATTCCTAGCGGTGAAGTTGTCATTGGCGAGGCGAGCACTGATGCGCTTTCGCCTTGGCAGTCTTTCGCGGTACTTAGCTAGTCGAACAGGTCCTGCAGGCTGCCGATAACTCGCTGCACGGCTTCGGCGGGGTTATGGTTTTCGCCTTCCGCCTTAACCATTGAGCCAAGCTCGGTTAGCACCTGTCCGGTGAGGGCTCCAACGAATCGCGCCTTGATTCCGGCATTTGGGTCACCGGCTAGGCGTTCCATCGCGATTTCTTCCATCTGGGTTGCCCAGTAGTTTCGCGAGTAAGCGATGGCAGCGTCCGAGCGCACGGCCTTCAATACCTCTGGGCCAGGATGATTGCGCATCGACAGCGAGAGTGACTTGGTGATCATTTCGCCAAGTATGATTCGCATGGAATCGAAAATCTTTTCACCGCTAGGTCTGGCCAGGAGCTTGTCGCGGAATTCGTCCACGAAGGCGTCTTGGTCTGCCAATGGGGTCAGAAGGGCTTCCTTGCTGGGAAAGTAATTGAAGATGCTTCGACGGCTAAGGCCGGCTGCCTCGGCAATTTCGGCCATAGTGGTTTCGGCAAAACCCTTAGCTTCGAAAAGTTCCCAGGCAGCGGCGATGATCGCGTCTGGCTTGGCCTTCGGCTTTCTTCCTGCGCTTGCTGGTTCCATGGGAATACTTTCTATTTTGTTGATGCTTAGTTACTAATGTAACCTGTAAATGCACTTGTGCAAAAATACTCAAAGGTAATCAATTGGCTTCTTTGCTTCAAAAACTCGGTCTTTTCTCGGCTAAGCGCGCTTGGCTCGTGCTTATCACTTGGATTCTGCTTCTCGCAGGCTCGGGAACTTGGGCTGCACTCGGTATGGGCAAGCTTTCTTCGAGCATGTCGATCGACGGCGTTCCTGCCCAAAAGGTCATCGACGAACTTTCGGTTTCGTTCCCAGAAGCCGCTCGTGGCAGTGCGTCGGTGGTCTTCCACTCGACCAATGGCGAGGCCCTGACTGCCGATCAGAAGCTAGCAATCACCCAAATCCTGGGCCACGTAAAAACCATGGACATGGTTGCCGACACAATCGACCCTTTTGAACTTGCCACCACTAAGGCCGATGCCGAAAAGATGATTGCCGATGGCAAGATCGCCATCGCCGAAGCCAAGGTGGAGATCGCTAAGAATGAGCAGAAGCTCAAGGATGGCGAAAAGCAGCTGAAGTCTGCATGGGCTCAACTGGCTTCTGCCAAGCGCCAGTTAGCTTCCGGCAAGGCGCAGCTCGATGCGGGCAAGGCTGACTACCAAACCGCGAAGACCAACCTTGCAGCGGCTCAGACCGGAGTGCAGTACCTGCTTCTAACCGAAGGACCTACCGGAGCCAACTATCTTGCGGCTGCCGCTTTGCTTTCTCAAATGGAAGCTGGAATCGCTCAGTACGAAGCAGGACTCGCTGGTTACAACACCGGTAAGGCTCAATATGATGCTGGTCTTTCCAAGTACTACGCCGGAATGGCCAAGATTACCGATGGTAAGCAAAAGCTGGCGGAAGGCAAGGTGACTCTTGCCGAAAAGGAAGCTGAGCTCATCAACGGTGACCGACTATTCAACCTAACCAAAGACTTCGGTCTGGTTTCCAAGGACGGCAGTACCGCGGTTGCCCAGATTCAGTTCGTGAAGTCGACCTTCGACTTGGAGACTTACCAGAAGACCGATGTGGTCGATTATGTTCGCAGCCACAACGTGGACGGTATTCAGGTTGAGGTTTCGAAGGAGCTTACCCAAAGCGTCGAGGGTCTTCTTGGCGTAGGTGAGCTAATCGGTTTGGGCATCGCGGCGGTTGCACTGTTCGTGATGCTTGGCACCCTGATTGGCGCTGGGCTCCCGCTCTTGGCCGCCCTGTTCGGTGTGGGAATCGCATCGGCGATTACCCTCGCGCTTTCTGGCGTGATCGAGATGAACTCCACCACACCGGTTCTTGGCGTGATGTTGGGTCTGGCCGTGGGTATCGACTACGCGCTATTCCTACTGAACCGTCACCGTAAGCAACTAAAGAAGGGCATGGACGTTCGCGAGTCGATCGGTCTAGCCAATGGAACCGCTGGAAATGCCGTGGTCTTCGCGGGACTGACCGTAATCATTGCCCTCTTGGCCATGAACCTCACCGGCATCGCATTCCTCGGGCTCATGGGAACCATGGCTTCGGTGGCGATTGCAGTTTCGATTCTGGTTGCGATTACCCTTACCCCGGCGATGA
Source organism: Actinomycetota bacterium (assembly GCA_041181585.1). Lineage (GTDB taxonomy): Bacteria > Actinomycetota > Actinomycetes > Actinomycetales > Microbacteriaceae > Rhodoluna. The sequence goes on from JBEGPG010000095.1 coordinate 7,770, forward strand.
TGTCGCTCATCGGCATGCGTTTGCTTTCGAAGAAAGAGCGTGCCGCAATTGGCGAAAAGCCAAAGAAGGAAAAGTCGGCAACCCCAAAGAAGAACTCGGCTGTGGTTCGTCACCCTTGGATTACCTTGGCAGCCGGTGCAACCCTGCTCGGTATTCTCGCCATCCCTTACGGCAGCATGCGTCTTGGGTTACCTGATGGAAGTTCCGAGCCTTCGGACTCAACCCAGTACAAGGCCTACTCGCTAATCTCGAAGAACTTTGGTCCTGGTGCCAACGGCCAAGTGGTTACCGTGGTTTCGATTCCCAACAAGTTGGAAGATGAGCAAGCTGAGAACACCTTCAAGGCTGACATCGCTGAACAGTTGATCAAGCTCGACAACGTTGACGTTGCCGTTCCAGCAGCCATCAGCAAAGACGGTACCAAGTACCTATTCCAGATTGTTCCGAAGACCGGGCCAGCCAGCGAAGAAACCACCAAGTTGGTTCACGACATTCGCGACCTAGCACCGAGCATCAAGAGTGAGTTCAATGCCGAGGTTGGTGTTACCGGTGCCGCTGCCATGAACATCGACATCTCCCAGCGAATTTCGTCATCGTTGCCGCTGTATCTTGCGGTGGTCATCGCACTGTCGGTGATTCTGATGATTCTGGTATTCCGCTCGATCGCTGTTCCGCTGGTTGCCAGTGCCGGATTCTTGCTTTCGGTCTCGGCAGCGTTCGGTGCCGTGGTTGCGGTTTACCAATGGGGTTGGCTGGGATTCCTATTCGACGTTCACGACCCAGGGCCAATCATGAACTTCCTTCCGGCGGTTGCCATTGGAATCTTGTTTGGTTTGGCGATGGACTACCAGCTATTCCTAGCCACCGGTATGCGTGAGGCCTATGTTCACGGCAGTTCCCCTGCCGAGGCGGTAACCAAGGGTCTGCGTAACTCGCGTGCCGTGGTTTTGGCTGCCGCAACCATCATGGTTTCGGTATTCGGATCGTTCATGTTCTCGCACTCAACCATGATTCGCCCGGTTGGATTTGCGCTGGCAGCCGGTGTGCTGTTCGACGCCTTCGTAGTTCGACTTCTGCTTATGCCAGCAGCCCTAACCGTGCTGGGAAAGGCCGCCTGGTGGATCCCGAAGTGGCTCGACCGGATCCTGCCAGACGTCGATGTTGAAGGTGAAAAGCTTAACCGAGAAGGTTAGCCATCTGCTTCTGAATGATCTTCGCGGCTTGCTCTGGGGCAATACGTGAGATTCGGTCCATCATCTGAGCGTCGCTACCAGCGAAGCCGTGGTAAACATTGCTCTCGAAGCCTTCGATGATCTTCGCCGCAGCATCAGGCGAGGAAGTCATCTTGAACTTTGCGCCTGCTCCAGCCATTGCCTTTGCTTCCTCTTCGGTCACAGCCTTCGAGTTGGTTGAGATGTTGGTAGCTACCGCTCCTGGGAAGACCAGTCCAACGCCCACGTGGCTACCGAATAGTTCCATGCGAAGTCCCTCTGTGAACAGCTTTAGAGCTGCCTTCGAGGCGCCATACATGGTCTGTCCAGGAACTGGAACATAGGAACCCATGCTCGACACGTTGAGAATCTGAGCCTCTGGGCGACCCATTAGGTGCGGAAGGAATTCCTTGACCATCTGCACGGTTCCGAAGAAGTTCACATCAAAAACTCGGTGAATGTCTTCGTAGGAAAGGTCGGCTACCTTCTTGAACTTGTGAATGATTCCAGCGATGTTCATTAGACCGTCTACCTGTCCGTGGGCAGCGATTACTTCCTTTGGAAGTTTTTCAACGGCTGCGAGGTCGGCTATGTTGCAAACGTGCAGGCTGAGGTTGGCGCTTGGACCACCGGCAAGAGCCTCGGTTTCCTTGAGCAGATCTTCCTTGATGTCGACTGCGGCGACCTTGGCGCCAGCCTTTAGAAGTTGAAGTGTCACGTCTCGGGCCATGCCGTTTCCAGCTCCGGTGACTACGATTACTTTGCCTTGTACCTTCATTTGGATACCTCTTCTGCCAGGGGCTTCCTAGCAATTTCAGAATACTCCTCGTTTGGATGCAAACGAATTTTAGAGCCAAATCAAAAGTAAACTTTTTCAATGATCGGTTTCGGAACAGTCTTTAATATCGCCACGATTTTGGTTGGCACCTTGCTTGGAACCCTGCTCGGTTCCCGTCTGAGTGAAAAGACCAATCGAACCGTAACAGACTCACTCGGCCTAATCACCATCGTGCTCGGTGGCTTGAACCTGATGTCGCTCTTCGATTCCTCTTATGTGAAAGCAGTAACGGGAGCGGGAACCTTCTTTATCGTTATCTTTGCTGTGCTGTTCGGGGGTATCGCTGGATCGTTGTTGAAGATCGAAAATCGCCTGGAGCGTTTTGGTGGTTGGCTGCAGAAGACCTTTAGTAAGAAGGCTCAAGGAAACGAATCTCGCCAGCGTTTCATCACCGGATTCGTGGACGCGTCACTGATTTTTGCAATCGGACCAATGGCAATTCTCGGTTCCATGAGCGATGGTCTTGGCAATGGCTCAGACACCCTGGTGATCAAGTCGATTCTCGACGGTTTCGCTTCGATTGCCTTTGCCGCGAGTCTCGGTTGGGGGGTCGGTGCCTCAGGGATTACCGTGGGTCTCTGGCAAGGATTACTGACCGCAGTTGCCTATTTTGGCGGCGCTGGAATTCCCGAAGCAATGGTGGCTTCAATCACTGCCACGGGTGGAATCTTGATGCTAGGAATCGGGTTGCGCTTGCTAGATCTTCGCAAGGTAGCGGTTGCCGATATGTTGCCAGCTCTGGTGTTCGCCCCGCTCTTCACCTGGCTGGTTTCGGCAATTATCTAGAGTCCGTTTTTGTTGCGCCAGTAAGCCACGATGGCATTGGCGTGGCCGTGGCCCATGGCATGCTCGGTCTTTAGCCAAGCAACCTGTTCCATGTGCTTCAGGTCTTTCACCGAGTCAAGCTGCTTGAACCAGTGATCGATTGGCTGGCCGTACTTCTTCTCGATGGATGGGAAGTAGCTTGCTGGTCCCTGAACTTTTTCACTCATGCTCCTACCTTCTGCGATAGCCCGCTCAAAATCAAGTCGAGTCCGATCTCCAACGACGAAGATGCGTCGAAGGAGAGGTTGTCGACCACGCCTAGAGAGTTTGCCTGCATTCGTTGCTGCTCATGCCAAACGTTTCCAAGTACCAGAAACACAATCGACTCGGCCGCAGATGTGGCAAGAGTTCGGTCTTCGATTTCGATTGCCGACTCTATTCTTTCGATTGCAGCGGTGGCGCCAAGCCCCAAGGCGAGCGTGCTGGAAACAACTTCAGCGCCATCGCGAAAGGCCAGTAACGCATCACGAAAAGAGAGCGCCTTGAGCTTCACGGTTTCCTGCCAGGTGGCGGCGTTCTGAACCGGCTTCATGAAAGCCACAATGGTGTTTGATACCTCCGCAAGGAGCGACTGCTTATTCGGGTAGTGCCAATAAAGGGCGCTCGGTTGCACATCGAGTGCGGCGGCAAGCTTACGCATGGTGAGATCGGGTAGACCAAGTTCATCGAGGAGCTTCAGCGCTGCCTCGAGAACATCCGATTTGTGATATCGACTTGCACTCATGTTTAAGTAATACTAACCTGAACAGTGTTCAGGAAGGAAATCAATTGAAACTAGAACTTCGCGACTACCCGCGTATCGCCATCTTTGTAGGGCTCATTGCCGCCCTCGGCTTGCTACCTGCCGTAAACATCTTGCCTGGTGTTCCAGTAACCGCTCAGACCCTTGGCGTAATGCTCTCCGGTGCTGTTCTTGGTAGTTACCGTGGAACTCTTGCCGTTTTCATTTTTGAAGTTTTGGTAGCACTTGGTCTTCCGCTCCTAGCCGGTGGCCGCGGAGGTTTCGCGGTGTTTGCAGGCCCAACCGCTGGTTACTTGCTTGGCTGGCTAATCGGCACTTGGGTGATTGGAGCCGTGTTCGTCTGGCTAAAGAACTTGAACTACGTGCTGCGTGCGGTTGTGGCACTCGTTCTCGGTGGAATCGTTGCCGTCTACATCCCTGGCATCCTTTGGTTTGCAACTCTCAACAAGTTCCCAATCCTTGCCGTGGCCACTGGAAACCTTCCATTCCTAGTTGGAGACAGCGTGAAGATCGTTATTGCGGTTCTCGTATTGCTAGGTCTAAAGGCCGCCTACCCTAAGGCTCTAGATAACTGATGTCCCTCGGGATAAAGCTTCAAGGAGTGACCGTCGACTTCGGCGGTCACCTCGCTTTATCCGGAGTCAATCTTGACCTAAGCGCAAGGTCCACGGCTGTCGTCGGGGTAAATGGTTCTGGGAAGTCAACGCTTGCCAGGCTCTTAAATGGTCTTGTTAAGCCAAGTGCTGGAACTGTTTCTGTGGCTGGGTCGGAACCAAGTACAGAGCATGCCGGGTTCCTATTCAGTAATCCCGATCTTCAGATTGTGATGCCTACGGTTTACGAGGATGTGGCTTTTTCCTTGAAGGGTCTTGGATTATCTGAGCCCGAGGTCGCCAAGAGAGTCTCTGAGGCTCTTGGCGCAGTGGGCATCGAACAACTTGCCACTTCTAACTGCTACGAACTATCCAGTGGGCAGAAGCAATTGTTGGCAATCGCGGCAATCATGGTTCGAGCCCCGAAACTTTTGATTGCCGACGAACCCACGACACTGCTTGATCTTCCAAACACCAAGCGGGTTTCCCAGCTGTTGCACTCCCTGGCGCTCGAGCAGCTGGTTGTGGTGACTCATGATCTTGAATTAGCGTCAACCTTCGACGAGGTGGTTTGGTTCCACGAGGGGAAGGTGCGATCTATCGGAGCCCCCGAAAAAGTCACCAAGGAATACCGAGAGTTTTTCGAATGAGATCTCTTTATCGCACAGGCGCTTCACCGCTTCACCGACTCAGCGCCGGTTTGAAGTTAGTTGCGCTCGCTTTGGCGTTGACTTTGGTCACAGTTATCGAACGGACACTGGTTTCAATCGCGATCGAAGGCTCGATCGTTCTAGCCCTTTATTTGGTGTCTGAGGTAAAGCCCAGAGAACTTCTGACCCAACTTTGGTCGATGAAGTTCCTAATTCTCATCATCATGGTTCCTCAGTTGTATTTCGCAGGTATCGAAAAGGGCATAGCGAACACGTCGGTGATTTTTGTTGCAATCCTCCTGGCGTCGCTGGTTTCTCGAACCACCAAGACGTCGGAGTTGGTAAATGTGATTCACCGAATTACAAAATCCAACAGTTTCGCGCTACTAATCGCATTAAGCCTCAATGCGATTCCTCAGGTTGAGGCAATGGCAAAAGCAATCGTCGAAGCGGGCAAGGCTCGCGGAGTGCGAATTTCCCCATACCGACAACTGATCAGCCTGTTTGTGGTTTCGCTTCGAAGCGCAGACCAGCAGGCAGAGGCCCTGGTCGCCAGGGGAGTGCGGGTTTAGCTCACAGCCTTTGCGCGTTGAATGTGGAAAACTAAAGACCATGATCGACAAGCAAAAAACCCTCAACGCAATGTGGCCAAAGGCGAGCGACTATGCCGTGGTTGCCCATCTGGTTCGAGCCGGTTTGGTTGAGTCTTTTCACCTTGGTATCGGGGCTTTGGTTGGTCCGGATGGAAAACTCATCGATGAGGTCGGTAAGGCGAAGCGCCTGATTTTCCCGCGCAGCTCGGTGAAGCCGTTACAGGCCGTTGCCACCACGTCGCTTGGAGCGAACCTCTCGGGTGCGCATCTTGCAATCAGCTGCGGTTCGCACCAGGGCACCGAAGACCACGTGGCGCTAGTGACCGAGATCCTGAAGGCAAACGGGCTGGATGGTTCGTCACTGCAGTGTCCGGTTGCATGGCCGGGTGATGCAGCGGCGCGAAAGCGTGCCACCGCCGAGACTCGCGAGTGCTTCAATTGCTCCGGTAAGCACGCTGGATTCTTGGCCGCTTGTGTTGCCGCCGGCTTCCCGACCGAAAACTATCTAGACCCGGAACATCCGCTGCAGGTAAAAGTTCGCGAGGTAATTGAGGAATACGCGGGGGAGAAGATCTTGTTCACCACCCCCGATGGCTGTGGTGCTCCGCTACACACGCTTACCTTGGAAGGCTTGGCCAGAGCCATCGGTCGATTTACTAGGGATGACTCCAAAATCGTTGACGCCATGTTGGCAAACGCCTGGGCGGTGGATGGTCACGACACTCCAGACACCTGGCTCATGGAAGCCGGTTACATTGCCAAGCTCGGTGCCGAGGGAGTATTCGTGGTTGGTACGCGTGAGGGTTACGGCGTAGCCGTGAAGATTGCCGATGGTAACCTGCGTGCGGCTCCACTCGTGGCTCTGAACATGCTTCGCAAGCACGCGCTGATTGCCGAGGATCTTTACAACGAGCTCACCGAAAAAATTGCCCAAAAGGTAACCGGCGGCAATCAGGTCACTGGCAAACTTGTCGCCACAAACTAGGACGTCATCATTTACAACTCACCCAAAGCAAACAGTTACGGAATCATTCTCGCCTTCGTTAGTGCGATTCTGTTCGGCCTGAATGCGTCCACGACCAAGGTAGTTATCGATGCCGGCGTGCCAGCCGATCAGTTGGTTCTGGTTCGCTCTGGGGTCTCGGCGCTTCTCGCCGGGCTTGTGGTTTTGTTTACGAATCCTTCGGCGTTCAAAGTGAAACTTCGAGAAATACCGATGCTGCTTGCCTTCGGTGTAATCGGGCTGGCACTCATGCAGTGGGCTTACTCGAACGCCGTTTCCATGCTCCCTGTGGGCATCGCCCTGCTCTTCGAATACACCGCAATCATCATTGTTCCGATTGCTGCTCGCATTGTGTTTAAGGAAAAGACAACTCGAGTGTTTTGGCTTGGTGTGGGTTTGGTTATTTCCGGGCTTCTGGTGGTTAGCCAAATTTGGGCGGGAGGTCTTCGCATCGATGGAGTATTCTTCGCATTTCTTGCCGCGGTGCTTCTGGCCTTCTACTTCCTGATGGGTCAGCACTCCGGGCTCACACGAGACCCGATGTCGACCATGTTCTACACCATGCTTATCGCAACCATTTTCTGGTTCTTGGTAGGGGGAGCACAGCTACCTAATTTACCTCTCGGTGAATGGGTTAGCTTGGAGGGAAACCTCAGTAACGTCTACTTCAGACTGTGGTTCCCATTAGCCTGGCTCACCGTAATGGGTTCATTTGCACCTATGGCCATGGGGTTCATGGCGCTCAAGCTCACCACAGCAGCCAGGGTGTCGATCACGCAGACCGCCGAGCCGATCTTTGCCTTCTTATTCGGGTGGCTCTGGCTCGGTCAGAGCATGACCTGGTTGCAGGCACTAGGCGGGTTCTTGGTTGTGGCTGGAATTTTGGTAGCCCAGAGAAAACCTAACGCTGTAATGTAACGCAGAGCGAACATTCGCAATCTGGGGTGGTTGCCTCACTGGGAGCATTGTTCCTATGTTCACTTGGGGTTCGAAACTTTCTAAATTCGCAGCACACCTAGCCGTTGTAAGCGTGGTGGCTACCTTAGTCTCCGTCACCGGAATTGCCGGAGCCAACGCAGCAGCGCAGACGACGATCACCACCACGGTGACGCCGTCTACCGTTGCACCCGGCGGAAAGCTCAACCTCGTAACCACCATGCCGCAGATCAGCGCCACCGACTCTGCGATGCAGGAAGTTATCCAGACCATCGATCCAACCAAGGTCACTCTTACGTCATCCGACGACATTATTGCCCCTGCCGGCTGGGTTCTCAGCTACTCGCAGGATGGCACCACCTGGGTTTCCACCCCGAGCGACTGGACCGCTGTTCAGAAGGTTAAGGCAACCGGTCCGGTGAACTCCGGCGGTCTCACCTCACAGGGAAACCAGATTGTTTCGCGTTCGGTTCCAATCGTCGAGCGCGCTAGCACTCTGAACGCCGCCGCCGGAAGCGGTGACGGCTACGACGTGGCATTTGACACCCGTGGTTACATGTTCAACACCTATCACCACTCAACCCCTGCTGCAGTTGACTGCCGACTAATGTCCACGGGAGCCAGCTGTAATGCAGCCAAGTGGCCTTTCTCGGTTGCTGGTTTGGGCATGGGCACTTCCAATAACTCGTTCGAATTTGTCGACCAAACCTACAACCACCTATGGTTGCCAAACGGTGAGACCGCCGGAATCGGCTTCCTCTGTCTTGACATCAAAGATGTGACCAACCCGGTTCTCTGCGGTGGTTCCAAGGCAACTGCTTGGCACCCCGTATCTGCAAACGGTACAAGCTCTGGAGAAATTGCCGGACAGGTTGGCGTCAACGGAATGTTGTTTGCTTGGGATGTCAACGGTAAATCGGTACTTTGTTACAACTACCTCGCAAACAACGGTAACGGTGCGCCGTGTGCTACCTCGCTTCCTGCTATGAGTCGCGTTCCGGTTGGTGACTACCAGGCTCGACTTAAAGTTCAGAATGGCCTGATTTACGGACACATGGGATCGGCAGGAATCTGTATCGATTCGCGAACCTTAGGTCTTTGCCCAGGTTGGACCGCATCCGACTTCAAGGCACCGGCAACGATCCAGAAGATGTGGACCCAACCAAACGCCTCTGGTGAACCAGAGGGCATGTGTTTTGCCTATAGCTCGAGTGCGAAATGTTTCAACTTTGCAGGAACTGAAATCCCAGCAAACACCTTCATGGTCACATACATGAACAATGCTGCTCGGTACTCAAACAACCCAATAACTGTTGGTTCCAGGGTTCTATGGACTTCATGGAATGATGGGCTCGTTTACTGTTTTGACTACTCAAATGTTTCAACTGTTGCCGGTGTTACTGGCCGTTGCAGTGGTTACACCGCAAACACAAACTACTCCAGCAAGGTAGTTTCGCTAACCTACACCATTCAGCAGGACCCAACCAATCCGAACTGTGCTTGGACAAACGGTGACAATGGAATCATCACACCCGTAGAAGTTTCAACCGGAGCAACCGGTTGTGCACAGCCTCCAACACGCGTGACCTTCTCGGGTGAAATGATCGTTCCGAGAATGACCTGTGACGCTTCTTCGGGAATCATTCAGTGGCGTGACTTCGTGCTCAACGGCGTAACCGCAGGGGTTGACTACACAGGGGCCAAGCTGAGCGTGTTCACCGAGGGTGGGCTTCCAGTAACCAGCAACGGCCGCACCTGGCAGAACATCCCACTTGATCAGAATGCAACGGTTGACCTAACCGGTATGTCATCCGACCAGGTCGGCGACAAGCCAACCTTCGTTGTGGACTTCGCTAGCCGTGGAACCCAGGTTGTTCCAATCGGAAAAATCTCGGTTGTTAGCGCACCTGCGCAGCTATGTCTGTCGCTGACTGCCAAAGTTAACCTCCCTAGTGGTTATATCTACGCTGCTGGCACCAACCAGACTGCAGCATTTAGCGCCATTGGTTCGACCACCATTGGCAACGCCAGCCCAATCAACTATGCAGCAGCCACCGCCAGCGCAACCATTACCCCTTCCACTGCGGCGCAGTTTGGTTCGCACGTTTCAGGTACCGTGACCAACGGTCTCACCGGTTCGGCACTTCGGAACATTTCCGGCGCCAAGGTAACCCTTATGAGTAACGCCACGCCAGCCGTTGCTCTTACTGGCCCGGACGGACAGCCGATTGCTGTAACCACCGACGCCAACGGTTTCTTCGACTTCGGAACCGTTCTGGTGGGAACCTACAAACTGAACTTTGCCGACTACGCAGCCGTGCCTGCTACCGCAAACACGATAGAAATTCCTGCAGGTGATGCAAAATCGGTTTCGATTGATGGTGCAGCGGCAACAACGGCAACCGTGAACTTCGCTACTCTCGCAAGTTTGAATTCGGCAGCCTTTACTGTTGCACTCGGAACCGATGTTTCGGCGGCGGCCGTTTATCACACCCAGGGTGGTGCGGTGAATGACGTCGTCAATGCAGGTTTCAATATCGGAGCCGGAAACGTTACAACCATTGCTGTTTCTGCAAACGATTTGCCTACCACCAGCGCAACTTGGAACAACACCACCATTAAGTTGCTCAACCCAACGACCAACGCATACGTCAATCCAACTACTGCGGCAACCGGTCTAACCATGACCCAGAATGGCGTAACGGCCGGTGTCTACTACGTGAACACCACCAATGGCACCGTTATTTTTGCCCCGGCGGTGGGTTACTCGGGTCCGGTTCCTGCGGTGACCTATTCGATCACCGATAACTACGCAACGCCAAAAACTGCGTATGCAACAATCTCGGCTACCGTGACCGTTGCTCCGACTGCTCTGCCCGACACCATGATGGGTGACTTCCAGGACCTACCATCCGTAAACGTTCTAAGCAACGACACTGCGGCTGCGACTTCAGGTATCGATGCAACGACCGTGAAGCTCTGTCCGCTCGTTGGTACCAAGACGGTTGCCAGCCTCACTGTAACCGGTGATGGCACAACCCAGACCTACACATCTGCTGCAGCCCATGGCCTATTCACTGGCCAGTACGTAACCATCACCGGCTTTACGGGCAACGACTCTGGACGATTCAACGTTGTGCGTGCGAAGATCACGGTTACCACGGCCTTTGCCTTTACAGTATCGGGAGCTGGTTTAACCGCAAACGTCGCTGGTGCCGGATCTCTTACAGCTCCAGCAATTGCTGACTGTTCGCTTGCATCGGTGGCGATTGCAAGCAAGGGTACCTATGCACTTGCCGCTGATGGAACTGTGACTTTCACCCCGGTTGCAGGTTGGAGCGGTAGCGCCGATCCAATCGTCTACATGGTCAAAGACCTTGCTGGTTCGCAGGTGTTCAGTACCGTGAGCGCAACCGTCTTGGCTGTGCCACCGGTTATCACTACTACTGAACTTCCTGTCGGTCAGACCTCGGTTGCCTACAGTTACACCCTCACCGGAACTGCGGGTAGCGCAGCACTGAAGGCATCCCCCTGGACAGTTACGGGCCTCCCTGCTGGATTGACCTACAACGTAACCAATGGAGTGATTTCCGGTACTCCTACCGCTTCGGGCACCTATCCAGTTACCGTTACCTACACTGCTTCCGACAACCGTCGTGCAGTGCAAGTGTTCAACCTGTTTGTTGGTGCTCCGCCGACAAT
>JBEGPG010000096.1:0-4759 GCA_041181585.1 Actinomycetota bacterium
GCGGTAGATACGTACTTCAGAGACTTTGCTGCCGCACTGATGTAGGTGCCGCTCACGGCCTTCTTAGCTTTCTTCGCTAGCGCGATAGCCTTCGCGGAAAGCGTCTTGACCTTCGTTGCCAGGCTTGCTTCGGCCTTGATGCGGCTATCCATGGCAACGATGTCGCTGAGCTTCACCGAATAGGTTGGGAGAGCGGTCGGCACCGATACGGTTCCACCGATTACTAGAGTGCTGGTCTGGTAAACCACAAGACCCATAACGTTCGAGGTGACAACCTGATTCTTCAGAATGCCGGTTGCAGTGACGTAGTCGAGTTGAACATCGAAGCTCATCGCTGGAACACCTGCGCCAGCAAGAGTGGTCACAGTGAACTGGTAACTGGTTAGACCTTCAAGAGCGTTCAGCTTGGTGATGTCGCCGAAAGTTGCTCCGGTAAGCGCCTCACCGATTCCTTGAAGAGGGTCCGCCGTTGCTGAGCTGTAAAGCTTCGAAGGGTCGAGTTCGCCAGCTTCGCTCGGCGCAAAGTTGTCCACAGAAACTAGGTATTCGGCGTCGCGCTTCTTCAGACGCGTTAGGGAGGCAGAAAGGTTCTTCACCTCAGGAAGATCGACCGCTTCCGGCATCGGGCTGTAATACTGGCCGTTCAGGAAGCCAAAGTCAACGCTCTCCGGGGCGCTGCCGAAAACCGAGATGGAAATCGAGCCGTGGCTGGCTGTCGGAGTCGACTCAACGACCGCATTCGCGTTTGCCGCCTCAACACCCATCGACTGCATCGAAACGCGGGTCTCGAGCTTCAGCGCGCTAGCCGAAGTGATTGCTGCCGAGGTGGTCGCGGTGTTAGCCAGGATCTCCTGGTAGAGGGGGAGCGCTTGAAACTCAGCAAGTGTGTGCGTTGTGGTCGCGTTGGCAGCCACCGCTCCCGTCAAAGCAAGAGCGATTGAAGCGATTGTGGCGGTTACTAGCTTGAAGAGCTTGACCATTTTTTCCCCCGATTGGTTAGTAGTCAAATACTACTTCCACTTGTAATCGCACTTGAGGCAGACCCTGTAGAAGCCGCCGGGGCCAATCTCTTGGTGGGTGTTCAGTGAACCGCAAACTGGGCATTTCATAGTGTCCATAGAATAACCTGCTCTAATGAGCGACTTGAATGAAATCGGCGAACGCGACGGCTGGCGTTGCTGGCTGTGCGATGCGGCTGTAGACCCAGATGCAAATGTGAACTCGGACCTAGGGCCGAGCGCAGACAGCTACGCGATTGCGAAGACCAAGAAGGGCGCCACGATGGTTGAGCGCCTGGCTCACCGCGCCTGCAACACCATGAAGGGCAAGATTGCTCCGATTGTGCCGTGGAGCACCGAACTGCTCGTCGCCGACCCAGCGCCTATCGTCGAGGCGGTCGACCGACTATCCAAGAAGGGTGGCCGTGAGCTGGTTGCTCAGTGTCCTAGCCAAAAGGACGCCGAGGACGCAGCGGAGTGGCTACTAGACCGTCTCTCTCGATTCGCTCCACACATGTCCTTCACCTCCCAGATAAACCCCGGTGGCGGTCAGTTCATGCTGATGCTGCGTGAGGGCTAGGCTGCTGCCTTTTTGATTAGTGCCACGATCTGCTTCTCCGTGGCTGCGTCAATTTTGATTAGCGCGTAAGAAGTTGGCCACATGTTGCCGTCGTCGAGTGCTGCAGAGTCTTGGAAGCCCAACGTGGCATAGCGAGCCTTGAACTTGCCTGCATCTTGGAAGAAGATGACCGGTTTGCCGTCGCGTGAGTAGGCCTGCATTCCGTACCAAGTCTTCGGCATGAGGTTCGGCGCATGTTTGATGACCAGTTCGTGCACCTTTTCACCTAGCGCGCGGTCGGCTGGGTCCATCTTGGCGATCTTCTCGAGCACCTGGGCTAGAGCCTCTTCTTTGGTGGCGTTCTCTTTTGCTTCCTTCGCGCGTTCGCGCATCGCAGCCCGCTCTTCGGGGGTGAAATCAGCCATCACATGCTCCTTAGGGTCTTCCTCGATTCTATGCGTGCTAGGTTTCAGGAATGAGCCGAGTAAATGCTGGTCGAATGACCGCCCCAGCCGAGAGCGATCACGTTGTGTTCCTCATCGGGATGCGCGTGAACAACGTCTTCGCCCTACACAAGTGGATGCCGGTGATGGCGGCAATGGGACGCATGTTGCCGGAGCTATATAAGAACCCCCACCTTGGCTTCAAATCACACGAAATGGGTTTTGGTCGCACGCTGATTCTCGTGCAGTACTGGGAGTCCGCCGAGAAGCTGCTCGACTACGCCAGCGCCAGGGACTCGGAACATCTACCCGCTTGGAAAGCGTTCAACAAGGCAGCCAGGAAGTCCAATGCAGTGGGTATTTGGCACGAGACCTACCTGGTGAAGGCTAAAGACACCGAGAACATGTACACCGACATGCCAGACTTTGGTTTCGCCAAGGGTAAGAAACTGGTGCCGGCAACTGGCAAACGCCAGTCGGCAACGCAACGACTGAGCCGTTAGTAGATTGGGCAACTATTCGAACTTGCGGTTCCGAACTGGCTCGACTCTGGTAGGTCTTCATCATAGGCAAGGTAACTGAGCGAATAGCCGCTGTGAGGATCCTCAACGCCAAAGTAGTTCTGATCGAACTTCACGATGCTCACGCAGGCCGGCAGAAGGTTGGTTTCCGTGCTGGTGTGGTTAAAGAAGATTCGCGAGTACCGGCCTTTTGCATCCGTGAACAAAGTCACTTCCACTTGCGGGTACTTGTTGGCAAGAGGAGCTAGAGCCTCTTCGATGTTTGACTTCGAGTACGGGTCTGCGTTCGGATGGTTGAAGCGATATCTGCCGATTAGATCGAGCGCATATGTTCTGGCTTCAGCCACCGGATCATTCGCTCCAGCAGGTGGGTACATCTCGATGTCGGCTTCACCGGTATTAGTCGACACCTGCACCTCGTACTTGTAGATGCTTCCCTCGGAGACCGGCAGTTTCGTGCTTCGCGAGACGGTAGCGCTTACCGAAGTTCCATCCGAGTGACCCCAGAATTCAAGAAAGTCGGAAGTAACAGTTGTGGCATCTGGGGCATCCGTCATGTTTTGGAGCCAAGAGACGCAGGCCAACAGAGCCGAACCTTTATTAGTTCCAATACTGACCTTGCTCGGGTTGTAGAAGCTGAGATCTGGCATTAGTTCGAGTAGATAGTCGACAACGCTTCGACATTCCTCGATCAGCGGACCATTGGAATCCTTGGACGCTGTGTAATACATGTCAGGGTTCTTGTAGTCAAAGCCCCAATCGCCTCCGTAGGCGCCATCAATCGTGTAGCCGGGCAAGTCGTGGCTCATCAGGTCATTGATTACGCGTGTGGCAGTCTCTGCGTTCCGCTTGAATTCGAAGTCCGCGCTCTCGCAACCCGTTAGCAGGAGCAGTGCCGCCAATGTGACGGCAAGAAACTTTATTTTCCCCATTGCCTCAGATTACATCCGCGGCAACTTGGTGGCTAGAGACCGACGGCGTGAAGGCCCTCGTAAGCAAGGAACGCTGGCCAGATGGCCGCCTTGAGTAGACCTAGAGCGCCTTCCCAGAAGCCATGTGCCTGAGATACGAAGAAGACAGCTGCGCCAACGTATGCCCAAAAGCCGATCCAGCCGATACCGCCCGAACCGATCTGAATGCGCGACTTGTACTTGCCGTAGTGCTTGACCTTCTCGTGACCGTGACCGTGGTCGCAGTCGCAGGTGTCCTTTTTAGTGGTTTCTTCACTCATGGCTACAAACCTACATAACGTGTTCTGGATTCATCCAGAAGAGGTCCCACATGTGTCCGTCGAGGTCTTCGAAGCCCCAGCTGAACATGAAGCCGATGTCTTCTGGCTCGTTGACCTTCTTCGCACCTAGGGCAAACGCCTTTTCGGAGAGCGTGCGCACTTCGTCTTTCGACTCGCATGCGAACGAAAGGGTGACCTCGGTTGTGTCGCGGTCGGCGATCTTGCGGGTCGTGAATGTTGAGAACTTGCGCTTCTCCAGAAGCATCACGTAGATGGTGTCGGAGACGATCATGCAGGTCGACTCTTCGTCGGTGAACTGCTCGTTGAACGTGAAGCCGAGCTCTTTGAAGAAGGCGACAGACTTCTTGAGGTTCTCGATGGGCAGGTTGACGAAGATGGAGTTCAGCATTTCTAAAGCCTAGGTTTGCCAAGCCTGAAATACTAGGCAAATGAAGGTCACGTATCGGTCAACTGTCATTTTCACCGGCAAACATGCCTCACTTCACATCCCCGACGACGTTCTGGAGAAACTCGGCACCAACCGACGCGCACCCCTCAAGGTCACGGTCAATAACCACACCTACCAATCCACTGCCACAGCAGTGAATGGAGAGTGCAGGGTTGTATTCCCGGAGCGTGAACGCCTGGCCGCCGGAGTCGATTCGCCGGTCGAGGTTGAGATCACTCTCGAACTGGATGCCGGAGTGCGTGAGGTTGATGTGCCGGTAGCGCTCGCCGAAGCTTTGGCTAAAGCAGGTTTGCGAGAGAAGTTCGACGCACAGACCTATTCGAAGAGGCGAGAGCAGGCCCGCCAGGTTGCCGAAGCAAAGGCTGCCGAGACGATCGAAAAGCGTGTTGCCAAGGTTCTCGAAGGTCTCAACGGATACTAACTGGCGGAGAATGGGGGATTCGAACCCCCGAGAGCTTTCACTCAACGCGCTTTCCAAGCGCGCGCCATAGGCCACTAGGCGAATTCTCCAGAAGTTACCAGTCTACCCAAAAGAGAA
>JBEGPG010000097.1:0-46890 GCA_041181585.1 Actinomycetota bacterium
TTATGCTCGTTTGCTTGCCATCAGAAGGCCGTCACCAACTGTGGAGATGGCGGCCACGAAGTCCTCGTTTTGAGTCAGGTTACGAATGGCGTCGCGGTAAGTTGTGGTTGCCTCATCGCGCATGGCAGGGTCTGGTACTCGATCTCGCCACAGGGCGTGGGCAATTACCAGTGCACCGCCAGGTCGAAGGAGTCGGGCGGCTTCGTGAATCTGGGCGCCTAGGGTTTCCTTGTCGGCGTCGAGGAAAACCATGTCGTAAGCGGCATCGGCCATGTTCGACATGACTTCGATGGCCTTACCTGAGATAACTCGCGTGCGATTGGCGGCTATGCCGGCGTCGGTGAAGGCTTGCTTGGCCGCAGCCTGAAGTTCTGGTTCGGTGTCGATGGTGGCAAGTACCGATTTGCTGGATGCTCCGAGAAGCCACAAACCGCTGACACCGGTACCGGTTCCTGCCTCCACGATGGCGTTTGCTCCAAGGGCGCTGGCGATGAAGGCCAGTTGAGCGCCGGTGGCTGGGGTTACGCATTCCACGCCAAACTCATCGGCACGGGCACGTGCCTTGAGTAGGGATACCGGTTCTTCGAGAAACTCTTCTACGAACTTCCAGCTGGAGATTTTGTCGACCATCGTGTTCTAAGGTTATAGGGTGTTCGGTCTAAGCGGCGAGAAGCTACTGATTCTAGGAATCATTGCCCTAATTGTGTTGGGTCCTGAGCGCTTGCCGGAATACGCCAAGGGTTTGGCGAACATCATCAAAAGCATTCGACGCATGGCAGATGGTGCCAAGGATCGGGTGAAAGATGAACTCGGTGAAGACTTCGAAGACCTAGATTGGCGAAAGCTAGATCCTCGCCAATACGACCCACGACGAATCATTCGTGAGGCACTAACCGAAGACATGAATTTCACTGCGGAGAAGGAAGCCGTGAAGGATGTTGCGGCAGCGGCCGTTGCGGCTCCAGTATTCGTTTCGCTTGCTGCGGGGGAGAAGCCTCCGTTTGACAACGAGGCAACCTAGGCGAGAGGTAGTCTCTTGCCCTTCAGATCGAGTTTCGACTTGATCATTTTTTTCGCCACATTTGCGATGGCTTGGCTTGCCGGATCGCTTGGCTGGTCCAGTACTACGGGCTGCCCTTGGTCCGAACCTTCGCGCAGCTTAATCGACAGTGGAACCTGACCCAACAGCGGTGTTTGGAAGTGGTCGGCAAGTGCCTGGCCGCCGCCAATTCCGAAAAGTTCAGTCTTGCTTCCGTCTGGGTTTTCAAGCCAGGACATGTTTTCGATGACGCCGAAGACTTCTTGACCGGTTTGGATGCCAACTGCTCCTGAACGTAGGGCGACTTCGGATGCCGCAACCTGAGGTGTGGTCACAACGAGACTCTTCGCCGTGGGTAATTGCTGGCCGAGGCTTATGGCAACATCACCGGTTCCCGGAGGCATGTCGATAAGTAGGAAATCAAGCTGCCCCCAGAAGACATCTTTGAGGAACTGCTCTACGGTTCGATGAAGCATCGGACCGCGCCAAGCTACCGCCTGCGAACCGTCCACGAACATTCCGATTGAAATCACCTTCACCCCGTGGGCTACCGGCGGCAGGATCATTTCGTCGAGTTGAGTCGGCTTGTCGGTTATGCCAAGTTGGCCAGGGATCGAGTAGCCGAAGATGTCGGCGTCGATTAGCCCAACGGTGAAGCCTTGCTCGGCAAGTGCTACCGCCAGGTTCGCGGTGAGTGTCGACTTTCCAACGCCACCTTTGCCAGAACCGACCAGAAACACTTTGGTGAGAGTGTTTTCGTCGAATGGATTCGTGCGAGGCGGTTTGCCTGCTCGAAGTTGGTTCTTGAGCGCATCACGTTCGGCTTGAGTCATGCTGGTGAGTTCTACAAAGAGCCCTAGTTCCCTTACTGCGTCGTTAGCCGCCGATTCTATTTGCTTTGCGGCTGGGCAGGTGGGAATGGTGAGTTTGATCTGAACCCGTTCCGTGTTCACTTCGCCGACCATGCCGAGTTCGGTAATCGGCTTACGGAGTTCTGGATCGATGACTTTGGCTAGGGCAGCCAGAACGCTTTCGCGTGAGGTCATTTGCTCTTCTTGGTGCGTGCAGGCTTGGTGTCCTTGAGTTCTTCCACCAGTTCGCGCATGAGGTCGCGAAGCTCGTCTTTCACAAACTCCTTGGTAGCCATTTCTTCCATTGCCAAACGCAATGCCACAACTTCACGGGCTAGGTACTCGGTGTCGGCAAGGTTGCGCTCGGCACGCTGGCGGTCCTGCTCAAACTTCACGCGGTCGCGGTCGTCCTGGCGGTTCTGAGCCAAAAGGATGAGCGGTGCTGCGTAGGAGGCCTGCATCGAAAGAATCAGGGTAAGCAGGGTGAAGTTGGTAAGGCGTGGGTCAAACTGCACGTTGACTGGCGCGAAGGTGTTCCATGCCAGCCAGACGAAACAGAAGATGGTCATTCCAATCAGGAATGAGCCGGTTCCCATGGCTCTAGCGAAGGCTTCCGAGGCGCGGCCGAATTTCTCCTGGTCGATGCTTAGGCGAGGAAAGCGCGAACGGGTGCCGATTGGAGCGTCTAGACGGTCTTTTGACTTGCTCATTATGCACCTGCCTCTTCTTCATTGCGCCAGTCTTCTGGCAGTAGGTGGTCTAGGACGTCGTCCACGGTGACCACACCGATCAGCTGCTGTTCGTCGTCTACGACGGGAAGAGCAACCAGGTTGTAGTTTGCGAAAGTTCGGTGAATTACCGAAATGTGGGTGTCGGGCTTGATCGCCTCGATGTCGGTATCCAAAAGCGAGCCTAGACGCTCGTGCGGAGGATAGCGAAGCATTTTCTGGAAGTGGACCACGCCAAGGTAACGACCAGTAGCAACCTCGTATGGAGGAAGAGTAACGAAAACCGAGGCAGCCAGAACCGGTGAGATTTCCTTGCGGCGAATTAGTGCCATGGCTTCGGCAACGGTGGCATCGGCGGCGCAGATGATTGGCTCGGTGGTCATTAGACCGCCGGCGGTGTACTCGTCGTACTGCATCAGCATTCGAAGGTCGTCGGCTTCTTCTTCGTCCATCAGCTCAAGAATCGCCTCGGAACGTTCTTTTGGCAGGTTCGCCATAAGGTCGGCGGCGTCGTCTGGTTCCATCAGGTCGAGAACCTCGGCTGCACGCTCGTCGTCGAGTTCTTCGATGATGTCGATCTGCTCGTCTTCTGGAAGTTCCTCAAGAACATCGGCCAAGCGTTCGTCGTCGAGCTCTTCGGCAACCTCAACCATTCGGTCTTCTGGTAGGTCCATTAGTGCGGATGCGAGGTCGGCTGGGCGAAGTTCCGAATAGGTAGCAATCAGAGCCTGAGCGCTGTTGCCCTCATCGTTCGGGTCTCCCTCGATGATCTGGTCCCAGTTGGCAAAGAGGGTCTCGCCGCGGGCGAATGGGGAAGCAGAGGTCTTTGGCTTACGCAGGAACAGTTCCGAAACCAACCAGTCCTTCGACTTGTTCACTTCGATCGCGAGGTCCTCGATGTTGGCAACTCCCGATCCGTCCTTGATGATCACGCGACGTCCTAGGATTTCGGCAATCACGCGCACTTCGCGGCCACGCTGAGTGAAACGGCGAAGGTCGATAAGTCCGGTGGTGATGACCTGGCCTGGAACGATAGAGGTGACGCGGGTGATTGGCACGAAGACGCGACGGCGTCCGGAGATTTCTATTAGAAGCCCGGTTGCCTTTGGTGAGCCAGATTTCCGGTACGCCACAAGGACGTCGATGACCTTTCCAACGCGGTCTCCCGCTGGGTCAAAGACGCCACAACCCGCGAGGCGGGCTACGTAGACTCTGGTTACACTCACCTAATCAACCTTAGACGAGCAGGCGTAGCCATGCCAGAATGGGAATCTGAACAAAGGACCAACTATTGGCTAAGAAAAACGACGTTCCTGCAGGTGCCGAAATTATCGCGAAGTTCGATAACTACGATGCCGCGGTTGAGCATGTTGAAAAGCTTTTGAGTGGTAATTTTCCTGTTCGTCAGATTGCAATTGTTGGTCGCGGGGTTCGTACAGTTGAGCGAACCAGAAACCGAATTTCGTATGCCCGCGTTGCACTGAGTGGAGCGATGAACGGTGCATTACTTGGCTTGATCTGGCACGGTTTCACCGCTCCTGAGGATATGTCCGGCTATCCGGGAACCATGATTACCTTTGCCGGTATCGCGGCTTTGATCAATGTGGTTCGTTTCTCGTTCTCTAAAAACAAGCGCACGTTCACTACTGCTCATCAGCTGGTTGCCGACACCTACGAGATTCAGATCCCTCGAGATCTGAAGGCCGCCGCCGAGGATGCCTTGGCCAAAACTGAACTAACTAGCTGAAGCCATCCACGCTTCTACATCGTCAGGGTGACGAGGTAGGGCAGCGGTAAGGTTTTCAACTCCGAATTCGGTAACTAAAACATCGTCTTCGATTCGAACTCCAATGCCGCGGAACTCTTCCGGTACCAAGAGATCGTCTGGCTGGAAGTAAAGCCCAGGTTCGATGGTGAAGATCATTCCCGGCTGAAGTTCGGCTTCACGGTACATCTCGCGACGCGCCTTGTCACAGTCATGAACGTCCATGCCCAGGTGGTGGCTGGTGCCGTGAACCATCCACCGGCGGTGTAACTGGCGGTCACCGGCAAGTGCTTCTTCGAGCGTGATGTCGATGAATCCCCACTCGATCATTTTGGTGGCAATAACTCGCATCGCTGCCGCGTGCAGTTCACTGAACTTAACCCCAGGCTTGGCAATGGCGAAGGCAGCATCGGCGGCCTCGAGCACTGCTTCATAAACCTTGCGCTGGGTTGGGTTGAAGTGTCCGGTCACTGGGAAAGTGCGAGTCACGTCTGCGGTGTATAGCGATTCCACCTCTACGCCGGCATCTAGAAGCACTAGGTCTCCCTGTTTTACCGGACCATCATTTTGAATCCAGTGCAAGATGCAGGCGTGTGAACCGGCGGCGGCGATGGTTTCGTAGCCAAGGTCGTTGCCGTCCATGCGGGCACGGGCGAAAAAGGCCGATTCAATAACGCGCTCACCGCGGTCATGAGCCATGGCCCAAGGCAATGCGCGAATCACATCGTGGAAACCGTTGACGCTCGCGTCAACCGCCTCTCGCATCTGACCGATCTCGTATTCGTCTTTGATCAAACGAAGCTCATCCACGAACTGTTGTAGCTCAGGGTTCGAAAGGCGAATTACAAGTTCATCGGGCAGGTTTGAAAGCACGTCGTCCAGTTCGGCGAGGTCTCGGGTTTCAATGTCCAATAGCGAGGAAACCGATTCCAATCCGGGACGAGGACCAACCCAAAACTCACCAATCATGTTGTCGGTAAAGAACTCTTCGGTCTCACGCCCGGCGGTCGGGCGGAAGAACAACTGACTGTGGTGGGCATGAGCGCGGGCGTCGATTATTAGCACCGAATCTGGAACAGCCTTGGCACCCCAACCGGTGAGGTGGGAGAAAGCGGTGTGCGCGCGGTAGCGGTACTCGGTGTCATTCGAACGCACTTTGGTGCCACCGGCCTCAACGACGATGACCTTGCCACCGAAAGCTTCTGCCACCTTGTTACGTCTAGCAGCAGCGAAAGCGGCCACCTCAGCCTTTGAGGGGAGATTGCTTTTCTCGGTGGCCCAACCACGAGAAATGAATTTCATGAATTCTGGGCTATTTGGGTTGGTGGTACGGGCGCTCTTTGCTGATTTTTCCTGCTCAGTCATGTTCTCCATACTGCCACTAGTCTGGAGTGGTTGATGGAAGGTTTCTCGTGAAGATTGATTTGCATACCCACAGTGCCTTTTCCGATGGTCGCGAGAGCGTTGCCGAAGTTTTTCAGTACGCTGCTGAAGCTGGCCTCGACGTGGTTGCACTAACCGATCACGACACGACCGACGGCTGGCAAATTGCCGAAGTTGAGGCGGCCAAGCACGCACTTTCGTTTGTGCCCGGCATTGAGTTGACCACAAACCACCATGACATTTCGGTTCACCTGTTGGCTTACCTGCCGAGTGCTGAGTATGAGCCACTACAAACAGCAATGGCTGAGGTTCGTGCAGCCCGTGAGACTCGAATCGAGCGCTATGTAGAGAACCTAAGAGCGCATCCGGATTACCAGAAACTAACCATTGAGTCGGTGCTTGCAGAAGTTCGCGAAGAGGGTAAATCGGTTGGGCGTCCACACATCGCCGACGCCATGGTTACCCTGAAAATATTTACCCACCGAAACATGGCCTTCGAGGGTCCGCTCGATAAATTCGCCGAGTTCTATGTTCCTAGCGCCGGAATCCCAACGGTCGAGGCAATCAAAATGGTTCGTGCCGCCGGGGGAGTTCCAGTGATGGCCCACCCAATGGCTAGGGCCGACAAAGAGATCGTGATCACCGACCGCCATCGCAAGCACTTTTTGGAACTTATTCATGCCGGTTTGGCTGGGTTTGAGGTAAATCACCGCGAAGTCGGAACAGTGCCTCGAGCGTGGTTGATGGGTCTCGTCGAGGAGTTTGATTTGGTTTA
The DNA here is from genome assembly GCA_041181585.1 of Actinomycetota bacterium. Classification (GTDB taxonomy): domain Bacteria; phylum Actinomycetota; class Actinomycetes; order Actinomycetales; family Microbacteriaceae; genus Rhodoluna. Next base: position 6,542 of record JBEGPG010000097.1, read on the forward strand.
CACCGGTTCTTCCGATTACCACGGACTCACCGGCAAGGACAATCGCCTCGGTGAAAACACCACGAGTCTGGAAATGCTAAAGCGCATCGAGGCTCAGGCTACTGGAACCTTTATTCGGTGGGCTTAGAGCCGCCGCGAGTGCGGCGACGCTGGCGGTTACGGTTAGGTGCTGGACGTTCGCTGCGTTCCACCGGCTTGCCTTCTGGGCGACGCTTCTGCGCAGGTTTTTTGGACTCTTCGGTCTTTGGGCTGGCTGCCTTGATGCGTCCCTTGGTGCCAGGCGTAATCCCCAGGTCGGTGAATAGGTGAGCCGAGCTCGAGTAGGTTTCCACTGGCTCAGGTACGCCCAGCTCAAGTGCCTGGTTAATGTTCTGCCAACGAGCCATGTCTTCCCAGTCAACGAAAGTAACTGCGATTCCGGTGCGACCGGCTCGACCGGTACGTCCGGTGCGGTGTAGGTAGTTCTTCTCGTCTTCCGGGACGGTGTAGTTGATCACGTGGGTCACGTCGTCAACATCGATGCCTCGAGCGGCAACCTCGGTGGCAACCAAAATTTCCTTTTTGCCTGAGCGGAATGCAGCCATTGAGCGCTCGCGGGCTTCCTGCGACATGTCACCGTGCAGAGCGGTGGCATTGAATCCGCGGTCGACTAGCTCTTCGGCTACCTTGCTCGCCTGGCGCTTGGTCTTGCAGAAGATCACAGTCTTGCCGCGTCCTTCGGCCTGCAGAATTCGGCCAACCACTTCGTCCTTGTCGAGCGAGTGAGCTCGGTAGATGAACTGCTTGATGTCCGCCTTGGTGTGCCCTTCATCTGGGTCGTTCACGCGAATGTGCATCGGGCGGTTCTGGTACTTGCGGGCCAGGGTAAGAATGGTGCTCGGCATCGTAGCCGAGAACATCAGGGTCTGGCGGTCTGGAGGAGTTAGCGAGAACAGGCGCTCGACGTCCGGGAGGAAGCCAAGGTCGAGCATCTCGTCGGCTTCATCGAGGACCATGAACGTGATGTCGCCGAGATTCAGTTTCTTCTGTTTTGCGAGGTCGATAAGTCGTCCAGGAGTTCCCACGACGATTTGTGCACCGGCCTCGATTTCGGCAATCTGACCTTCGTAGGACTTGCCGCCATAGATTGCGACTACCTTGGTGTCGCGGTTCGCGGTGGCGAGCACTAGGTCTTCGGCTACCTGGATGCAGAGTTCACGGGTTGGAACCACAACGAGAGCTTTGGCGCCCTTTTCTGGCGAGATTCCGAGGCTCTGGATTAGCGGTAATCCGAAGCCGAAGGTCTTACCGGTTCCGGTCTTGGCTTGGCCGATGATGTCGTTGCCACCGAGGGCCACCGGAATTGCCTGTTCCTGAATTGGGAATGGCTCGGTAATGCCTTTTTTGGTAAGTGCGTCAACGATATCTGCATCGATGCCTAGTTCGGCAAAAGTCAAAAGTATCTCCTATTAGTCTTTGCTAGTTTACGAGGGTTATTCTTGAAAGCATGTTTGAGTGGTTTAAACGAATCGGTGCCAAGGCGCGTAATTTCGTGTTGCCAGAGCGAGAAGAACGTCGAGCTCGTAACACCGAGGCAATCGACCTAACCCCTTACACCCCCGAACCACGAGTGTTTTTAGGTCAACTGGCCTATCTGGAACTTAGCCAGTTCGAGATCCTCACCAACGAGTTGAAGTACTCACCAACTACCGCCGACAAGGCAGAGCTAAGCGAAGCCGCGGCCAAATCTTTCCAGAAGTATCGCTCGGTAGCCAAGCTGCTTTCGAGTCAGGGTGTGGATGCCACCGACGCCATGGACCCATTTACCGAACGTATTGAGACATTCCATTCTCGCACCAAGGGAATCGATTGGTATGAGACCGTTTTGAAGGTTTACCTAGTGGGTGGACTGCTCGAAGATTTCTATCGACGGCTCGCCATTGGACTTCCTGCTGATCTTCGCGATGACGTAGAGAAGGCTTTGAAGGATTCTACCTACGAGAAGTTTGCGAAGGCCTGCCTGGTTGAGGCAATGGCCGACAATCCACAGTTGGCTTCGCGCCTGGCGGTTTGGGGGCGTCGTTTGATTGGCGATGTCCTGCTCGAATTGCGGGCGGCCTTTGACAACCGCAAACTTGCGGGAATCGCCAAGAATAAGCGACTTTCAATGGATGAGGAACGCCGAGTTAATCTTGCGGCTTACTCCAAAATTGAACCGCTCATTAGCGAGTTGATTGGTGCCCACAGCTTGCGCATGGACGCAATTGGATTAGCGGCTTAGTTTTGCTTCACGTGCATAAGCGCGAGCGTATGCAATTCGGCTGGAGACCACGATCATTACCAGTGGCATGAGTACCATCACGATGATCCAGATGTAGCCCTCTTCGTACTTGAAGCCTAGCCAGGTAAGTGCAGCCCAGAGAACGCTGCCGGTGGCAAGAGCAATGGCTGGAGGTAGCAGTGCTCCGTATTCCTCGCTCTTGGCAAAGATGTATGGTGCAACCAGTCCAAGAATGATTGCGTAGAAGGCGATGATTCCGAATTCCATTAGGCGATGAATCCTACTCTGCGAACTTCCTCGGCACCGACCTCGACGTAGCCAAGTGCATCAACAGGAACAATGAAAAGTTTTCCCTTGTTGTCAACGAGCTTGACCAACTTGCTTCCCGACTCAATGGCGTTAGCAATTACCTGCTCAACATCGGCAGCGCTCTGCTCAGACTCGAAGCTGAGTTCGCGTGGGAGGTTTCGAATACCGATCTTAATTTCCAAGGTGCACCTTTTCTCTTGCAAACAATAGATTACGACAGGCAGGGAAGTGGCAAGCGCAGAATGTCGTAGTTGGCAAGTATTCTGCTCTCAATGAACGAAGCAGCCTTTAGAAAACACGGTCTCAGCGGTGTTTTGAACACCCTCGCCCTTTCGCCATCCCAAAGTAGGGTGGCTGGGCTGTCCGCTGGTACCAGCGCATTGGTTTTTGGTGTGCCGGCAAGTGGTAAAACCACCGCTCTTAAGGCTCTGGTGATTGGTCGTTTACGTGGTGGTCTGCGCCCCGAAGAAATCCTGGTTTTGGCTGCCAATCGTGAAGCGGCAACCAAGTTACGAGACGAGCTGGCACTCGAGTATCAGGGATCTACACCTGGTCCGCTGGCTCGAACCATTGCCTCATTTGCGTTCAACATCCTTCGTGAAAAGTCACTCAGCTTAGGCATTAAACCTCCGGAGCTGATCACCGGTAGCGAGCAGGACCAGATCCTGTCCGAGTTGATCGACGATTTTCTCGACAGCCCACAGCCAGAAGACTGGCCGAAGCACCTAAAGCGTCAGGTAATGGAACTTCGAGGCTTCCGGGCCGAGCTTCGTGATCTGGTTACAGTCTGTTTGGAGCACGATAAGTCTCCTGAGCAACTAGTCGAAGAAGGAATTCGCGCTGCCAAGCCGGAATGGGTTGCAATGGCAGGATTCTTCGCAGGCTACCTAAACCGCCTTCGCGAACCGGCCAACGACAATCGTCACGATCCGTCGACACTGCTCACCGTGGTCACGAGGCAGCTGAATTCCGAGGACTGGCCAAAGGTTGCCAGCGATTTGAAGCTCATCGTCGTCGACGATGCACAAGAACTGACTCCTGCTGCTGCCGATCTGCTGAAGGCACTCGCGTCCAAGGGCGCCGATTTGGTATTAATTGGAGACCCAGATGCCACGACCATGGGATTCCGTGCCGCCGATGCCGGAAGCATGCGCTTACTGCAAAGCAATCTTGTAGGTCACAAGTTCCATGAGATCGTGCTCGCGGAAGACATTGGTAGCCGTCACCCGGCTCTCACGAATGTTCTGGCGGCTGTGGCGGTGCCAATCAAGTCCAAGGTAGAGGTTTCACAGCGCCGAGCGTTGGGTCAGTCCAAGATTGTTGCCAGCGAAAACGTTGAAGGTAAGGTCTTCGTTGAAGAAACCGCTGAGTTGGCTTGGCTAGCCAACCGACTTCGGGTACTACACGTCGACAGTGGAATTCCCTGGAGTCAAATGGCAGTGGTAGCCCGTTCTCGCTCGGTACTCGAGCGCTGGGCTTCGGCGCTGGCATCCGAATCCGTACCAACGGTTATTCACGGAAGTCAAACTTCTTTCAAGGATGAGTACGCGACCGGCAATCTTCTACGCCTGGCCAAGTTCTGCATCGAACGTCCAGATCTCACCAGAGACGTAATTCTCGATGTACTTCGTAATCCTTATTCTGGTCTCGACTCCCTGGCCATTCGCCGCATTCGTCGCCGGCTACGCCAGTTGGAGCTCGACAATGGTGGTCAGCGCACGAGTGATCTGCTACTGGTTGAACTATTTGAAAAGCCAGAAGTTGCCGGAGAGCTTTACGGTGAAGAAGGAAAGCGAGTTCGTAAACTCCTCAAGGTCTTAGATCGCGCAACCGAGCAGGCAATCACTTCCGGCACAACAGCCGAGGAACTGCTCTGGACCATCTGGGATAACTCCCCGGCCAATGAGAATTGGCGCGAACTATCCAGAGGAATTTCAGAAGTTGCACTACAAGCCGGGCGCAACCTCGACTCGGTGGTTGCCTTGTTTGCAGCGGCTAACCGCTTCGCGGAGCGCCACCCGGGAGCACCCGCCGCAGAATTCATCGAGGAACAGCTCGAGCGTGATATTCCTCAAGATACCTTGGCGCTAGTTTCCCGAGATGACGAAAAGGTGATGTTATCGGTGAGTCCAGCAATGATCGGTCGCCGTTTCAAGGTGATTGCCATTCCTGGTCTTACCGAGGGTGTTTGGCCGAATCTAAAGCCTCGTTCTTCGCTACTTAGCGCGAATGTCTTGGACAGTATTTTTAGTGGGAAGGATGCCACTCAGACCCGTTCCGAACTTGAAGACGAGTACCGTTTGTTCTATAAAGCCGTTGGTGCCGCTTCGGAGCGGCTCATTGTCACCGCAGTCAACTCCGAAGAGCAGCAGGTTTCGCAGTTCGTTCGAACCGTACTGGGCACGGTTCCCGTGGCCGAACCTTATGCCTCCACTCGCTACACCCTGCGTGGCATGGTCGGAAACCTGCGTCGTACTTTGGTAACCACCGAAGACGAGGCAGAGCGCCTTGAAGCCGCTTATGGTCTGGCACGCCTTGCACTTGAGAAGCAGCCAGGGGCAAACCCTAAACAGTGGGCAGGAATCCTCAAGTTTGATACCCCCGAAGCTTTGGTTCCACTCGAAGAGGGTGAAGGCGGCAAGGTTTCGATTTACCCATCGCAGCTCGATGCCTTCATTAAGTGCCCGCTGCACTGGTTTATGCAGGCCCACGGTGGCACCGACAAGTCGTTCGAGGCTAACTTTGGAACCTTGCTTCACAAGGTTCTCGAAGAGACCGAATCGATCAGCTATGCCGACCTCTGGAAGGGAGTTCAGTCCAAGTGGCACACCCTAGACTTCGAAGCCACCTGGGTTGAGAAGCGCGAGGAGCGCAAGGCTAAGAAGATGGTCGAACACCTGAGCACCTATTTGGAAAAGCGAATGGAAGCCAACTACAAGTTGGTTGGAACCGAAGTGAAACTTCAGTTCGAGTATGGTCGCGCCACCATCGAAGGTCGAGTAGACCGCGTGGAGCAAGGCCCAGATGGAAAGATCGTCATCGTTGATCTAAAGACCGGTACTAGCGCACCAAAGGCCGAAGAAAACTCGCAGCTTGGTCTCTATCAGATCGCCTTCCTGGAAGGTGGATTCAAGGGAGCAGTGGATTCCACTGCCGAACTCGAAGGTGCCGCTTTGCTATTGGTTGGCGGAAATAAGGATGATCTTCGCCGTCAAGCTTCCTTGGCGAAAGATGAAGAATTGCAGAAGTTCTTCCGTGACCAGCTGGACACAGCAATCGAGGGAATGTCTGCCGCGGATGCCACTTTCATTGCCAACGTTGGCAGCCACTGCTCCAATTCACGCGGTTATGGCAACTGCAATCTTTTGCTTACCAAGGCGGTGTCCTACGTTGACTAATCTAATTTCTGCCGATCAGGCGTATCAGATCTTTGTGAATGATCCGAGCATTAAGCTCACTCCTGAGCAGGTTGCTGCGGTTGAAAACGCATCCACCACTTCACCCAGCCTGGTGGTGGCAGGCGCGGGTTCGGGCAAGACCGAACTCATGGCTATTCGCGTGGTTTGGCTGGTTGCAAACCGGATTTGTGAGCCACACCAGATCCTTGGCCTAACCTTCACGCGTAAGGCTGCCTCGGAACTCTCAAACCGCATCAACCAGGCACTCGAAAAGCTTGCTGAGAAACCCGAGTGGCCTTTAGCCGAAAAGACTTTCGCTGCACCAAACATCACCACCTATAACTCGTATGCCAACACTCTCTACCGCGACTATGCCCTAGCGCTTGGCTATGAAGACGACGCAACTCTGCTCACCGATGCCGCTCGCTTTCAGCTGGCTCGCGAGGTGGTTATCAAGTATGGGGAGGCGGCAGACCCTCGTTTGGTCGACTCCGATCTTTCCGTAAATCAGGTCGTTGATGGTGTGCTAACGCTAGCCGGTGCCATGAATGATCACGGAGTGACCGCTGCCGAGATTCAGACCTACATCGATGGATTCGTCGGCCAGATTGCGAAGCTTCCAGCGCACGCCTCATCCAAGGTGACTCCAGAACAGCCCATCGCCGCAGGAATCATGGGGACCATTGGGGGAGCAATTGAAACCCCACTGCTGGCAAAGCTCGCCGAACTGTTCCTCGAAGAAAAGCGCAAACGCGGTTTCATTGATTTCTCCGACCAGGTTTCCCTCGCAAACCGTGCCGTTCGAGAACTCGGCGCTGCAGTGCGTGAACGCGAGACCGGTCTCTACACTCAGGTGCTTCTAGACGAGTATCAAGACACCAGCACCTTGCAAAATGAACTCCTGGCTGGACTGTTCCAAGGTAAGTCGGTGCTTGCGGTTGGCGACCCTAACCAGTCCATCTACGGCTGGCGAGGAGCCAGTGCATCGAACTTGAATGACTTCCTGGTCGACTACGCAAAAGACGGCCAAGAAATTGTTCAGTACCAGCTAGACCGCTCGTGGCGTAATCCGAAGGTTGTGCTAGAACTCGCAAACCGAATCCTGGCGCCACTCAAGAGCGCGCCTTCATTCATGACTGGTCGCACCGTGCCAAACGTTGAAGTGAATCCGCTACTCGCAGCCGACTTTGCCAAGGAAGGCAAGATCACCATCAACTGGGATTGTGATGTGGTCTCCGAGGCTAAGTACGCTTCGAAATGGTTGTCCGAACGAATCAACGATCCGAAAAACGAAAAGGTTCCAACGGCTGCCGTTCTAATGAGAACCAGAAACATGATGGCTGTTTTCGAACATGAACTTCGGGCCGCTGGCCTAGACGTTGAAGTGGTCGGCCTCGGTGGTCTACTCGAAGCCCCTGAAATCGTAGACCTAGTGGCGGCACTTCGAGTCATTCACCTGCCAAATTCAGGTGCCCACCTGATGCGCCTACTCGCAGGGCCTCGTTGGCAAATCGCACCAAAGGATCTCCAACGCCTAAGCAATTACGCTCGTGACCTAGCCCGCTTCTGGAACCGAGATCGCCGTGATGTGTCTGGGGCGGAAGCTGAGTCTTCGATCATCGATGCTCTCGACTCGCTACTCGACGAAACCGATGAAGACATCATTCCCAAATTCTCGGCACACGCATCCGAGAGCCTACGAGATTGCGCGGAACTTCTTCGTCGCATGCGTTCGCGGACCGGATTGCCGCTTCCTGAGTTTGTGAGAGCCGTGGAACAGGAACTCTGGCTCGACATTGAACTGGCAGCTAATCCAAAGCGCAAAGACCCAATGGCAAACCTTAATGCCTTTGCGAACATAGTTTCTGGCTACGCCGAGAACACCAATGCGACCCTAGGCGGGTTCCTAGAGTGGCTCGAGTATGCCGATAAGAAGGAACGCTTCGAGCCTCCTGCCTCCAAGGCCAAGCCGGGTGTTGTGCAGATCATTACTGCTCACACCGCTAAGGGTCTCGAGTGGGATCTCGTCGTGGTGCCGCGTCTAGTGGTTGCTAAGTCAGCCAGTCCCTCGAGTTTCCCAAGCATCAACGGGACCAAGGGCTGGCTTTCACTGGGTGAGCTTCCATTTGCCCTTCGCGGAGACCGAAATTCTTTGCCAGAAATTAATCTTTCGAATTGTGAAAACCAGACGGCCGTTGTGAAGGCTCTAGATGCCTTCATGAAGGAAGATCAGCTGGAGTACCTTCTTCGAGAAGAACAGCGTTTGGCTTACGTTGCCTTCACCCGACCGAAGAGTGAACTACTTCTAAGTGGATCCAAGTGGAAGCCAGACGTAACCACTGCGCTCATGCCGAGCCCTTACCTGCTAGTGGCTGCGGCCATGGACGACGATCGAGTCGAAATTGTGAATCGGAGCAGCGATGGCGAGAACTCACTGCCACTCTGGTCAGATTTCGAGAAGAATCCGCTGGACGAGATTGTGGTTCAAGAGGTTTGGCCAATGGAACCGCTCGGTCAAAACCACCGACCCAAGGTTGAACGTGCAAAGGATGCCGTGGAGCAGGCTATGGCCACTCGCACTCCGAGTCGAGCAGCAATCGATGACCAGATCGAGCGTCTGTTGAAAGAACGCGATGAGTTGCTTCAGCGTTCGCACCAGGTGAAGTTGCCGGTTCGTATTTCGGCATCTCGTTTCAAGGAGTTCATCTACGAGCTTCCCAAGACAGCCGAACGGTACCGCCGACCAATGCCAGAACGCCCATACAAGCAGACCATGGCGGGAACTCTATTCCACTCGTGGGTTGAACAGCGCTTTGGCGTTCTGAGCAATTCTGACGAGTTAGACGTTGTTGAGCTGATTGCAGAAGATGAAGCAACCGACAAGGCCATGGAAGAACTGAAGGCAATCTTTGAAGGATCTCGCTTTGCCAACATGAAGCCGTTTGCCATCGAAGGTGAAATTCAGGTAACCATCAAGGGCAATACCTTTATCTGTAAGTTGGACGCGGTATTCGAGACCGAAACCGGCTACGAAATTGTGGACTGGAAGACTGGAAAGCCACCGGTCACCTCCAAGGAAATCGCAGATCGTGCACTTCAGTTGGCGCTCTATCGAATGGCGTTTGCTCGACTTCACAAGGTGGATCCAGAGAAGATCGGCGTTTGCCTCTATTACGTAGCTGACAATCTAGAGATCAAGCCGGAAGACGTTCCAAGCGAAGCCGATCTAATTGCTCTTTGGGAATCGGTCTTGGAACAGGTCGAAGACTAGAACAACTGGTCGTCTGAAGTATTTGGTAGTTCGATAGGACGAGTCTTTAGGTCGCTAACGTCAACTTCGTCGTCCACCTCGGTAACCACGGTGTGGGTGTCTGGTACCACAAGGTCTTCCGCTTCTTCGAAGGCAATCGGGGTGATTGCCGCGAAGGCTACGGTGGAAAGAATTCGAGCCGAGCCGCTGTCCACCGATTCGGCGATTGCTTCAAGCTGCTCAACGGCCCAGTCGGCTTCGTCCTGCTTGTTGTTGGAGATGCTGGTTACCAGGTAGTTGGCAAATGCTAGTTCGCTGTAAAGCGTTGCTCGTTGGGCGAGATTAGAATCGGCATCTTCGCGTCTTTCGAAGTAGGCAAACTTCACTGCATCGAGAACCTCGTGATCCTCATTAGCGGCAAAGGTCACAAAATCCTCGGCTGGATCGCCGATACGCAATTCTGACCAACCGATTATTCCACTAACTTCGCCATCGAGTTCGAGCACATTACCGGTTGTGAAGTTTCCGTGCACCGGAACGGTCTGGAATCGGAAAAGATCTAGGTCTTCGAGTGCCGACTCCCAACGCTGAAGCAAGGTGGCTGGAACGCGACCGGTCGCGGCGGCGCGATCAAGTTCGGCAAGTTTTGATTCGCGCACATCACTTGGTGAATACTCAGGCATTCCACTGGTGCGAATCTTCTCGGCGCTTAGCGAGTGGATGGCACCGATTGCTAGCCCTAGGTTGCGAAGCATCGAATCGGTCGCGCGGACCGACTCGAGCTGGGTGGCTGTACCGTAAACGAATTCAAGAATCTGCAGAGTCTTGCCTTCCGGAGTCGTGGCCTCTGCAATCAGATTTGGAACCTTGAATGGAAGCACTCCGGAGCTTTTCACGGCACGAACGGCCGCGGTCTCTGTGGCTAGCTGCAGATTACCCTTGGCGTTTCGAGACTGACGAACCAATACCTGGATTCCGTCGGTGTCGGTTAGCAGAGCAGAGTCGATTGGGCCGCGACCTTCACTAGAAAGGGCCTTGGCCGATTTGAACTTTGCCGAGGGGAGAGCAGCCTTTGCGAGCGCCGCTAAAATCAAGGGTGAACTTGCCATAAGTTCAGGTTAGAAGAATAGGCTGCGGCTGCTTGGTTACGCCACGCATCGGCTTGGTGGAAAGGTAGGTGCGAATGACTGAATTCGAGTTCAAACTTCCGCTTGCGCAAACGCCGCTGGACCGCGACTACAAACTCCGAGATCAACTAAATTGGACCTCTGAAGTTCTGAATGTGCCTTCAACCAAGCTCCTTCCAATGAGTAACCAAAAGGTTTTGTTGCACCAAGACGGTGCGCTGAGATTTGTGGAGTCCGGGCGCGTAACAACCGCTCAATACGTATATCTCGGTAAGGAAACCGATAGCGGCAGCGCAGTCGTCCTAGCAATTTTGGGAGATGCCGAGGCTCACGAACTAGAGCCCGATGAAGGCAACTGGCATGAGCTTCGTAAGAGCGGATTGGGACTTAGCCCCGACGAAGCCTCGATTTTTACTCAGGCCCTATCCCTCGCCAACTGGCACGCTAGTCACCAATTTTGTCCCACCTGCGGAGCGAGCACTGAGTCAATTCGAGCGGGTTGGGTTCGCCGCTGCACTGCCGATGGTCGGGAACTTTTCCCCAGAACAGATCCCGCCATCATCGTTGCGGTGATTGACGAGCAAGATCGTATTCTCATGGGAAGTCAAGGTGTCTGGGAGGAGAACCGGTTCAGCATCCTCGCCGGATTTGTTGAACCAGGTGAATCGCTTACGGCCGCGGTAAAGCGCGAGATGTTTGAAGAGGCGGGCGTCCACGTTTCTGACATTAGGTATTTGGGTTCACAGGCTTGGCCATTTCCATATTCGCTAATGCTTGGTTTTACCGCGCGCTATGCAGGCGGCGACGCCATCCCCGACGGCGAGGAAATTGTGAAACTTCGTTGGTTTAGCAGGGGTGAGCTCCGTGCCGAGGCGGCGAGCCTGAAACTTCCTGGTCGTCTTTCCATCGCTCGAGCGATTATTGAACACTGGCTCGGTTCACCTCTTGAAACGGAGGTCTAATGGATCCGGAGACGCTATTAGAAAACCTCGATCCAGAACAACGCGAAGCAGCTACCTCTCTGGTTGGGCCTACCTGCATACTTGCCGGTGCCGGAACTGGAAAGACGAGGACCGTCACTCATCGAATTGCTTACGGAATCGCCAAAGGATACTTTGCCGCAAACCGGGTGCTGGCGCTCACCTACACCAGCCGTGCCGCTGGTGAACTTCGTGCCAGACTCCGAGGGCTTGGAATTCCAGGGGTGTCGGTAAAGACCTTCCACGCCGCGGCACTTAGCCAGCTGGAGTATTTTTGGCCTCAGTTAGCCGGCGTACCCGCACCTAACGTTCTCACGTCGAAGTCGAAACTCATTGCCGAGGCCATGGACTCGTTGGGTCTGAAATACGATGCCGCAATTTTGAGAGACCTGGCTGCCGAAATCGAGTGGCGAAAGTACACCATGCGTTCATTGGCGCAGTATCGCGACCAACTCCAAAGTCGAACCGGGGTTGCAGGGCTATCCTCGGAGCATTTGGTATCGATTCACGAGGCTTACGAAGACCTCAAGGTGAAATCGCAAAAGCTCGACTGGGAAGACGTATTGATTCTGACTCTCGGCATGCTACAAGCCGAACCGAGAATCCTCGCCCACGTGCAGCAGCAATATCGCTTCTTCACCGTGGACGAATATCAGGACATCTCGCCTTTACAGCAGGCACTTCTCGAGATGTGGCTCGGCGATCGAAACGATTTGTGCGTGGTGGGCGACCCCAACCAAACGATTTACTCGTTTACCGGGGCTTCAAGCTCCTATCTTCTTGGATTCACAACGACCTATCCAGATGCCACGGTAGTAAGTCTTTCCAGAAACTATCGTTCAACTCCAAATATCATTGGTCTGGCTAATCGTTTGATTCGAGGTGAAACCGAACTCGAAGAATTGGTTTCTCAGCGTATGCCTGGAATCGAGCCTCGGGTTGCTTCCTACAAGTCATCTGCCGAAGAGGCCGCGAGCATCGCAGAGGAAATCAAACGGCAAATAGCAGCCGGAGTAAAGCCCAACGAGATTGCCATTCTCTATCGTGTCAACTCTCAGTCGGAGATTTTCGAAAAAGCCCTGGCTGATCGCTCGATCGACTATCAAGTTCGAGGGGGAGAGCGCTTTTTTAATCGCCCCGAAATACTTCAGGTCATGCGTTTGATTCGCGCCGAACAAATTGTTCCTACCGACAAGCCTCTGTTCCAAATCGTCTCTGATGCCTCCAGAGAAGTTGGCTGGAAGTCAAAGGAACCAACCGAGGGCGGCGCCGTTCGCGACAAGTGGGAGGCCTTGAACTCCTTCGTAGCAATCGTGGACGAACTTCCGCAAGGAACTAGTCTCGAAGATTTCGTGAAAGAAATTGACGAGAGAATTCGTTCTCAGCACGAACCGGTCAAAGCTGCAGTCACTCTTTCAACGATTCACGCGGCCAAAGGTTTGGAATGGGACGTTGTTCATCTAGCGGGGCTAACCGAAGGCCTTTTACCGATTGGCTATGCCAAGACCGATGCCGCGATTTTCGAGGAACGCCGGCTTTTCTATGTTGGGCTCACTCGAGCCAAACAGCAGCTTGGTCTTAGTTTCGCCACTTTTGATGCAACCACTGGTAGAGAGCGCAGTCGCTCAAGATTCCTCGACGCCATCGCCGGCTAGAGCAAACACTGGCAAGTGTCATGGCGTTGCCAAGACCATTCCCTGATCTGCCTAGTTGCTAGATCAACCCGGAATCCTGGAATGTCCAACTCGGGGTTATTCACAAATTGCACGATCGACTTGGTGGCGATCGCACTAGCCATAAGAAGCCCAATCCCATCATCGAGTTGGTCGCCGCGGGCTACCAGTTGAATCGTGGTTGTAGCCCAGTGCTCATCGTTTTCGGCATCCCAGAGGTCTCGGCATCCCAGGCAAGGGCGGCGACCATGAACGATGAGGGGCGAAATTCTCAACTCTTCGATGCCGTACTCAATCAAGATGTGGGGGACCTTGATTGCCCGATAGTTTTTGGGGTTTATGCGATGAGTGGCACTCAACACCGCGAAAGTCTCCTTGGGTCTTCTGAGTTCCGGCTGCGTGAGCGTAAATTTGGAAGCGGCCATGCCCAACTGGGTTCGCGCGGCATTGATTTTGGTAAATCCGAGAAACTGCTCGTGAAAACCCAGCTCACCTAAATCGTTTCGTTCAACTAGCGAATAGTCATCGGTTTGGAAATTCGCGAAACCCGCCTCGATTAGTGCGCCGATTAGCATCAGCTCGGTACGCCCAAGGTTTTGAAATCCGCCGAGAGCCTTCCGGCGCAGGGCTAGAACTTGGGCGGAGGTTAGGTTGGTTTCAAATCCCATCCGCATGATTTCGGCGAACCGCAGATCAAGTTCGTCGGCGAAGGAGGTTCGCTTCGATGAAACCAAAAGACTCGGTTTTAGGCGTTCCACCAGTTCGCGAGTTTGGGATTCCTCAAGCCCGACTCCAGCGGCAATGGATTCAAACTGCTCCTCTGGGATTCCGTGAAACAGTAACTGAATGAGCCGCTCCTGCTCATTCGATACGTTTTGAACCACTTGAGCATCTCTCGATACGCCCAGGGCTAAATCGGTTGGTGAACGCCAAATTGGCACGAGGCTTGGATTGATTTGAATCGGCATTTGCCAATTTTGTAAGCGAGTTAGCGCTCACCCTGTTTGTTTATTCACAGGCCATTACTGCTACTCTCCGAGCAGGTCTCGCAGATCCTTGTCCAGTTGATCTTCCTCGCTATTGCGGCGGCTTAGGTAACCATCGACATCCTCGACGTCCTCAAAATTGGGAAGCAAATCCGGGTGATCCCAGATTGCGTCGCGAGCCTCAACCCCAAGTTTGTCGGTGAGTTGTTTCCAAAACGCCGCGGCCTCACGGGTCTTCCGTGGCTTGAGTTCCAATCCCACCAGCGTGGCGAAAGTTGATTGCGCCGGAGAAGAAGTCGCGCGACGTCGCCGTAGAACTTCATCCAGTGCGGCAGATTGTGGAAGCAATTTGGTGGCGTCGGTGGTCACGGTTTCGACCCAACCTTCGATCAAGGCGAGCAACAATTCGATTTGAGCTAGTGCCTGTTGCTGTTCTGGGGTTCGCTCGGCAAGCAACGCGCCGGATTCCAGAGCATGCCGCAATGCCTCAGCGTTCTCAGGGGTAATCTCGCTGGCAAGTTCTCGCATTGCGTCACCGTTGATGTGAATTCCAACCGCATAGTTCGAAAGCTGGCTAATTACTGCATCTCGTAGCCAACGACTGTGGCGGAACAGCCTTGCATGCGCCTCTTCTCGAACCGCGAGGTAAATGAGTGCCTGGTCCTCAGGAAGCTCATTTGACTGGATGAATGCCATGAGGTTTTGCGGCACAAAAGCCGAACGAGACTCGCTGTAAAAAGGAAGACCAATATCGCCCCCGGTCAAAACTTCTTGACTTAGTTTTCCAAGCGATCCACCGAGTTGCATGGCAAACAGTGCACCTCCAGCTGAGCGCATGATCCCTCCGGCACCGGCAGCGATTCCCTCGAGTTCGGATGGAAGATTCTCCTGAAGATTTTCGGTAAGGGCGTTTGCCACTCGAGAGGCAATCGGACCTGCCAGTTCTTGAAACAGCGGAAGTGCATCTTGAACCCAAACCTCTCGCGTGAGAAGTTTGGCGTCAATGGCTAAAGAGCTCAGAGAAGTAGCCTGGTCAAGCCAAAGCGTTGCAATCCGATTTGCTTCAGAAATAGAGTTTCGAGCCTGATCGGTGACCATGAAGCTACCCTCTTTGGCAAACGCCAAGGCTTGCTGGCTGGCGACGGTCCAGTTCACTCCACCAACGGTTTGGCTGTCTCCTTGGGCAATTGCTTGTTTCAACTGGGCTAGCAGTGCCTCAATCACCTTCGGGTCATTCGGCAAGCCGGCCACGCGAGCCAATTCGGCGGCGTCTAGGTTTCCCTTGCCGCTGAGAAGTTCTTCAAGGAACTTTGCGAAGTCGTCCGGGTTGAATCCTTCCGGAGTGTTTTCTTCGGTCATAGATAAAGGTTAGGCGTAGAAAGCGACATAGTCTGGTTTAGTGCAGGCAAAACTACGTAAACGAGTGGCATATTCACTGGTCGCGCTCAGTTTCGCCGCCATTTTTTGGTCCTTCACCCAACAGCTTCCCTATGTGATTCAAAAGCCTGGAGGTGTTGCGAACGTCTTAGGAACCTTCGACCAAACTCAAGTTATTCAAATCGATGGCCTAGAACGCGAAGAAACCTTCGGAACCTTAGACACGGTTTTTGTGACTGTGGTCGGCTCTCCTCGAAGTACCTTCACTCTGCCCGAGCTGATCCCGTACATTTTCTCGAAAGATACCGTGGTTCTTCCGCTCGAGGTTTTTTACCCAACGGGTCTCAGCGAAGAAGAGTCCGATAAAGAAAGTGCCGCATACATGGCTGAGGCGCAGAAAGCCGCAGAGTCGCTTGCGCTTTCAAAAGTTTCTCCAGAACTTCGCAACAAGGTCAAAGTGAAAATCAGCCTGGGTGATGTCGGTGGCCCATCCGGAGGGCTGATCTTCGCTCTAGGCACATACGAACTGCTGACCCCAGGCACTTTGACCGGTGGAAAGCGCATAGCTGGAACCGGAACCATTGACGAACAGGGGAACGTCGGGCCAATCGGCGGGATTCAGCAAAAGATGTGGGCGGCTTACTACGACGGCGACAAATTCATGCTGGCACCTAAGGAGAACTGCGACGAAGTGGTTGGTCATGTGCCAAATGGACTTCGCGTAATTCCAGTTAGTACCTTCGACGAAGCGCTCGAAGTGGTCAAGGTCATTGGCGCCGACGGGGACGTAACTAAGTTCCCTGTCTGTAGCCTCGAGTAGATTTGTTTCATGAATCGTAAACCGTTACGTCCAACGCAAATTGCTCTCATCATTCTGGTTCTGATTGGCTTCGCCTTCTTTGGCGTCACCAATTTTTACACCGATGTTCTCTGGTACAAGCAGCTTGGCTTCGACGAAGTCTTGTTCACCCAGATCAAGGCGCAGAGCACCCTAGGGCTAGTCGCTGGTTCGTTTGCGGCTCTATTTGTGGGCGTGAACGTTTACATGGCCAACCGAATGAAACCGCTTTATGCCAAGACCACTTCGGTTAACGATCCTTTGGCAGCCGTTCGAGAGCAGCTGGCTTCGATTCGCAAGGTAGTAATGATTGCCGTGCCACTGGTTGTAGGTGTGCTTGCAGGTGTTGCGGCAAGCGGGCGCTGGCAACAGGCCCTCCTGTTCCTGAATGCCACCGAAACCGGTAAGAAGGATCCACAGTTCAACCTTGACGCTGGCTTCTACCTGTTTCAGCTTCCATTCCTTTCGGCAGCCGTAGGCTTCCTCTCGGCTCTGTTCTTGGTAACAGCGTTGGGAATCGTATTCCTTCATGCAGTAAACGGAACTCTTAAGTTTGCAGGTCGTGACACCAAAATCGGTAAGGGTGCCAGAGTTCAAATGTCGATCTTGGCGGCTTTGTTCCTGCTGATTGAGTCGGCTTCGGTCTGGCTCGATCAGTACAAAACCATGACCAGTTCCTCGGGTCTATACACCGGTGCAACCTATGCCGATGTTTTTGCACAGATTCCTGGTCTTCAGATCGTTGCTGGCATTGGCATCGTGGTAGCCGTCTTGTTCCTAATCGGGGGCTTCATTGGAAAGTGGCGCCTCCCGCTTATTGCAACCGGTCTCATGGTTGTCAGTTCCATGATTCTCGGTGGCCTTTACCCGTGGGTCGTGCAGACCTTCCAGGTGGTTCCAAACGAGCGAACCTTGGAATCGGAATACATTGAGCGCAACTTGGAAGCTACTCGCTTTGCCTACGGACTCGACAAGGTCGAGACCACCGAGTACAACGCGGTAACTTCTGCTACCCAAGCCGACCTCCGCAAGGATGCCGACACCACTGCGAATATTCGTATTCTCGACCCAATGTTGGTTTCGGCTTCGTTCCGTCAGCTCGAGCAATACCGCCAGTACTACAACTTCACAAACGACCTCGACGTCGACCGCTATGAGATCGACGGCAAGGTACAAGACACTGTGATTGCCGCTCGCGAACTAAACCAGAGCGGTCTTGGAAGTTCCCAGTCCTGGTTCAACAACGTGCTGGTTTACACTCACGGCTACGGCCTGGTTGCGGCTTACGGTAACCAGCGCGACAGTGATGGTCAACCAGTGTTCTTGCAAAAGGGAATTCCTACCGAAGGTGCATTCGGTAAGTACGAACCACGCGTTTACTTCGGCGAAAACTCGCCTAGTTATTCGATCGTTGGCGGCGCAGGA
The DNA here is from genome assembly GCA_041181585.1 of Actinomycetota bacterium. Taxonomy (GTDB): domain Bacteria; phylum Actinomycetota; class Actinomycetes; order Actinomycetales; family Microbacteriaceae; genus Rhodoluna. The sequence continues at coordinate 24,165 of JBEGPG010000097.1, forward strand.
AAAGACCGCGAAATGGACTACCCGGGTGGAGCGGATAACGCGGAACAGACTTACACCACCTTTAGCGGGAACGGTGGCCCAAAGCTGGACAATCTCTACACTCGTCTGGCCTATGCGATGAAGTTCTCTAGCGAGCAGATTCTGCTGTCTGACGCAATCAGCGAAAGCTCACAGATTCTTTACAAGCGCAACCCGGTTCAACGTGTTGCAGCAGCTGCGCCTTACCTAACCCTCGACAGCGACATCTACCCTGCAGTTGTAGATGGACGCATCAAGTGGATTGTTGATGGTTACACCACATCGTCGCAGTACCCATACTCGCGTGCCGAGAACTTTGGAGAAGCCGCCAGCGACTCGTCGATTACCCTCGATGGACCAGACATCAACTACATTCGCAACTCTGTCAAGGCTACGGTTGATGCCTACGACGGAAGTGTGAAGCTCTACGTTTGGGACTCAAACGACCCAATCCTTAAGACCTGGCTAAAGGTCTACCCTGGAACCGTTTCTCCAGTGAGCGAAATGTCAGGCTCGCTATTGAGTCACGTTCGTTACCCTGCGGATCTCTTCAAGATTCAGCGCGGAATCCTAGGGCAGTACCACGTGGATGAGGCTGGTGCCTTCTACTCGCAGCAGGACGCCTGGATGGTGCCAAACGATCCATCGAGCGACACCAGCGCAACGGCTTTCCAGCCGCCTTATTACCTAACCATGCAGGCTCCGGGAGCTGAGAAGTCAGACTTCTCTCTCTACACAGGCTTCATCCCTCGTTCCACAGGCGAGTCCAACCGAAGCGTTCTCACCGGTTATCTTGTAGCCAACTCGGATGCAGGAAACACCGCCGGGAAAATATCGAGCGACTATGGAAAACTTCGCCTGCTAACGCTTCCGAAAAACTCTGTGGTGCCAGGTCCAGGTCAGGTTCAGAACCAGTTCACGACCGACCCAGAAGTATCCAAGCTTTTGAACCTTCTGCAGCAGGGTTCAACCAAGGTGCTTCGTGGAAATTTGCTCACCCTCCCTGTGGGTGGCGGATTGCTTTACGTTCAGCCGGTTTACATTCAATCGACCGGTGAGACCAGCTTCCCACTACTGAAAAAAGTCTTGGTGGCCTTCGGTGACAAGATCGCTTTCGAAGACTCGCTAGAGGGCTCGCTAAACAGCCTGTTTGGCTCTGGCACGGTAACTCCACCAGATGGCGGCGGTAGCGGTGGTGGCACCGGCGGTACCGATGTCTCAAGCCTTGCCAAGGCTCTGGCCGCAGCACAGAAGGCGCTGGATGACCAAGCGGCTGCTATGAAGTCGGGAGACTGGGCTGCCTACGGTAAGGCTGCTGAGGCTCTAAAGCAGGCAATCGCAGCTGCTCAAAAGGCGGCTGGCAAGTAAGGCCATTCTCGTGCTAAACTGAACTCACACCGCGGGGTGGAGCAGTTCGGTAGCTCGCCGGGCTCATAACCCGGAGGTCGTAGGTTCAAATCCTGCCTCCGCAACGAGAAACACAGACCCAATCGATTAGTCGATTGGGTCTGTTTCTTTTTTCTGTGAATAACTTTTCATGCCAAACCTAAGGTTGTTCTACGATTTCGCCATGTTGAAATCCTTGGCGGTCGGATCCATTTGTCTTGCCCTAGTTTTCCCCTGTTCTGCTTTTCAGTCTGAGCCGGTTCAGGCAGCGACCTGCCAGGTTAAGGGAGGTCAGAATGGCCGGCTCAAGTATTCCGGGCAGTTGAACACTGTGTCGGCAACCGTCTGCGGTGATCAGATTTGGAAACTTATTGGAAAACCAACCAAACCCAGAAAACCAACTAAACCCACTAAACCTGTGAAGTACGATCACCAATTCACTGTGGTACCGGATCGACCCAACTTGAGCATTAGTCAAACTGAGGTGTCAGCTGGTGAACCAGTGACTGTTACTTCTCTTGCCGTTCGCCATATTAGAAATCGCATGCTGCTCTGGTATCCGTCTCAGGTCAGGTTTAAACCGATGACCTATCGTTGGGATTTTGGCGATTCAAACTTTGGCTCCAACATTGCAGAAACTCACCTTTGGTCAAAGTCGGGTAAATATTCGGTTCGAGTCAGGGTTGGCTATTCGGTCAAATACCGAATCATCGGGAAGAGCACTTGGATTTTGTTGCCAGGCCTGGTTTATGCGTATTCATTGCCGAAGCTGGTTACCGTGGGCGGCAAACCCACGAACGGACTTGGGCTGGTAACGCTGGTTCACTGGAATTGCCTTCAGAGACCAAATGCACCCGGGTGCTGATACTCAGATTCCTTTCAGGTTTCGAAGTTAAACTTGGTTACATGTCTGATGAATTCAACCGTCAATTCTTTTTTGATCGACCAGCTCAAACCTTTGTTCAACCAAAGCCGGTCAAGGTTCGAAAGCCGCTGACCGCTAGAGGCGGAGTGGCCATAGGCACCGCACTGGGAGTTCTTCTCGGAGGAGGCCTTGGAATCGGTGGATACTATCTATCAACCGCACCAGCGCCAGTTGTTGTAAATCGAACCCACGATGTGACCTGGGTTAGCGCGGCCTCGGCAAAGGCGCTACCAAGCGTGGTAACCATTCAGGTCGGTGACTCATCGTCCGGTGGCTCCGGTTCGGGTGTGTTCCTCACGGCAGATGGCTACATCTTGACCAACACTCACGTGGTCACGTTGGACGGCCAGACCACCAACCCAACCGTCGAAGTTCAGACTTACGACAAGAAGACCTACGCGGCAAAGATTGTCGGCACGGACCCTAAGAACGACCTCGCGGTTATCAAGATTGATGGCGTCACCAATTTCACGCCGATTGAATTCACGGATTCTTCGAAGCTAAACGTTGGTGATCCAGTTGTTGCCATCGGCGCTCCGCTTGGTCTATCGGCGACTGTAACTTCGGGAGTCATCTCGGCACTGAATCGAACCATTTCGGTAGCCGACTCATCGGCACCTAACAATGGTTCAGGTGGTCTTCAACTTTGGAATGGTGGTTCGGGCTCGGCCCCAGTTAGCCTCCGAGTGATTCAAACCGACGCAGCTATCAACCCAGGAAACTCTGGTGGCGCCTTGGTGAATTCGCAAGGAAAGCTAATCGGTATCAACGTTGCCATCGCCTCCACGGGTTCCAACACCTCAGGATCGCAGTCTGGAAATATCGGTGTTGGTTTCTCGATTCCCGCCAATGTAGCTCAGCGAATTTCTTCTGAGATCATCAAGACCGGAAAGGCCAGCCACGGTCTTCTCGGGGCAATGGTTACCGATAACCCTTTTGATGCAAAGGCTTCGGCCTCGTTCTCGGTGGGTGCGCTAATCAAGCAGGTCACGCCTGGTGGCCCAGCTGAAAAGGCTGGTCTGCAGGCTGGAGACGTGGTAACCAAGTTCAATGGGGTAACTATTCTTGAAGCCGGTGACCTAACCGCCGCTGTGCGCTGGGAACCTGCCGGAGCAAAGTCGACTTTGGAGTACCAGCGTGATGGAAAGTCGTTTACCCTTGAAGTGACTCTAGGCTCGCTTCAGTAGAAAAACCTCATGACCCAGCAGGAAACCCTTCCAAACCCAACTCAAGACACCCTCATTCAAGAGGAGGTCCAGTTTCTTGAACCCGGTGATCACGAGCGCTTCTCGCACTACGTTCGCAAGGAAAAGATTGTTGAGTCAGCTGTACTTGGAACTCCTGTGCACGCTCTCTGCGGCAAGGTCTGGGTGCCCGGTCGCGATCCCGAGAAGTTTCCAATTTGCCCAATCTGCAAGGAAATCTACGACGGGCTTAGGCCTGAGGATCCGAAGAGTTCCGGCGACGAGAACTAAATAAACTCGGTGGCCAGCGCAGGCTCACCGCGTTGGAGACGGTGCGCCTGAAGTGGTAACTCGTTCATTGCGATGCGGCAGGTTTCGCGGGCAGAGGCTACGGCAGCCGCTCCGGTGAACTCGGTGCGAATATCGCCGTTTCCAACCAACCGAACCAGAAGTTCACGGTCAGGAGCGGTTACTGAAACCTCATGACCAGCAGCTAAGAGCTCTTTGGTCGCGGTACCGTTTTCGATTTTACGAATCGCTTGCTTCCGGCCGCCAATGTTGGTTTTGTTGGTCGAACGCTTGGACACGCTTACCCAGTTACCTGCATCATCGCGGTGGGCAACAAGTTTGTAAACAAATCCAGCCGTCGGAACTCCCGATCCGGTGACCACCGATGTACCAACGCCATAGTTGTCGACTGGGGCTGCAGCCAGGGCTGCGATGGCATGTTCATCAAGGTCATTGGTAACGGTGATCTTGGTCTTGTGAGCTCCGAGGGAGTTGAGCAATTCGCGCACTCTTGCTACCTCGACACCCAGGTCGCCGGAATCGATGCGCACGGCACCTAGGTCGGTACCGGCAATTTCAATTGCCTTTCGAACGCCTTCGTCGGTGTTATAGGTATCAACTAGAAGAGTGGTTCCGGCACCAAAGGTTTCGACCTGAGCTTTGAACGCTTCGGCTTCGCTGTTGTGAAGCAAGGTGAATGCGTGCGCGGCGGTTCCCATCGTTGGAATGCCATAGCTTCGACCGGCCTCAAGGTTTGAGGTCGCGTCAAAGCCAGCGATGTAGGCCGCACGTGCGGCTGCCACAGCTGCTTGCTCATTGGTTCTGCGGCCACCCATCTCGGCGAGGAATCTGGTTCCAGCAGCCGAACGCATTCGAGCCGCAGCCGAAGCCACAGCCGTGTCGTAGTTGAGAGTCGAGAGAATTAGTGTTTCTAGAAGAACGCCTTCTTCGAATGGTGCTTCGACAACCAATACAGGGGAGTAGGAGAAGTACGCTTCGCCCTCGCGATAACCCCAGATGTTTCCAGAGAACTTGAAGTTGGCGAGGTAGTCGATTGTGCCCGAATCGACCACCTGATTCTGCCTGAGCCAGTTAAGTTCGCAGTCTGAGAATCTAAACGACTGCAGATCTTCAAGTAAGCGGCCCGTTCCAGCTAGCACTCCGAATCTTCTTCCCGCAGGAAGTTGTCTGCTAAATACTTCGAAAACACACTCGCGACCAGACAGACCTGAGTGGCGAGCAGCCTGAACCATGGTTAGTTCATAGCGGTCGGTCAGTAGCGCGGTTGATTTCTGCACTCAACCAGCCTACCCACTGACCCCGACGAGCGTTACTAGACTTATGACCGTGAACGATGCGCCAATTGGTATTTTCGACTCCGGGGTCGGAGGACTTACCGTTGCCCGAGCAATCATCGACCAGTTGCCAAACGAATCCATCATTTACGTTGGCGACACCGCAAATACTCCCTACGGTCCAAAATCCATCGAAGAGGTTCGCCGTTTAGCGCTCTCGGTCATGGATCGTTTGGTCGATGAAGGCGTCAAAATCTTGGTAATTGCCTGCAACTCGGCTTCGGCCGCGGTTCTTCGCGATGCCCGCGAACGTTACACGATCGGCCGTGGCATACCAGTTGTGGAAGTAATCCAACCGGCGGTGCGTCGCGCGGTGGCTTCAACTCGCAACCGCCATGTTGGAGTAATCGGCACCAATGCCACCATCTCATCGAAAGCCTATGAGGATGCTTTCGCAGCCGCCGTAGATATCGATATCACCTCGGTTGCCTGCCCCAAGTTCGTCGACTTTGTGGAGCGCGGCATAACCTCTGGTTCGGAATTGCTAAAGGTCGCCGAAGAGTATTTGGCTCCAGTTCGCGAAGCAGGGGTAGACACCCTGGTGTTGGGTTGCACCCACTATCCATTGCTCACCGGCGCCATCAGCTACGTGATGGGCGACGGAGTCACGTTGGTCTCCAGTGCGGAGGAAACCGCAAAAGACGTCTATCGCACGCTGAACGCCAATGATCTACTAAGAACTTCCACCGAGGCCCCAAATTATCGCTTCCAGGCCACAGGCGAAACCAAGTCATTCGAAAAACTAGCTCGTCGCTTCCTCGGTCCCGAGGTTTCCGCGGTCGAGTCGCTATAGGAGAAATATGTCAAAGCGCGCCGACGGTAGAAACAACGACGACCTACGTCAGGTCACCATCGAACGCGGTTGGAGCGACCATGCCGAAGGTAGCGCCCTGATTTCGTTCGGCGGCACCAAGGTGCTCTGCACCGCCTCATTCACAGCTGGTGTTCCGCGCTGGAAGGTTGGCAAGGGGGAAGGCTGGGTTACCGCCGAGTATTCCATGCTTCCTCGCGCCACCCACACCCGTTCCGACCGTGAAGCCGTGAAGGGCAAGATCGGTGGCCGCACCCACGAGATTTCCCGACTGATTGGTCGCTCGCTTCGCGCAATTGTCGATGTGAAAGCGCTCGGCGAAAACACCATTGTGATCGACTGTGACGTTCTGCAAGCCGACGGTGGAACCAGAACCGCAAGCATCACCGGCGCCTACATCGCGCTGGTTGATGCCATTAACTGGGGTAAGGCAAACGGACACATTCCGCAGAAGTCGAAACCCCTTACCGATAGCGTTGCCGCCATCTCGGTGGGAATCATCGATGGTGAACCGCAGCTCGACCTTGCCTACGTGGAGGATGTTCGTGCCGAGACCGACATGAACGTTGTTGTGACCGGAAGCGGCAAGTTCGTTGAAGTCCAGGGCACAGCTGAAGGTATTCCCTTTGATCGTGACGAGTTGAACAGTCTGCTCGACTTAGCCATCACGGGATGCCGCGACCTGACCGAGATTCAGGCGAAAGCGCTCAGCTAATGAAATTGGTTCTGGCAAGCCACAATGCCGGCAAACTAGCAGAACTCAGAGCGATCCTTGAGCCAGCGGTTCCCGATCTCGAACTGGTTGGATACGACGGCCCAGAACCCATTGAAGACGGAACTTCGTATCTGGAGAACGCCTTAATCAAAGCTCGTGCCGCGGCAAAGCACACTGGACTCCCGGCGATTGCCGATGACTCCGGACTAGCCGTGGAGATTCTCGGCGGATCGCCTGGCATCTTCTCGGCTCGCTGGGCTGGCGGCCGCGACAACGTGGAAAACCGGCGTCTACTTCTCAAGCAATTGGGCGACGTCAACGATGAGCATCGTGGGGCGGCATTCGTCTGTACCATTGCTCTGGTCGATGGTGACGACGAAATCTCGTTTACCGGATTTTGGTCTGGTTCCATCGCGCGCGAAGAGCGGGGCACCAACGGTCACGGCTACGATCCAGTGTTCATCCCAGAAGGCTTTGATGTGACCGCGGCTGAGCTTGAACCCGCAGTGAAGAACGCTCTCAGTCACCGAGCTGAAGCTGTGGGCCAGCTAATTACTTATCTGAACTCTTAGGCTTCTTGAAGCCGCGCCAAACCTCGAGCGCGATCGGAATGAACGAAACTCCCACGAATAGAAGCAAAACCAACTCAAGGTTTTCTTTGACCCAGTCGTTGCTGCCGAAAGCCGAGCCAAGAAGAGTAATTCCCACTGCCCAACCGCTAATGCCGATCATGTTGTAGAGGGTGTACTTGCGCCATTCGAGCTTTGCAATTCCTGCCGAAACCGGAATAAAAGTTCTCATTACCGGCACGAAGTGAGCCAAGATCACGGCACGTGACCCGTAACGTTCGAAGAAGTTGTGCGCTGCCTCAACATTCTTTGGGTTGAAGAGTCTCGACTTTGGCTTGTTGAACACGGCGGGTCCAAGTTTGCGACCAATCCAATAGCCCGTCTGATCTCCGGCAAATGCCGAAGTGGCAAGAAGGATGACGGCCAACCAGAGCGGGATGTCAATCTGTCCAGAAGCGATGAAAAGACCTAACGCGAAGAGCAGCGAATCGCCAGGCAGGAAGAAGCCAACCAGTAGGCCGGTCTCGGCAAATATAACTAGACAGGCAAAGCCAAAGCCCAGGGTTGGAAGTGAATCTAGATCAATGATGTTAAACATGCGCCCCTAGCAGGATTCGAACCTGCGCTTTCGCCTCCGGAGAGCGACGCTCTATCCCCTGAGCTATAGGGGCCAAAGGATGCTTCCAGACTACCAGTTTGCCTGCTCGGGTATGATTGAGGGATACCCTTTTGTTTACTACTTCCCGAGGTGAATCATGACTCCCGAAGCGCTTTCCAACGCTCTGGTTGAGTTGCTGCGCCAACTTCAGGCTGAAGGTTTTCTAAGTGCCGGAGAAGTACCAAACGAAGTGGTCATCGAACGTCCAAAGAATCGCGAACACGGAGACTGGGCTACCAACCTTGCACTTCAACTTGCCGGGAAGTTTGGTCTGAAGCCACGTGAGCTTGCCGATCGAATTGCCGAGCGCCTCAGTATCGTCGAAGGCGTCTCCCAGGTCGATGTGGCAGGACCTGGTTTTATCAACATCACACTGAGTGCCGCGGCTGCCGGTGAGATGGCTAAGCGGATCGTTGAAGCCGGAGCAAGCTTTGGTCTGGGCACTGCGCTTGCAGGCCAGAACCTGAACCTCGAATTTGTATCGGCAAACCCAACCGGTCCAATCCACCTAGGTGGAACTCGCTGGGCTGCGGTTGGCGATTCGTTGGCCCGCATTCTGCAAGCTCAGGGTGCAACCGTTACTCGCGAGTACTACTTCAATGACCACGGTGCCCAAATTGATCGTTTCGCCAGATCCTTGCTAGCCAGCGCTCGCGGAGCCGAAACTCCAGAAGACGGCTATGCCGGTGCCTACATCGACGAAATCGCGAAGCAGGTTTTGGCTGGAACCGCGGTGGATATCTTGAACCTTCCGGAAGAAGACGCTCAGGAAGCTTTCCGTGCCGAAGGCGTGCAGTTGATGTTCCAAGAGATTCGTGAGTCGCTTCACGAATTCGGAGTGGACTTCGACGTTTACTTCCACGAGAACTCGCTATACGAGTCGGGTGCGGTGGAGCGAGCCATCGAGCGCCTCAAAGACGGCGGGCACATGTTTGAGCAGGATGGCGCACTCTGGCTTCGAACCACAACTTTTGGTGACGACCGAGACCGCGTGGTTCTGAAGTCTGACGGGGACGCCGCCTACATCGCAGGAGACCTGGCCTACTACCTAGACAAGCGCTCACGTGGCTTCGACCGCTGCATCTACATGCTCGGTGCCGACCACCATGGCTACGTGCCACGCATGATGGCAATGTGTGCCGCCTTCGGCGATGAGCCTGGTGTGAATCTCGAGATTTTGATCGGCCAGATGGTGAACCTGGTTCGCGACGGACAGCCGGTTCGCATGTCGAAGCGCGCTGGAACCGTGGTCACCATGGAAGACCTAGTCGAGCTTGTTGGTGTTGATGCTGCTCGCTACGCACTGGTTCGTTCGAGTATCAACTCGTCGCTCGACGTCGACCTTGGAATTCTTGAAAAAAAGACCAATGACAACCCAGTCTTCTACGTGCAGTACGCCCACGCCAGAACTCGTCAGGTAGCCGTGAACGCCGAGTCACTCGGTGTTGACCGCTCTCAGTTTGACCCACAGCTTCTTGACCACGCCAGCGAGGGTGAACTCATTGCCAAGTTGGTGGAACTTCCTCGCGTTCTCGCACAGGCCGCCGAGTTCCGCGAGCCACACCGAGTTGCTCGTTACCTCGAAGAAGTTGCTGGGGCCTACCACCGCTGGTACGACAACTGTCGAGTCACCCCATTGGCTGGGCAGTCGGTGGAAACCGTACACCGCACGAGGCTTTGGCTGAACGAAGCAACCTCAATCGTGCTCAAGAACGGCCTTGGCCTGCTGGGCGTGAGTGCTCCGGAGCGTATGTGATGAGCCACGACGAATTGAAACCGAACTGGTTGGTGGAACCAACCGATAACAACGAACTCACCGAACGCATCTGGCCGGCAGACGCTCACCGCGATAGCGATGGGGAAGTGGTCCTAGGTGGTGTGCCAGTAAGTGATCTGACCGCACAGTTTGGCACCCCGCTTTACGTGGTTGACGAGATTGAATTTGTTCGAAGTGCCAAAGAGGTAAAGACGGCACTCGAAAGTGCAGCTTTGTCGATCGGCACCGAAGCAACCGTTTACTACGCTGGCAAGGCATTTCTCTGCACCGAAGTCGTTCGGTGGGTGAATCAGCTCGGATTGAATGTCGATGTGGCTTCGGGTGGAGAACTTGCAGTTGCCTTAGCTGCTGGCATCGATGCCAAGCGCATAGGCTTGCACGGTAACAACAAGTCGGCAGCCGAGATTGGTCGCGCCGTCTCGGCAGGCGTTGGCGCCATTGTGATCGATAGCGAGATCGAAATCGAGCGCATTGCCGCTACGGCTGGAGCGCAGGGACGAGTTCAGCCGGTTCGTATTCGTGCCAATATCGGAATTCACGCCGACACGCACGAATTCCTGGCTACCGCTCGCGAGGACCAGAAGTTCGGCATCGCCATGGAAGATGTTCCAGGGCTTGTCGAGAAGATTCGTAAGCACTCGCACCTCGAGTTCCTCGGGTTGCACTCGCACATTGGGTCACAGATATTCGGAACCAGTGGATTCGTCGAAGCAGGCAAACGTCTGATTGGTTTGCACGCTCAACTCCTTCAGGGCGGCCCGGTTCCGCAGCTGAACCTGGGCGGCGGCTTCGGAATAAACTACAACGTTGGTGACAACGCACCAGCGATTTCAGATATGGCAAGCCAGATTTGCAGAGCTATTGCCGAAGCCTGTGCAGCCGAAGGTATCGAAGTGCCTAAGCTCGCCTTTGAACCTGGCCGTGCGATTGTTGGACGCTCCGGAGTTACCCTATACAACGTTGGCACCATCAAGGATGTAAAGCTTTCCGATGGTCACGTTCGCAAGTACGTCTCGGTCGATGGTGGTATGAGTGACAACGCTCGTCCGGCTCTGTACGAAGCCGAATACAGCACTCGCTTGGTCTCCAGAGTTTCCGAGGCAAAGCCGGCACTGGTTCGAGTCGTGGGTAAGCACTGTGAGAGCGGTGACATCGTGGTTCGCCACGACTATCTTCCTGGCGACGTGGCCATCGGCGACACCATTGCTGTAGCCGCAACCGGTGCCTATTGCTTCTCTTTGGCTAGCAACTACAACTACCTGCAGCGACCTCCGGTTGTGGCAGTTGCCGATGGTAAGGCACGATTGATTGTGCGTGGCGAAACCGAGGCAGACCTACTGTCTCGCGACGTCGGCATCCAGAAGGACGAAAAGTGATTGAATATCGCCCGCTAAGAATTGCGCTGTTGGGGGCTGGCACCGTAGGTGGCCAGGTTGCCCGACTGCTACTTGAGAACAAGGCCGAGCTTGCTGCCCGCGTTGGTGCCGAGCTTGAACTCATTGGTATTGCCGTCCGTGACATCAACTCAAAGCGCGCCGAGGGCGTTCCTGCAGAACTTCTAACCACCGACGCCGAGGCACTGATTCTCAGCGCCGACATCGTGATCGAGGTTATGGGTGGCATTGAGCCTGCACGAACCCTTATTCGTCAGGCATTGCTGGCCGGCGCCGACGTCATCACCGCTAACAAGGCGCTATTGGCAAACCATTCGACCGAGCTATTCGAGGTTGCCGAGCAGGTTGGCGCTCAGATGTACTACGAAGCAGCAGTTGCTGCCGCGATTCCGATCATCCGCCCGTTGCGCGAATCTTTGGCCGGTGACAAGGTGACCCGAATCATGGGTATCGTCAACGGCTCGACCAACTACATTTTGGACCGCATGGATTCCGACGGTCTATCGCTCGAAGCCGCGATGGTGGAAGCCACGGATCTCGGCTACCTCGAGGCAGATCCGAGCCTCGATGTTGAAGGCTACGACGCCGCGCAGAAGGTTGCGATTCTGGCGTCCCTGGCATTCCATACCGAAGTTGACCTAAACCACGTTCACCGCGAAGGCATCACTCAGATCACCCGCGAACAGATGCAGAGTGCCAAGGAAAACGGCTATGTCATCAAGTTGCTAGCGGTTTGCGAAAAGATCGAAGCCGATGAGCAGGGTGAGGCCGGAGTTTCTGCACGAGTCTACCCGGCTCTGATTCCGAGAGAACACCCGCTGGCTGCCGTGCGCAAGGCGTTCAATGCCGTATTCGTCGAGGCCGAAGCCGCTGGTTCGCTCATGTTCTACGGTTCGGGAGCGGGAGGCGCTCAGACCGCTTCGGCTGTTCTTGGCGACTTGGTTTCGGCTGCCAAGCGTCACGTCGTCGGTGGCCCAGGTCTCCAAGATTCGGCTCACGCTGAACTTCCAACCCTGCCAATTTCCCGCATCACCACCAGCTACCAAATCGCTCTCGAGGTCAAGGACCAGGCAGGTGTGCTTGCCGAGGTTGCCAACATCTTCGCCAACCACGACGTCTCGGTTGAAACCGTAGAGCAGTCGATTGATCCGTCACGCGCTAAGGCGACTGCTCAGCTTTTGATCGGTACCCACGACGCAAAAGACTCCGCCCTGACCGCCGTAGTTCAGGCATTGTCGGCCTCAGATGTGGTCGACTCCATCACCTCAGTTATTCGAGTGGAAGGCAACTAATGGCACACCAGTGGCGCGGAGTTATCCGCGAATACTTCGATCGTCTCGACGTGGACGCAACCACCCCAATCATCACTCTGGGCGAGGGCGGCACCCCACTAGTTTCCGCTCCAGCGCTAGCCAAGCTAGTTGGGGCAGAAGAGGTCTATCTAAAGGTTGAGGGCATGAACCCGACCGGTTCGTTCAAGGACCGCGGTATGACCATGGCGGTTTCAAAGGCGGTTGGCCACGGTGCCAAGGCGGTCATCTGTGCATCGACTGGAAACACCTCGGCTTCGGCTGCTGCCTACGCTGCTGCCGCCGGCATTCAATCGGTCGTGCTAGTACCTGAGGGCAAGATCGCGCTTGGCAAGCTGGCGCAGGCGGTTGCTCACAAGGCTCAGATCCTTCAGGTTCAGGGAAACTTCGACGACTGTCTAGATTTGGCTCGTGACCTCTCGGAGAACTACGCGGTTCACCTTGTGAACTCGGTGAACCCGGACCGCATCGAAGGTCAGAAGACCGGCGCATTTGAGGTATTCGAATTCCTTGACCGCGCACCAGACATCCACGTTCTTCCGGTAGGAAACGCTGGAAACTATTCGGCCTATTTCAAAGGCTACCGTGAAGACCTTGAAGCTGGCCGCATCAAGCAGATTCCGCAGATGTGGGGCTACCAGGCGGATGGTTCGGCACCTTTCGTTTACGGAACTCCGGTGAAGAACCCAGACACCATTGCCACCGCGATCCGCATCGGTAACCCGGCTTCGTACGATCTTGCACTCAACGCTCGTGAGGTTTCAAACGGGCGTTTCGGTGCCGTCAAGGATGCCGACATCCTATGGATGCACCGTTTCCTTTCGCAGGAGGCTGGCGTGTTCGTTGAACCTTCGAGCGCAACCGGTGCCGCCGGTCTGCTCCAGGCTTCGCGTTCTGGCGACAACCTTGCCGGAAAGACCATCGTGGTCACCGTAACCGGAAACGGGTTGAAAGATGCCGGTTGGGCACTGAAGGACGAGCAGGGCGAAGAGATCAAGCCGCAAAGCGTCTCGAAGCACGCCGCCGAAGTTGCAGAGCGTCTAGGTCTGGCTTAATGACCAACTTGGTCGGGCGTAAGGTTTCGGTAAAGGTTCCAGCCACTTCGGCGAACCTTGGCCCTGGCTTTGACACGCTCGGCATGGCGCTTTCTTACTACGACGAACTCGAGGTCGAGGCAGTTGCCGGTGCCGGCGCATTCGTCGAGGTTTTGGGTGAAGGCGCTGGCGAGGTTCCAACCGACGCTTCGAACCTTGTGGTCAAGTCGATTGCTTACGTTTTCGAAAAGCGCGGACGCGACCTGCCTGGGCTCAAACTTCGTGCGCACAACATCATTCCTCACGGACGCGGCATGGGCTCTTCGGGTGCCGCCGTGGTCTCGGGAATCATGGCAGCGAAAGGCCTCTTGGAGGGTATTGAGGAATTCACTCCGGAAGACCTACTTCAGCTTGCAACCGACCTCGAGGGTCATCCGGACAACGTTGCTCCGGCCCTATTCGGTGGTCTAACCATTGCTTGGGAAGACGACAAGGGTCCGCACCACAAGAAACTGATCGTTCACCGGGGTGTCTCGCCGCTGGAATTGGTTCCAAACTTCAAGATGTCGACCGCAACAGCCAGGGCTCTGCAGCCAGATACTGTTCCACATGCTGACGCGGTTTTCAACGTTTCTCGTTCGGCGCTATTGGTTGCAGCACTCACCCAGAGTCCAGAGCTACTGATGGCAGCAACCGAAGACCGTCTACACCAGGACTACCGTGCCGAGGCCATGCCAGAAGCCCGCAAGGTGATCGAACTTATGCGTGAGAACGGTCACGCGGCAGTGGTTTCTGGGGCTGGACCTTCGGTTTTGGTACTTGCCTCCGACCCAGCCGAACGCATGGAAGCGGCCAAGTTGGCAGCCACAAACTTTCCACAGTGGCGTGCGTTGGTGTTGGCAGTTGACTTCAAAGGTGCTACTGTTATCCAGAACCAGTAATTCGGGTAACTTCCCGAAGGCGGCGGTTTCAACCCCCACTGGTAAAGCAAAAAATTCGCGAATCTAGCGACTATGCGCGTTCTAAAAAAAGACGCGCGGTGACTAACCCAAATTGAACCAGTCACCAAAACCAAGGAGAAATACACACACATGGATGAAATCCAGCAGGACGCACCGGCCACTAAGGGCCGCCGCGTAGTAGTAGACCCAGCAACTTCAAACGACACCCCAGCCAAGGAAGAGTCGGCACCAAAGCGCCGCACTCGTTCGGCCAAGCCAAAGACTGAAGGCGAGTCGGCACCGACCGAAGCTCCAGCAGCCGAGAAGTCGGAAGGCGAGTCCAAGAGCGAGAAGTCAGAAGGCGAGCGCTCGAACAACCGTGGCGACCGTGACGACGAGCGTGGTGGTCGTAACCGTAATCGCAACCGCAACCGCAACCGCGACCGCGGACGCAACCGTAACCGTGGCGGAGACTTCCAGGGTGACGACGAGCCAGAGATCAGCGAGGACGACGTCCTAGTATCGGTCGCCGGTATTCTCGACGTCCTAGAGAACTACGCATTCATTCGTACCTCGGGATACCTTCCAGGTCCAAACGACGTTTACGTATCGCTCGGACAGGTAAAGAAGTACGGTCTTCGCAAGGGTGACGCAGTGGTTGGTGCCATTCGTCAGCCACGCGAGGGTGAAGGCCAGGGTCGTCAGAAGTTCAACGCCGTGGTCCGCATTGACTCGGTTAACGGTCAGAGCGTTCAGGAAGCACTGAACCGCATCGAGTTCGGCAAGCTAACCCCGCTCTACCCACAGAGCCGTCTTCGTTTGGAGACCGATGCCGCCAAGCTAAACACCCGAATCATCGACTTGGTATCGCCAATCGGTAAGGGCCAGCGTGGTCTGATCGTTTCGCCTCCAAAGGCCGGTAAGACTCTCGTGCTTCAGGCAATAGCTAACTCGATTGCACAGAACAACCCTGAGGTTCACCTAATGGTGGTTCTCGTGGACGAGCGCCCAGAAGAAGTTACCGACATGCAGCGCACCGTGAAGGGTGAGGTCATTGCCTCTACCTTCGACCGCCCTGCTGAGGACCACACCACCGTTGCCGAACTAGCCATCGAGCGCGCCAAGCGTTTGGTTGAACTAGGACACGACGTGGTAGTTCTTCTGGACTCGATCACCCGTCTGGGCCGCGCCTACAACCTGAGCGCTCCTGCTTCGGGCCGAATCCTTTCCGGTGGTGTCGACTCGTCGGCCCTTTACCCACCAAAGCGTTTCTTCGGTGCCGCTCGTAACATCGAGGACGGCGGATCGCTAACCATTCTTGCCACCGCCCTGGTTGAGACCGGTTCGAAGATGGACGAGGTCATCTTCGAAGAGTTCAAGGGAACTGGAAACATGGAGCTTCGCCTGTCGCGCCAGCTCGCCGACAAGCGCATCTTCCCAGCCGTCGACGTCAACGCTTCGGGTACCCGTCGCGAAGAAATGCTGATGAGCCCAGACGAGACCAAGATCATCTGGAAGCTTCGCCGCGCCCTAGCCGGTCTAGAGCAGCAGCAGGCACTTGAACTAGTGCTTAGCCGTCTGAAGGAAACCCAGAGCAACGTCGAGTTCCTAATGCAGGTTCAAAAGTCGATGCCAGTTCCGGCAGCCGACGGAGAATAAATGCTCGACTCGGTCAAACCACTACTGGAAGAACACCAGGCGCTTCAGGAGCAACTTTCCGACGCCTCGGTGCACGCCAATGCTGCTTTGGCTAAGAAACTCAACCGACGTTACGCCGAGTTGAATGCAATCGTTGCCGCCTACAACGCGGTAAATAGCCTCAACGATGACTTGGCTGCTGCCAAGGAGTTGGCAAAGGAAGACGAGGCATTCGCCGACGAAGTTCCGGCAACCGAGGAGAAGTTGCACGAAGCCAATGAAAAGCTTCGTCGACTACTAATTCCTCGCGACCCAGACGACGGCCGCGACGTGATCATGGAAATCAAGGCGGGTGAAGGTGGTGCCGAATCGGCACTCTTCGCAGGCGACCTACTTCGCATGTACATTCAGTACGCCAACTCGAAGGGTTGGAAGACTGAAATCCTCGACAAGAACGAGAGCGACCTCGGCGGAATCAAGGACGTGCAGGTTGCCATCAAGGCCAACGCCACCGACCCGAGCCAGGGTGTATGGGCTCACCTGAAGTACGAA
This sequence comes from Actinomycetota bacterium, assembly GCA_041181585.1. Classification (GTDB taxonomy): domain Bacteria; phylum Actinomycetota; class Actinomycetes; order Actinomycetales; family Microbacteriaceae; genus Rhodoluna. The sequence goes on from JBEGPG010000097.1 coordinate 40,720, forward strand.
GGTGGTGTTCACCGTGTGCAGCGTGTTCCAGCAACCGAAACTCAGGGCAGAATTCATACCTCAGCAGCGGGAGTTCTGGTTTTCCCAGAAGTTGATGAACCTGAAGAAGTTGAGATCAACCAGAACGAAATTCGCATTGACGTCTATCGTTCATCCGGCCCTGGCGGACAGTCGGTAAACACCACCGACTCCGCAGTTCGAATCACTCACATTCCAACTGGAATCGTGGTTTCGATGCAGAACGAAAAGAGCCAGTTGCAGAACCGAGAAGCTGCCATGCGTGTGCTTCGCGCTCGTTTGCTCGCTGCTCAGCAGGAGGCACTCGAGGCCGAGGCGTCGGCTGCTCGTAAGTCGCAGGTTCGAAGCGTTGACCGTTCGGAGCGTATCCGCACCTACAACTTCCCTGAAAACCGAATTGCCGATCACCGTACCGGTTACAAGGCATACAACCTCGACCAGGTCATGGACGGCGCACTCGAGCCAGTAATTCAGTCGGCCATCGTGGCCGATGAAGAGTCACGTCTGGCCGCACTCGGCGATAAGTAATGCAGCTGATTGCACTGCTTGAAGCAGCGGTTGCAAAGTTGACCTCGGCCGGTGTCGATTCACCGGAAATCGATGCCCAGTTGCTCGCCGCTCACGTCCTAGATTCCAATCGCGGCGGCATTCAAGCCGATCTGATCATCGGCCGTGAAATTACCGCCTCACAGGTTGAAGCGATTGAACTTCTCGTAGACGAACGTGCCAAACGAATCCCGCTTCAACATCTAACCGGAACAGGTTATTTTCGAAACCTGGAACTATCGGTTGGCAGGGGAGTTTTCATTCCAAGACCCGAAACCGAATCGGTTGCCGAGCTTGCCGTTCAGGCCCTCCGAGCAGTTCCCGGGGAACCAATCGCTGTCGATCTTTGCACTGGTTCTGGAGCCATCGCCATCGCCATGGCAACTGAAGTTCCCAATGCCGAGGTTTTCGCATGGGAACTAAACCCGGAGTCGGAGTCGTTCCTGCGTTCGAACATCTCCAAATACGGCAACCGCGTTCAACTCACCATGGGCGACATTGCCGATGATGCCGGGTTTGCTGATCTGGTGGGCAAGGTTTCGGTAGTAATAAGTAACCCTCCGTACATTCCGAAAGATGCCATTCCGCGCGACCTCGAGGTTCGCGAACACGACCCTGCTCTGGCGCTTTACGGTGGCGATGACGGCATGGATGTCATGCGTATCGTTTCCAAACGAGCTTTGGAACTTTTGGTTCCTGGTGGATTCCTAGTGGTCGAGCACGCCGACAATCAGGCTGTTGTCGTGGCAGACTTGTTTGAGAGTGACGGATGGAAACAAGTTCGGTCACACAAAGACTTATCGGGTCGAGACCGCGCGGTTAGTGCTGTCAAAGCGTTTTAGGAGGATGCCATGCGATTCAATGCAGCGGTAACCACCGAACTGCTCGAAGGAATGCGTCAGGCAAAACAGACCATTGGTCGAGCTGGGCTCGTGGTGCTTCCAACCGATACCGTCTACGGAATCGGTGCCGATGCCTTCTCGGCTTTTGCCGTAAACAAACTTCTGGAAACCAAAGGGCGGGGACGTCAGTCGCCACCTCCGGTTTTGATTCCAAGCCTCGACACCCTGCGTGCGCTAACCGACAACCCGCCGGCGATAGCGTTCAAGTTGGCCGAAAAGTTTTGGCCGGGCGCACTAACGCTCATCCTGCGCGCACAACCTTCCCTTAGTTGGGATCTCGGCGAGACCAAGGGAACGGTGGCACTTCGTATTCCCGACAATGAAATCGCCCTTGCTCTCTTGAAAGAAGTTGGACCACTCGCGGTTTCCAGTGCCAACCTCACCGGAGAACCCGCCGCAGAGAACGTTGAAGCAGCGGAAGAGTACTTTGGCGACAAGGTTTCCGTTTACCTAGACGGCGGTCAGTCACCGAGTGCCAAACCATCGACCATTTTGGACCTAACGGACCCAGGTTTCGTGAAGGTGGTTCGCGTTGGCAAGCTATCGGTTGCTCAGATCAAGAAGGTAGTGGGGGCCGAAGCAGAAGTGGTGACCGCAGACTAATGCGCGCGTACTTGCTAATGATCGCAATCACCGCACTGGTGACCTTTGGCACCACTGCTCTGGTGTTGCGATTTGCGCTGAAGCACAAGATTTACCCGGAGATTAGAAGCCGCGACAGCCACAGCGTACCAACACCGCGACTTGGCGGGCTGGGTATGTTTGCCGGCTTCCTAGTTGCCATGGGTGTCGCCGCAAGTCTCGGCTGGTTCAAATCGGTATTCGTGCAGGGTGGCCCAATTCTCGGAGTGGTCATTGCCGCCAGCATCATGGCAATCATGGGTGCCGTCGACGACGTTTACGACCTGGACTGGACTCTGAAACTTGCAGGGCAATTCATTGCTGCAAGCATCTTGGCCTGGCAGGGTGTGCAAATCGTCTCTCTTCCAATTGGCGGAATCACCATCGGCTCGTTTGGTATGTCGTTCGTGGTCAGTGTGTTTCTGACAGTGTTGATCATGAATGCCGTGAACTTTATCGATGGTCTTGATGGTTTAGTTGCAGGTGTCGTGCTGATTGGTACTTCGACCTTCTTCATCTACAGTTACCTGCTTGCACAGAAAACTACGCCAAGCAACTACTTCTCGCTAGCTTCCCTAATCTCGGCAATCGTCATTGGTATGTGCCTGGGTTTCCTGCCGCACAACTGGCGACCAGCCAAAATCTTTATGGGCGACTCAGGTGCACTTCTTCTGGGTCTACTCATGACCACCTCGGCGCTTTCGGTAACCGGTCAATTGGACCCGGCCTTCATCGCCCAGTCCAACCTCATGCCGGCATTCCTGCCGATGATCCTTCCCCTGGCGATCCTGGTGCTGCCGCTACTCGATTTCACCCTTGCAGTCCTTCGACGCCTTCGCGCCGGCAAGTCTCCGTTCGCGGCCGACCGTCAGCACCTACATCACCGACTCCAAGATTTCGGCCACGGTCACCTCGGTTCGGTAATCGTGTTCTACATCTGGACCGCTCTGATCTCGTTCACCTGTCTACTCATGTTCATCTCAACCATGGAGGTGGCGATTTGGTTCGGTGCCGCAGGGCTTGTGGTGGCGCTCGTTTACACCGCTTGGCCAGTAATCGCTAAGCGTCTAAAGAAGGACTCCGAAAATGCAGTTTGACAACCCGAAAACCGTCTTCACCAAGGTCTTGAAGCTTGGCTCGATCCTCATTCTCACCATTGCGGTTCTGGGAGGCGTCATCGGTTTCTTCGCAGCAGGGCTTCCCGGGCTCTTTGGTGCGCTAACTGGAGCCGGCATCGCTCTGATCTTCGTAACCCTAACCGCGCTCTCGGTTCTGATCGGCGGGAAAATGAACCTCGGTGGTTTCTATGCAGTGGTGCTTGGCGGATGGCTTCTGAAGGTAGTTATCTTCATCGCCATGATTGCCGTTTTGAAGAGAATCGAAGGCCTAAACGGCATTGCTCTTTTCGCTACTTTGGTAGCTTCGGTGCTCGGTTCACTTGCTGTCGACGGCTTTGTGGTCACGAAGTCAAAAATCCCTGTGGTTTCTTGAGAAAATCGGCAGAGAACCGCCTCTTTTTATTGTTAGAATTTAGGCGTCCCCGTGCAATCGTCGACACAGGAGTTTCCTTCTTATCGTGATAAACCTTTTGGCCACCGTCGCCCCTGCTGCTAGCTCTGGCGATGAGTTCGAGCCTCCGACGATTGGCGAGTTTTTCCCCGACGCAGTTCTGTTCGAGGGAACCATTTTTGAGATGAACCGAATCATGATGATTCGTATGCTCATCGTTGCGGTTTTGCTTGTGATCTTTTCGCTTTGGGCAGGCTCATTCAAGAAGGCCTACAAGACCGGCAACGTTGTTCCAAGCCGCTTCCAGCTCATGGGTGAGATTTCTCTAAACTTCGTTCGCAATTCGATTGCCCACGAACAGCTCGGCAAGAAGGACGGCGACCGCTTCCTTCCACTACTAACCACCATCTTCTTCACCGTTCTCGGAATGAACATCACCGGTATCATTCCAGCCTTGAACATTGCAGGCACCTCGGTGATTGGTCTTCCACTGGTTCTTGCTGCTGCGGCTTACGTGACCTTCATCTATGCGGGCATCAAGAAGCACGGTCTTCACTTCTTCTCGGCTTCGCTGTTCCCAGCCGGTGTTCCACCAGCCTTCTACATTTTGGTAACTCCTATTGAGTTCCTCTCTACCTTCATTCTTCGCCCAGTTACCCTGGCACTTCGTTTGATGATGAACATGATCGCTGGACACCTGTTGCTAGTGCTCTGTTTCTCGGCAACTCACTTCTTCTTCACCTCGTCGTTGGTGGAGGGAGCAATGCGCGCATTCGGTGCGGGCACATTCCTGTTCGGTTTCGCCTTCACTCTCTTCGAGATCTTGGTGGCATTCCTACAGGCTTACGTTTTTACTCTTCTGACCACGGTCTACATTCAGTTGGCCATGGCGGATGAGCACTAGAAGTTAGCGACCGCTAACTTCAAACCACGGAAGGGAAATAACAAGTGGACGCAGTTAACATTGCAGCCGGCCTAGTCGGCAACCTAGCAGTAATCGGTTACGGCCTTGCAGCTGTAGGCCCAGGCATCGGTGTAGGTCTAGTAGTTTCGAAGACCATCGAGTCGATTGCTCGCCAGCCAGAACTTGCAGCACGTCTGCAGGTAACCATGTGGCTTGGTATTGCTTTCACCGAGGCTCTAGCGCTTATCGGTCTAGCAACCCCATTCATCTTCGCAGCCTAAGTAAAGTCAGGAAATCAAACCCATGATCTCAAAGATCGTCGCATCGGCAGAGGTTGCCCACAACCCACTGCTACCTGCGCCTGCCGACCTCTTCTGGTCGTCAGTGGTGTTTGTCATTCTTCTGGCCTTCTTCTGGATCAAGGTTCTACCTAATTTCAAGAAGACCCTTGACGCTCGTACCGAAGCCATCGAAGGTCGCCTTGCGGAAGCAGAGCGCATTCAGGCTGAAGTAGCTGCTCAGACTGCTGACATCGCAAAGGCTCAGGAAAACTCCCGCGCCGAGGCCGCCGCAATTCGCGAGCAGGCTCGTGCCGAGGGAGTCACCATCCTGGCCGAGTTGAAGGAGCAGGCTAACGCTGAGGCAGCCCGCATCACCGCAACCGCTAAGCAGCAGATTGAGGCAGAGCGCCAGGCAGCACTCGTATCGCTTCGCGCCGAAGTTGGCACGCTGGCAATCGACCTTGCTTCGGCAGTGGTTGGCGCGAGCCTTGCTAACGACAAGGTAGCCGGTAAGGTCGTCGACGACTTCCTAGCCGACCTAGAAGCAGACGACAAGGCAGGCAAGAAGAAGTAATGGCAAGTTCAACTCGACAGGCATTGGCAGCAGCCAAGGAAGCACTAGCTCCTAAGGCGGCAAAGGCCGATCTCAAGTTCGCCGAAGAGATTTTCGCAATCGGTGCAGCCATTGGCTCATCGGTACAGTTGCGCAACATCCTCTCGGACCCTTCCGGAGAGCAGAAGGCGAAAGCCGGCGCTCTGCAGGCCGTTTTCGGCAAGGCAGTCTCTAAGGATGCACTTGAGTTCGCCACCAACCTATCGGGTTACCGTTGGTCGAAAGGTGGCGACCTAGTCGCCGCCTTTACCCAACTAGGTGTCTTTACAATCGCCAGCATTGTGTCGAAGGACAAGAAGCTAGCCGAGTTGGAAAGCGAACTATTCGCTTTCAACCAGGCTCTGGCTTCGGACCGCGACCTTCAGCAGGCATTCTCATCGCGTCAGGCAACTCTTGACGCCAAGTTGGCATTGATCGAAAGCCTTACCAAGAAGAAGGTCAGCGATGCCGCTGCCGTGCTTCTGCGTAACGCGGTCATCAATTCCAAGAATGTTCGTCTGGCAGTAGTGCTAGACGGCTTCATCAAGCAGGTTTCAGCTTTCGCTTCGCGTCTGGTTGCCAACGTAACCGTGGCCAGCGAGCTAAGCAAGAGCCAACTCGAGCGTCTGGAAAAGACTCTCGCCAAGACTTACGGTCAGGAAATCAACCTGAACGTTGCAATCGACCCAAGCATCCTCGGTGGTGTGAAGGTTCAGGTTGCAGGAGAAATCATCGACGGCAGCGTTGTTGCCCGTCTAAACCAAGCCAAGATGCAGCTCGCTTAGAGCCAAATCCGAA
>JBEGPG010000098.1:0-9025 GCA_041181585.1 Actinomycetota bacterium
GCACCAGCGGTTGCGTTTCCCTTGTTCCATTCAGCTAGGTCTGGAGCCTTGTCCGAGTCAAGGATGGCGTTACCAGCCTTCTGGATCTGGTCCCAAGTCTTTAGCTCGAACTTGATCTTTACGTTAGGGTGCTTGGTACCTAGCTCCTTTAGAGCTGCGTCCCAGGTCTTCGCCATTGCGGTGTCCTTTTCGTACCACCAAACGGTGAAGGTGCCCGACTCTGCTGGTGCACAACCAGCAAGCGAGCCCATGGCAAGCGCAGCAGCTACAGCGGTAGCGGCAACACGTGCACCGGTCTTCTTGTTGAACTTCATCTAGATTGCCTTTCTTGTGGCGATAAATCGCCAGTGATTGGAAATCTAAGCGAGCGGTGCCCGCCTAGATAAGAACAACTTTAGAAGAGCGTGGCGGATCCGCGCCATCGATGCGGCGCTAATGTAACCAATTTGTGACCCCTAGGGCTATTTCGGGGTTCTTCCGCCATTCACATGAATGGTTTCGCCAGTGATGAACCCCGCCTCGCGGGTAGCCAGAAACACGGCGGCGTAGCCGATGTCCTGTGGCTCTCCGAAACGGCCGGCTGGCACTGTTGCCACGTAACCGTCGAAGACTTCTTTGGGTAGGTGGCTGTGACGCTCAACTGGAATGAATCCGGGAGCAACGGCATTTACCGTTATGCCCTGAGCGCTCACCTCGGTGGAAAGACTTCTGGTAAATCCAATCTGACCGCCCTTGGCTGCGGTGTATGCGGTGGACCAGTTTGCCCCTTCCGCGAAGACCTCGCTGGCGATGTTGATGATTCGACCAAACCCCGCGTTCTTCATGTTTGGTAGCGCCCGGCGCGCAAGTAAGTAAGGGCTCTTGATAAAGAAATCGACCATCGACTGGAAGTACTCCCAGGTCAAATTCTCGATAGGTTCGCTGATCTGTTTGCCGGTGGCATTAGCCACCACGGTGTCGACCGCACCAAACTGCGATTCGATTTCTTCGAAGATCGCATCCACACCGTCCTCGCTGGTGACGTCGCCAGCAACGGCGATTGCTCCAGGCAGTTCGGCGGCTACAGCCTTGGCGGTTTCCGGATTTAGGTCGTTCACGGCCACGCTCGCTCCAGCCTGCGCGAAACATGCTGCAATGTGTTTGCCGAGTCCGCCGCCGGCACCGGTAACCAGCACCACTCTCCCAGTCAAATCAAAAGGCTTAGTCATGGGTCTCAGTTTAGGCAAATCCGATTAGGTTATAGGTATGCAGCCAAACGAACTTTCAGAGTTTCTTGCCTCTCGCCACTCGACCCGTGACTTTCTTGCCAAGGACGTGCCAGACGAAATCATCGACCAGTTAATCGCCGATGGTCTCACATCGCCATCCTGGTCGAACACCCGCCCAATCATGGTTGCCGTTGCCAAGGGCGAGGTTCGCGATCGAATCAGTTACGAATTCATGGCTCGCTGGGAAATCGTGAAAGGCGTGCGCACCAGCAAATGGGGTCAGTTCAAGCTGCTGTTTACCCGTCGCGGTTTGCCTACCAGCAATCCGATCATCGCCAAGCCTTACCAGCCAGACCTGCTACCGCGAGCGCAGAAGATTGGTGCCGCGCTTTACGCACACATGGGTATTGACCGCAAGGACCGCAATGCTCGCGACGCCAGCTGGGCTAGGAACTACGAATTCTTTGGTGCTCCGGTTGAACTGTTCATCTTCACCCACACAAGCCTTGGCAAGTTCAGCGCGAATGACGCTGGGCTCTTTGTGATGAATCTGATGCTCTCGGCTCACGCAAGGGGTTTGGGAACCTGCGCGCAAGGTGCGCTAGGAATCTACGACGATATCATTCGAAACGAATTCGAAATTCCAGATAGCTACGAACTTCTATATGGAATCGCCCTGGGCTACCCGAGCGACGACAAGGCCAACACATTTGCCGCTCCGAGGCTCACCCCGGGAGACATCAAACTCAAGCCAAAGGGTTAGGTTCTTCCTCGGAAGTCATCCATGGTCCGGTTCACACCGAAGAAGTCGGTGATCTTGTCGAACCAGCGAATCGGGAGTGCGCGCACAATCGGAATTACGTGCACGAACTTTGGCATGACCAGCATGGCCTTGCCCTTTTCAACCGACCTCAAAATCTTCGCCGCCACCTTGCGCTCGTCGAGAATCGGGAGCAGCCACGGGAATTTGGTTTTTACGCCATCGAACATTCCAGTGCCGATGTAATGTGGGCAAACCGTGAGGGTATTCACCGAGCTGCCCTTCATGCGAAGTTCGGAGCGAAGTGACTCCATCATTCCGAAGGCCGCGAACTTACTTGCCGCATAATCGGTGAGCTTGGCAACACCGAGCATTCCCGATGCGCTGGAAATGGTGGTCACGCAACCACGGTTTGACTGAACCATGGCCGGCAGGAAGGCTTGAGTTACCCAGTAGAGCGCCAGAACATTCACCCGATAGGTGCGTTCGATTGATGCTGGGTCGAGATCTAGAAACCAATCTCCGGAAACCACACCGGCATTGTTGAACAGGACGTCCACTGCGCCGACCTGAACCGCGAGCGCATTCACGGAATCGCGATTCGTGACATCCACTTGGTGAGCCTCCGCCGAACCACCGGCGGCCTTGATTTCCTCGGCAACCTTGTTGGCGGCGTCTAGGTTTAGATCCCAAATGATGGCATGGGCTCCCTTGGCTGCCGATTGCATGGCTAACTGACGACCAAGCCCACTGGCACCGCCGGTGACCAGTACACGCGAGCCGTTTAGAGAAACTTTGTAATTCATGAGATGCGGTTCCAGATTCCTAGGAGGTTGGTGATCAACTTGGCAAATGCTTCGTTGGTTTGCTTTCCAATTGGAGCGATGCCGATGAGGCGCTGGACCGCGATGGTCTGCGGCTGGGTGTACTTGAGTAGCCCGGCACGACCATGACGGCGCCCGAGCCCGGACGTCTTAAGACCACCCATCGGCGCATCGTGAGACGCAAAGCTTGCGGTGAAACCTTCGTTAACGGTCACGGTTCCCGACTCTAGCTTCGGTGCCAGCGCGAGTGCTGCTTGGCCACCCCAAACACTCGAGTTCAAACCGTACTCGGTGTCATTGGCGAGACGCAAGGCCTCTTGATCATCGCCTACCTTATAGACCGAGACAACCGGGCCAAAGGTCTCGCCACGAGCGAGCTCCATATCATCCGAAACGTTGGTCAAGATGGTTGGTTCGAAGAATGTCGGAGCAATGTCAGGGCGCACCCGACCGCCGGCTTCCAATTTTGCGCCCTTTGAAATGGCGTCGGTAACCTGATCCCGAACTCGCACAAACTGCTTCTCACTGATCAACGGACCCATGTCGATTTCCCAGTCGTTTCCGGCGCCAAGGTTCATGGCTTCGGTCTCGGCAACGAACGTCTTCAGGAACGTGTCGTAATGCCTAGCGCCAACATAGATTCGCTCGATGCTCACGCAGAGTTGACCACTGTTTGCGAAACAGGCACGTACCGCGCCTTTGGCAGCCTTGACTGGATCGGCGTCCGAAGCAACGATCATAGGATTCTTACCTCCGAGCTCAGCCGAGAATGGGATCAGGCGCTCGGCACATTGCTTGGCAACGATTCGACCGGTTGCGGTGGAGCCGGTGAACATGATGAAGTCGGCGAGCGCGATTAGTTCACTTCCGTGAACGCGACCACCACCGTGGACGATGGTGACCACGCCCTCAGGCAAACCGGCTTCGTGCATCAGACTCAGCATGATGTCGGCAGAACCTGGGGTGAGTTCATCTGGCAGGAGCACCACTGTGTTTCCGGCGATAACGGCAGGAGCGATGTCGGTGGCCGGCAAAGTGAATGGGTAGTTCCAAGGGGTAATCACACCGATCACTCCGATTGGTCGATGCACCTCGCGAGTCTTGGTGAGAATCGGAAATGCTCCCCGACGAGCCTTCGACTTCAGAAAACCTGCTGCTCGCCGAGAGTAGTAGTGCGTTAGCTGCGCGGTATCGAGCACCTCCTCGAAGGCGCTCAGTCGGTTCTTTTTGGTCTCCGCCTGAATCACGTCCATGATCTCGGACTGCTTCGCCAAGACCAGTTTCGAGAACCTGCGGAAAATTCTGGCTCGCTCCGAAACCGGAGTTCGAACCCACTCGAGCTGCGCCTTGCGCGCCCGGTCAACTGCCATGTTGATCATGGTGAAAGACTACCCAATCCACTCACAGGTTGGCTTGTTAAACTAAATGGATGAAACGTTGGGGAATGCTGGCTTTAGTTGCAACGCTCCTCGGCTCGCTCGGGGTGAATCCCGCGGAAGCGAAAAATCGTCCAGAGGATTTGTTTTCAAATACCGGCATTAGCCAAATCACCATAAACGTGCAATCAAAAGATGCTCAAAAACTTGTTTCCGCCCCCAAGGTTTCGGTTCCGGCTCGTTTTGCAATCACCGGTCCGAACGGTTCGTTCAAGTTTGCAAACCTTCCGATAGGTTTTCACCTAAAGGGAACCAGTACTCTTCGCCAAAACCCGAGCCTGATTTCGAGCCGCCCGAGCCTGCGAGTGAAATTCAAGCTCGATGGGTTTTTCAAGCTGCCGTTCCTCGGTGAGTTGAACTCGCTCACATTGAACTCGATGACCCAGGACGAGTCGAAGATTCACGAGTACTCTTCCTACCTGCTCTACAACTCGGTCGGCATTCCAGCTCCACGGGTTGGCTACGCGCAGGTAACAGTGGTGGTCGGTGGACGAAGCTATAACAAGGGTCTTTTTGCTGTCATCGAGCCCTACGACGACGCCTTCTTGAACAAGCGTTTCAGTGATTTCACCCAACACCTCTACGAGCCTTGTGGGCACTGGACCGATGTGACCAGGGCCGGGGCTACTCGTGGTGGACAAGACTGCAAGAACTCGGTATTCGAGGTTAAGGAGGGGTGGCGCAGCACTCCGAACAAGAACGATCTGCGCGCGCTCTCCTCGATTCAATCGCTCAAGGACAATACCCAGTGGTGGTCGGCGATGAACCGTTACACGGAGCGTGAAAAACTGATTCGGTTCTGGGCAACCGAGAATTTCATCTCGGCATGGGACAGCTATTCGGGTGCGGTGATCAACAACTATTACCTGCGTAGCAATAGCCGTGGGGTATTCACCATGATGCCAACTGGAACCGATGAGGCCTTCGAGTACAACTTCCCAATGGATGCGCTCTCGATTGGCTACCCGCTGATCTACGACAACTTCAAGATCAAGGCCAAGAATCGCGGTGCGATGTTTACGCGATGCCTAAAGGTAAAGGCTTGTCGAAACGAATATCTCGATCAGCTTAAGTTTGTGAGCGACAAGGCCGGTGAAATGGGTCTAACTCAGAAGATGGCCGACATATCTGCAATGATTTCTCCATACTCTCCGGCCAGCGCCTGGGCTCAGACAGCCGCCCGCAACTGGGTAGACATGAAGCGCGGCGAGGTTACGAAGCTGCTTCAGAAGTACGGGCGTTAGGGTGAGCCTTCACTAGAACGTGCATCACGATGCCACTCAGTAGGAACACAGCGCCGATAAAGGTCCAGCCAAGAAGGCCAAAGCCAAGCACGAAGAAGGTCACATAGGCAGGACCGAAGGTTCCGCCGAATCCCCAGCCGAGTGAGTAGACACCCTGATACTGACCCATGTGTTCCTCTACGGCAAGTTCGAAACCAATGCTCCACGAACCCGCTGCCGTGTAGAGCTCTCCGATGGTGTGAACCACCATGCCAATTACCAGCGCGGTAATCGCTACCCAGGTTTCCACTCCACCCGCCAAAGCGTAGATCACGCAGCACGCCATCAGATAAGCGGTTCCCAGTCGGAACTTCTTCACACTTGAGACCAGGTCGGTAGCCCCGCGACTGAAGCGGATTTGAAGCAGGGTGACTAGAACTGTGTTGATCACAAAGAGAACCGAAACCCACCAGGTCGGAACTTTGGTTTCGTGCAGGATCCAAAGTGGAACGGCTACGCCCTGGACCACGAAGTGCAGGCTCACGATACCGTTCAAAACGGTTGCAGCAAGGAAACGCCAGTCCTTCAAAGCAACCAGGCTAATGGGGTCACCCTTGCGCAAGGTTGCCGGAGTCGGTGGCAATTTGTAGATGTAAATTGCTGCTGCCAAGAATAGAAGTAGGTCTAAGAAGATTGCCTGCTGATAAGCGATTCGAGTATCAAGCCAGAGTGCGATTCCAGCCAGCACTGTACCGAGGCCGATACCCATGTTGGCCATGGCTCGCTGTGCTGCGCGAATGTGCACGCGATCCTCGGTTTCACCCATGTTCGCAATGATCACACCAGAGGCGTTGTGCCCTGTAGTGCCGGCGATGGAAATCAACACATTTATAAGGATCAGCTGAGGGATGTTGTCGATGAAGATGAATCCAAAGAGTAGAAACGCCTCGAGCATGTGGGCGGCAAACATGGTCCGCTTTGCTCCGAAGCGGTCGGCAATGATTCCCGAGGGAACCGACATGAGAAGCGATGCCGCTCCGCCAGCACCGATGGCGAAGGCGATGTCCTGCGGATCAAACTTTAGGATGTGGCTGAAGTAAATTACCTCGATGGTCATGAACAGACCGTTGCCAACGCGACTAATCAGGGTTTGCCAAGAAATGGCGCGAACCGCTGGATCATTGCGGAGAGCGCCTAGACCTAGTTTTGCGAGAATGAACCTCAATTAGTTGCCTCTAATACTTCGGGGGAAACACCGAAGATTAGTCTGGCATTCTTTTTAGCGGGTTCGGTCAATTCAGCTAGCGAATCTGTGAACTGAAAAAGTTCTATACGCTTCACCGAAATCGAAGCAGGTTTTTCCTCGGCGAACACCGGATACTCAATTGCAGTCACCAGTTTTGAAACGTTCACGTTCTTGTCATCAAGCGCCACGAAGTCCACCTGTCCCGACTCGTAAAGTTCAAGCAGCGCGTTCGATGGCTTACCCTGGCGAGCATGCTTTTTGAACAGCCCATCCACGTGGGCGAAGCCGATCTTCTTGCCCGATGAAATCGAGGCGCGAAGTTGGTTGAGTAACCAACTCTGACGAGATGATTCGGAGTACCAATCACCAAGGAATACCTCGTCGAATTCTCGAACGATGTTGCTGCGTGCGGCTGGAGTAAAGGCAAAAGGGGCAGGGAACTTTCGAACATTCTCAAGCTCCATGAAGTAGCCATGCTCTTTCCCCAAGGAAATCTCTCGGTGCCAGCGCGAGTAAACGGTTGCGTAGAGCTGGCGGTTTGGATGCTTCCAGTCGGGTGCGAAGTCGGTTCTGGATAATGAGTCGTAGCGTGCCTGAATCACATAGAGCACCTCGGCGATTTCGCCAAAGCTATCCTGACCGAAGACCGCCTTCATGCGCTGCACGTATTCGGTGTCGGCCGCCTTGCGAACCCCATCGAAGAATCCGAGTCTCAGAAAGGTAGGACTGTGACGAATCATCATCGAAACCGCAACCGAACGATCGCCAGTTCTAAGAGGGAAATTTCCTTCTCTAATGTCCAGCTGCAGGTGTTCGTTCACGCGGATTCCTTGACACCAGTTACCCGAACGCTGCGGGTTGGAATCGAGATCGCGAACCTGAAGTTCAAGGCGCCTTGGGTGCGACCAGTCATCGGAGTCCTGACCGGTCAGGTAGCGACCATTCGCGTGCAGCCAACCAATGTTGCGAGCGCCGTATGTTCCCATGTTCTTCTCTAGAAGTACCAGACGAATGCGTTCGTCCTTGGCCTGGTAGCGCATTAGCAAATCGTGGTATTCCGAGCCAGAACCATCGTCCACAATGATCAACTCAAAATTCCCATAGGTCTGGTTCAGAATCGAGTTGATTGCGTGTTCGGCGTCTTCGTTTGGTTTGAAGGTGGTCATGATCACCGAAACCAAGGAGTCGCCGGCAACCGAATTGGAAGGCACCTGCGAATCCAGCAGCCGGAATGCGTCTTTGGCAGGTTTTAGAGGTTTTAGATCGGCGCCGATTCGACCAAAGAGTTTATTAAATTTGCTAAACCAAGCGTCCGGTTCCGATTCGTATGCAATCGCGGCCTGAAGAAAATCTTTCTTGGCAAGCCTCTTGGCTTCATCAAAGCGACCAAAGTGGATCAGCAGGAACAGATAGTAATCAAGCTGCGACGAAGTTAGTTTGGCGCCTTGCTTGATGGCATCGTCGAATATCCCCAATGATTCCTTGCGCGCTTCTTCGGTGCCACCGATTAATCCGTGTACGCGCGCGTAGGCCGCCCTAGCCGAGGCATCAGTTAACTTCCCCAACAGGTCACAAGCGGAACGTGACTGATTCTTTAGAGCGAAGAATTCCAGAAACTTCGGGTCGCCAAGCTGCGGGTATTTAGCGCTTACCATTGCGAGCTGCCTCGTAATCGAGAACCGCCTGACGATAGTTGTTAACTACCACCAAGTTCTTGGCGAGCTCGGCCTCGGCAGCGGCTGCCTTGGCTCGGTCGAGACGCACCTTGGATAAGAACCAGATCAAGACCACAACGACGGCGACGGTTACCAAGACGGCGCAAACCACAAGAGTCATTTGGGCAAGTTTAGGAGAGGTGAAGGAATTACCCAGCCAAAGTGCCACAAGTGTTACCCAAAGTAGAACCAGCACCACTAAAAACAATGAAACCGCGAGCACCACAAAAGCCATTAGGTTTTTGAAAACGAAGTTCTTTAGTTCAGAAAACAGTCTCTGCATTTCGCTAGCCTTCCATCGACAAGGCGCCCTGTCTCACAAGTTCAATCTCAATAATAGGTGCAAGGCTCTTGGCGAAGGTGGTGGTCAGGTGCCCGTGATCGCGCATCACGGTAAACCCATTCAGGGCAATCTGGCACTGACCATTCGGGCAAAGTGTAGGAGTTAGATCAACCGGGTAAACCCCAGCGGTTATCTTGGCGGCTTCGAAAAGCGAATCGTTTCCGAGGGTTTCGTCATTGGCTTCAAGAGCACACTTTGCCGGTTCGGCAGGGTTGCGCTGAAGGCACTCTAGGGCACCGACCATCAGCGGCGTATCGCGAATCGCGATTA
>JBEGPG010000099.1:0-4484 GCA_041181585.1 Actinomycetota bacterium
AAAGCAGACCAATCCGAGTCACTCGGGATGAACGTAGCTGATTCAAGCTAAACCTTTCGGTCAACGTGCACGACCGAAAGCTTCGGCGCGTATCCAAAACTGAACATTACTAGATTTATCGATGCCATTTAGGCAGTTTCGGCGGATAGAAACATAGTTGTTGTGAAGGGTAGAATTGGGAGATGACCCAGAACGATCCCTTTGGTTTTGTCGGCTTAACTAACGATGACGTCCTGCTTCTGCCAGGCGAGTCAAACATCGTGCCGAGCGGGGTGAACACCAAGACCAAGCTAACCAAGCGCATCGAAATCAATGTGCCGCTGCTTTCTTCGGCCATGGACACCGTTACCGAGGCCCGCATGGCAATCGCCATGGCACGTCAGGGCGGAATCGGCGTGCTACACCGCAACCTGTCACTTGAGATGCAGGCGCAGGCGGTCGACATGGTGAAGCGTTCCGAAGCCGGAATGATCACCCACCCGGTTACCACCAATCCGCTAGCCACCATTGAAGAGGTAGACGAACTTTGTGGCCGCTACCGCGTCTCAGGTCTTCCAGTAGTTGACGAAGAGGGCAAGCTGGTTGGAATCGTTACCAACCGCGATATGCGATTTGTGCTTGAGGTTCAGCGCCCAACCACCTTGGTCAAAGACATCATGACCCCTATGCCTCTGGTTACCGCCAAGACCGGGATTAACCCAAACGAGGCCATTGCTCTGTTCGCTCAGCACCGAATCGAGAAACTACCTCTTATTGATGACGCAGGTCACCTGACCGGTCTCATCACCGTAAAAGACTTTGACAAGAGCGACAAGTACCCACTGGCCTCGAAGGACGCCTCGGGTCGTTTGCTGGTTGCCGCCGCGGTTGGTGTTGGCGCCGACGCTTGGGAACGAGCCATGGCTCTAATTGACGCCGGAGTGGACATCCTCGTGGTGGACACCGCGCACGGTCACAACAAGGCCGTCCTAGAAATGGTTGCCAAGCTAAAGGCAGAACCATTCGCCAAGAACGTAGATGTAATCGGTGGAAACGTGGCTACCCGCGAAGGTGCCGCTGCTCTGGTTGAAGCCGGCGTCGATGGTGTGAAGGTTGGTGTTGGTCCAGGTTCGATTTGTACCACCCGCGTAGTTGCCGGTGTTGGCGTGCCACAGGTTACCGCCGTCTACCAGGCATCGCTCGCCTGTAAGCCAGCTGGCGTACCAGTGATCGCCGACGGTGGTCTACAGTACTCGGGTGATATCGCGAAGGCTCTGGTTGCCGGTGCCAACGCGGTGATGCTCGGCTCGCTACTAGCCGGAACCGATGAAGCCCCTGGTGACATTACCTTCGTTGGTGGCAAGCAGTTCAAGACCTACCGTGGCATGGGTTCGCTCGGTGCGATGCAGTCGCGTGGCGAGGCCAAGAGCTACTCGAAGGACCGCTACTTCCAGGACGACGTGCTTCGCGAAGACAAGTTGGTTCCAGAGGGCATTGAAGGTCGAGTGCCTTACCGCGGCACCGTTCAGACCGTGGTTCACCAACTGGTCGGTGGCCTACGTGCTTCGATGGGATACGTTGGCTCGGAAACCATTGCCGAACTACAGGAAAAGGGTAAGTTCGTTCGAATTACCGCGGCCGGCCTGAAGGAAAGCCACCCGCACGACATTCAGATGATCGCCGAAGCTCCAAACTACTCGAGCCGCTAAAGGATAAAGACTTTGACCGAAATCGAAATTGGCCGTAACAAGCGAGCCCACCGTAGCTGGGCCTTCGACGACGTAGCCGTGGTTCCATCGCGACGCACTCGCGACCCACAAGACGTATCGACCACCTGGAACATCGATGCCTACAGCTTCGACCTACCGGTACTGGCAGCACCGATGGACTCGGCGGTTTCGCCTGAGACCGCAATTGCCATCGGTAAGCTCGGTGGCCTAGGAGTGCTCGATCTTGAAGGTCTCTGGACTCGCTACGAGGACCCATCGCAGCAGCTGAACGAAATTTCCAAGCTTTCACCTGAGGCCGCCACCGCTCGTATGCAGCAGATTTACTCGGAGCCGATTAAGGCCGAGCTAATCCGCGACCGCCTGGCCCAGATCCGCGACGCCGGCGTAACCGTTGCAGGTGCTCTTTCGCCGCAACGAACCGCCGAGTTCCACGAAACCGTGGTTCGGGCTGGAGTAGATCTTTTTGTAATTCGCGGAACCACCGTTTCTGCCGAGCACGTTTCAAAGACGCAGGAATCGCTCAACCTCAAGCAGTTCATTTACGAGTTGGATGTTCCGGTAATCGTGGGTGGAGCAGCTACCTACA
This sequence comes from Actinomycetota bacterium, assembly GCA_041181585.1. Taxonomy (GTDB): domain Bacteria; phylum Actinomycetota; class Actinomycetes; order Actinomycetales; family Microbacteriaceae; genus Rhodoluna. The sequence goes on from JBEGPG010000099.1 coordinate 2,296, forward strand.
CCGCCGCACTCCACCTAATGCGTACCGGTGCCGCCGGTGTGCTGGTTGGTTTCGGTGGCGGTGCCGCTTCGACCACCCGTAAGGTGTTGGGCATTCACGCTCCGATGGCTACCGCGGTAGCCGATGTCGCTGGCGCTCGCCGTGACTACATGGACGAATCCGGCGGCCGCTATGTGCACGTCATCGCCGATGGCGGCCTCGGAACTTCGGGCGACATCGTGAAGGCGATCGCCTGCGGTGCCGATGCCGTGATGCTTGGTTCGGTTTTGGCGCGCGCCACCGAAGCACCAGGCCAGGGCTGGCACTGGGGTCAGGAAGCATTCCACGAAGAACTTCCTCGCGGCTCTCGCGTTCACGTTGGAACATCTGGTTCGCTCGAGCAGATTCTGCTCGGCCCATCGTCTTCGGCCGACGGCACCACCAACCTAATCGGCGCCCTAAAGCGCGCCATGGCCACCACCGGCTACAGCGACTTGAAGGAATTCCAGCGCGTCGACGTCGTAGTTGCTCCATACAACTCCTAAATGAGCCGACCAACTTTCCTTAAGGTCGCTAAGCGACCGAAGTGGATCGTTGCGCTCATTTTGGCCCTGGGAGTTGCTGCCATCTTTGCTTCCCTGGCTCAATGGCAGGCCGATCGCACCTATCGATTCGTGCCGAAGGCACCGGCCGTGCAAACCCTGATTCCGCTAGCCGACCTCGCCAAGAGTTCTAGCCCCTTCGAACCGGCTCAGGTCGACCGACTCGTTGAGGTTCTGGCAACTCCAATCCCGGGGCAGGCTTACGTGGTGACCAACCGCATTCAGCTCGACGGCAACGGTGGTAGCAAGAACGGTGCCTGGGTAATTAGGCCGGCTACTACCGACGAAGGCAAGTACGTGGTTCTGGCTCTCGCCTGGTTTGCCACCGAAGCCGAGGCGGTGCAAAAGGCAACCGAGATCCGTGCTTTGGCCGAAGACATGTCACTTCGATCCTTCACTGGAATTTACGAACCATCCGAAGATCCACGCCCGTCCAAGGGCTCGGTCTTCCAAGCGCTTTCGATTGCCCAGCTCGTGAATCAACCTGGGCTTCCAGAATCATTGGATGCCTACGCTGGGTTCGTAATCGTGCAACAGCCCGTCACGATTGGTGAAAAGATTTTGATTGGCGCCAACCCTGGCGAGGAGACCTTCAACTGGCTGACGGCCTTCTATGCGATCGAGTGGACGCTATTTGCTGGGTTTGCCATATTCCTCTGGGGTCGATTGGTTAAGGATGAAGTCAATCGTGAAACTGCCGAAAGATAGAATTAGATATGCCTGCAGAAAATTCGATTCGCGATTCCATTAAAACCACACTGAAACTGTATCGAATTGCCGCGAACGTAACCGGCTACTTCCTGCTGCTGATCACCGTACTTTATGTAATTCGCCTCACCAACGAGTCTGACCTTTGGTTCGCCGGTCCGCACGGGCTTCTTACCTTCGAACACTTCACGCTCGATGCCGAGGGTTTCAAGATTGGCTTTCCAGAATCCGGCATCAACCTCACCTCGATGATTCTTATCGTTCACGGTTGGATTTACGTTTTCTACCTCTACACCGACTTCCGTCTGTGGTCGCTGTTGCGCTGGAACCTCGGTCGCTTCCTGCTAATCGCCGCCGGAGGCGTGGTGCCATTACTTAGCTTCTTTGCCGAACGCCACTTCCAGAAGGTAGCTGCCGCCGAACTTGAAACCATGAAGGGTTAGTAATGAACCAGCCGGTACTAGTAGTTGACTTTGGTGCGCAGTACGCGCAGCTGATTGCTCGCCGCGTGCGCGAAGCGAACGTATATAGCGAGATCGTTCACCACAACATCACTGCCGCCGAAGTGGCTGCAAAGAACCCGGCAGCGATCATTCTCTCCGGCGGCCCATCTTCGGTTTACGAGCCTGGTTCACCGCAACTCGACGCCGCGATTCTCGAACTGGGCATCCCAATACTTGGCATTTGCTACGGCTTCCAGACCCTTGCCAATGCCCTTGGCGGTCGCGTGGATGCAACGGGAAAGCGTGAATACGGTGCCACCGAACTTTCGGTTACATCCGGGGGAGAGATCCTCGATGGTCAGCCGGCAAACCAGATTTGCTGGATGAGCCACGGCGACCAGGTGATGCAAGCTCCGGCCGGATTCGAGGTCTTGGCTTCAACCGAGACCACGCCGGT
>JBEGPG010000100.1:0-11829 GCA_041181585.1 Actinomycetota bacterium
CCAACATACTGAATGCCTGTTCGCGGCCTCCGGTTGCACCGGCCTGAACCAGGTCGATGGCCGAAATCTTGCCGGAAGTCTTGGTTACTTTGAGCTGAATTGTCCCGAACTCATAGTCGAATGCATCACCGGTTGCCGACCCGTCGGTTGAGTTCCCAGTTGCGCCCGAGGTGTCGAACATCGCAGCCACGGCGTTTGGATTGAGAGCGTAGTCAATTCCGATGCCACCCAACAGGGCTAGGGCGGTGATTGCAATGGTCGATGCCTTAGAACTTCGCAAGGGCGCTGTCCAATGCTCGAATGAAGGCGTCGGTGGTGTAAGTGGCGCCACCGATGTTGGAGATGTTGCTGCTGTTAGCAGCCAGTGCCATTGAGACCAACTCAGGGAAAACCTGCTGGCGTCCTCCGGTGGCACCCGCCTGCACGTAAGTGATGTCAGTGATCTTGCTGCCGCTCTTGGTCACCTTCACCTGAACGGTTCCGAACCGATAGCCAATTGCACTCCCGGTCTGGCTGACGCCACCTGACGAGGTTGATGACGAAGAAGACGAAGACGACGAACTCGATGAAGACGCGGAAGAGCTGCTGCTCGAACTAGAACCCGAACTCTTTTTCTTGGTAACGGTGGTCGAACCGCTCGAAGACTTCTTAGTTGGTGTCGGGGTCGGAGTAGGGGTCGGCGTTGGAGTAGCAGTTGCGGTATCCGTCGAAGTGTTGTTGCTAACAGCTTCTGCTGCACTTGCAACCACCGGCATACCTAATTTGGCACTGGCAACGATGATGCCAATTCCAGCGAGACTTACGAAAGATTTGGTTGAGCTTCTCACCAGGCAAACTCCTCTGCGTGAATCTGGTTGGCTGGGGTGCCAACTCGAGTTAGCGACTTCTCTACCGACTTGGTCCATGCGGCTGGGCCACAGATGAATACGTCGGACTCGGAAACGTGTGGAGCCATTTCGAGTAGTCGGGTGTGATCAGGAAGGTCGTTGAACTGAGCTGGTAGCCACGAGTTACCGGCTCCGCGGTTACCTGGAAGAACGTAAAGGCGGAATCCACGGTGACGTGCCACCTGCTCGAGCTCGTTGCGAAGCGCGGCGTCCTCGTAATCGCGAACTCGGTAGATGATGGTGATGTCGCCGGGGCGGGCAGCCATCGACTCGGCAAGGGCGCGAATCGGAGGAGCACCAACGCCGGCTGCGATCAGGGTGACCTTTTCGCGGGTGCGGCGCTCTTCGGTGAACACACCGTAAGGGCCCTCGAGGAAAACCTTGGTGCCAACCTTCAGCTCGGCAAGAGCCTTGGTGAAATCTCCACGGTCGCCAATGGTGAAGCGAACATAGCGGTCGTTTGGTGCAGCCGAGATTGAGAACGGGTGCGGCTTGTCCCAGTTGGCAGCGTTCATGATGCGAAGCATGTAGAACTGACCAGCCTGACCGCCCAAACGCTTGAGGTTGCGTCCGGATACGTAGATCGAAATGGTGTCGCTCGACTCGCGAACCACTGCCGAGACTCGAAGACCCAGGCTGAGGTTCAGAAGTAGCGGAGCAAGCACTCGGTACCAAACCACGTTCAGGGCCACGAATAGGTAGAGCGAAACCCAGAACAGGGTCTGCAGGGGCTTTCCGGCAATGTCGCTTCCAGTGGAGAACTGGTGAGGAACCGCAACCAAGATCGATGCATAGGCCAGAAGGTGAATCACATACCAAACTTCGTAGGAGAGCTTCTTGCGAGCGGCGTTGATTGAGCTGACCACTACGACGATCATGAGCACCAGACCTAGGGTGGCGCTCCACATGTCTGGCACGGTAAGAATCAGGGTCATCAGTTCATTCGCAACCGACTTACCATCGGCGATTGCGAACTGAATCAGCGAAGCTAGGAAGTGTGCCGAGATCACATAAAGGATTGGCTTTCCAAGCTTCTTGTGAGCGAGAGTCACTTTGTCGTGACCGTAGAACTTGTCGAGCCAAGGCACACGAGCCACGAGCAGGGTGTGAATTAGAAGCAGGTCGGTTCCGATTAGGGCGGTTAGGCGGCTAATCGAATTCAGGATGTCGTTGACGTTTCCAAACTTGGCAATGCCGCCATCGAGAAAAAACATCGAGGTAACCAAAACCACGGTGGCCCAGGCAAACGTTTCAACGATGTCCTGGTTGCGCTTTAGCTTGTTCCACTTTGCTACCCCCAGGCGAACCCGCTGGTTCGGTGGGGTCAGTGTTACCTGAGGCACGGTTTGGTTCATGGGTCTAAGACTTGTCTAAAAACTTGAGAGTTTCCTGAGAGCGACCTGAAGATTGCCGCTTAATCATTTTCCTCGATTCGGGCGTATTCTTCAGTTATGACCGACCTACCGCTTCGCCGTAGCTTCAAAGACGCCCACAATGTAGACATCGTTTTTTGGGAATGGCCAGTAGCCAACCCAAAGGCAGTCGTTCAGCTGGTACACGGTATCGGCGAGCACTCGCGTCGTTACGATCACGTAGCCGCCAAACTCAATTCACTCGGCTACGCGGTTTACTCCGATGACCACCGCGGCCACGGTCAAACTGGTAAGGGAATGGTTGAGGCGGGCATCACCAAGAAGCAGGGCCTGCTCGGCCCAGGTGGAATGGATGCAGTGCTCGGTGAGGTTCGCCAACTCACCGACCTCATCAAGAGCGAACACCCCAGCACCAAGCTGGTAATGCTAGGTCACAGTTGGGGCTCCATGCTCGCCCAGCGCCTCTTCGACAAATACTCTTCGGACCTCGATGGCTTCGTACTCAGCGGTTCCTCACTGCTGATCCCTGGCATCATCAACGGCGGCAAGTTGAACAAAAAGTGGGCACACCTTCCAAACGCAACCGGTGGTGAGTGGCTAAGTCGAAACCACGAAGTCGGCAAGAAGTTCCGGGAGGACCCGCTGAACTTCGTTGAGTCCTTTAGCCAAGTGGTTGGTCTGGTTGACACCCTAAAGCTAATGGGTGCACCCAAGAAAACCATCGACCCGAAAGTGCCAATCCTGTTGCAGGTGGGCAGTGACGACGCGCTCGCGGGTGAACGTGGAAACGTGATGCTAGCTAATGCCTATCGCAAGCGCGGTGTCGACGACATCGTGCTCTTTGTGTATGAAGGCGCTCGTCACGAGATTTACAACGAAACGAACCAGGACGAAGTTCTGAACGATCTAGCCCAGTGGCTAGAGGCGCACCTCTAACCGCGAGGCGGTAGCTTGCAGGCGGCAACCGCCTCTTCGATTGGCAGCGCCAACAAGTCGTGAGTATCCGGGTGCTTCTCCATGTAGCGAACCACATACGAGCAAGTTGGCTCAACTTTTAGGTGCTGGTTTTCACGAACGTCAACAAAAGCGTCGCGTACCAAAATGGCAGCCAAGTTCTTACCCTGGTGCACCGGGTTCACGAATGTGTGGTCGAACACCCAACGGTCTTCGCGCGGTGTGTAGCAAGCCTCGCCAACTTCTTCTCCGTCGAGGAAAATCACGTAGCGGTTTTTATCTGGCTGGTGAACTACTTCAGTGCTCATGTAAGTTAATCTCTTCTATGTGTCCGACTCTAAAAATCTAGTGCTCTTTGGGGATAACCTTTCGCACTTGCAATCTATGCCCGAGGGTTCGGTACAGCTGATCTACATCGATCCGCCATTCAACACGGGCCGCCGTCAGACTCGCGGAAAGTCGACCACCACTCGCACCGAAACCGGAAACCGAGTTGGCTTCAAGGGTCAGCGTTATGAGATTGTTCGGGAGACCGTGCTCGGCTACGACGATGAATTCGCCGACTACTGGAGCTTTCTAGAGCCACGACTTGAAGAAGCTTGGCGTCTTTTGAACCAGACCGGAACCTTGTATCTGCACCTCGATTACCGTGAGGCACACTACGCGAAGGTATTGCTAGACGCCCTGTTTGGCCGCGAAAACTTCCTCAACGAAATCATTTGGGCGTACGACTACGGCGCCAAAGCTAAGGGCCGCTGGCCTGCTAAGCACGACACCATTTTGGTTTACGTCAAACACCCAGCAAAGTACTACTTCGATTCCACATCAGTTGACCGCGAGCCCTACATGGCGCCTGGGCTAGTTACTCCCGAGAAGGCAGAGAAGGGCAAACTCCCAACCGATGTTTGGTGGCACACCATCGTTTCGCCAACCGGCACCGAAAAAACCGGCTACCCAACTCAGAAACCGGTTGGAATTCTCAGACGCATCATTCAGGCGTCGTCGAAGCCAGGAGACCTTGTCGTTGATTTCTTCGGTGGTTCAGGAACCACCGGTTTTGTGGCAGCCGAGCTTGGACGCCGCTTCGTGCTGATGGATCGCAACCCGGAAGCCATCGAGGTTATGCGAGACCGTTTCGCCGCTGCGCACGTTCCGGTTGATTTTCGCGACTGATTGCAAATACCACCAAGAAGGTGCTGGCAATGATCAGCGTGCTGGCGGCCATCGCCATGCCAAAGTTTTGACCGCCAGGCTTGGTGATTAGCGAGTAGAGAACGGTAGGCAAAGTGGCCTGGTCGCCATAGGCCAGAAGGCTAGCCGCACCAAATTCACCCAGTGAAACCAGCGCGGCGAAGGCGGCCGCGGTGTAAATGCTGAAACGAGTCATAGGTAACTCAATCAACCACCAGATTTGCCAGCGGTTGGCACCGGCGGTAGCCGCAGCCTCGAAGTGCGCTCGGTCAACTGCAACGAGCGCCGGGTATACCAAACGGATCACCAGCGGCACCGACATCACCGACTGAATTAGCGGAACGATCAACCAGGTCTCACGAAGGGGTAACGGGTAACCACCGAAGGTGAGCAGGTAGCCGAAGCCCAGAACCACGGTCGAAATTCCAAGGGGAAGGAGGAAGGCGATATCGAGGATGCGATTGGTAATCAATTGCCTGCGTGACTTGGTTGGCTGCGCCAATAAATAGGAAACGTAAACACCAATTACCAGTGCCAGACCACCTGAGATGAGCATGTTCCTGAAGCTATTCCCCATGGCATCGAGCACACTCAGGTTCAGAAGATCCCTAGTTCCACGACCGGCGAGGTTTACAAAGTTGCCCCAAAATCCATCACCCTCGGTAACGGTCTTGACCACGATGAGTGCCATCGGAGCGAGAATCAGAATTACAAAAACGGGGAATGTAATCAGGGTTGCCAACCAGTCTCGACGGTCCAGCCTCTTCACGTCGCCGTCGTGGTCGCCCACTTCGATGCCAATGTTCGCTCGCCCACCGCTCTGGGTTATCCCGAAAGCAACAACGCTGAGAAGCGTTTGAATCAGTGCCAACGCAGAGGCCTTTGGAAGATCTAGCAGGGTGTTGGCCGCCGTGGCAATCTCCGTTTCCAACGAGTGCACCTGACCTCCACCGAGCACCAAGATGATTCCATAACTGGCGCTGCAGTAAAGGAAAGTCGATGCTCCTGCCGAAATCAGAGCCGGCCGAAGTTGAGGCAGCGAGATACTCCATACCGTGCGAAACCTACCGGCACCAGCCAAGGCCGCAGCCTCTTCGGTTTGAAGATCCAAAGACATCCAGTAGCTGCCAATGGTTCGAACTGCGAGCGAGTAATTCAAGAACACATGGGCAAGCACAATCCAAAAGACTGGATCTAGTTCCAGACCTCCATCATTTCGGAAAATAGTAAACCCGGTTGCAACCACAATTGTTGGCAACATAAACGGGATAGTCATCAGTGATCGAATTACACGCTGTCCACGAAATTTCTTTCGGTAGAGAACGTAGGCGCCAGGTATGGCGAACAGTAAACAAAGTGCAGTTGAGAGCAGCGCCTGCCAAATTGTGAACCAGGTGATTTGCCAGTCGCGAACGTCGAGTAGGTGCAGTGCCCAGTCACCTGTAAACCCACGACCCAAAATGATCGAAAGCGGCCAGTAGAAAAGGACCCCCAGGAACAGAATCGGAGGTGCCCACTTCCACGGGAGTTTACTCAAACAGCGCGCTCCAAGAAGTTAGCCATCCCTTGCGGCCGGAGATTACATCGAGTTGACCACCGATAACGGTGGTTGCCTTCGGCGCGAACTTCGCCCAGCTTTCGGGTAGCTCCACAGAATGCATCTGAGGGTAGACATACATCAGCTCAGGGATTGCCTTCTGAAACGAGGTCGAACTGAGGAAGTCAACCAAGGCCTTCGCTCCCGTCGAGTTCTTAGCTCCTGCAAGCACACCTGCATATTCCGTTTGGCGGTAGCAATCGTTCAAGATGCTGGCGGTCTGGCTCTTGCCGTTGTCTCGAACTTCATACGCAGGCGAACTCGAATAGCTCAGCACAATCGGGCGATCTCCGTGACCGCTCGAGCCAGAGAATTCGGTGTAGTAGGCGTCTTCCCAGCCGGCTACCACCTTCACGCCATTTTCCTTCAGCGCCTTCCAGTAGTCGAGATAGCCAGGGTCACCGAACTTAGCAACGGTGGTTGCTAGAAACGCCATTCCGGCTGACGAGGTTCCAGGGTTTTCAACAACCGTTAGGTTTTTGTAGGTCTTCGAAGTCAACTGTGAAATAGTGCTCGGTGCCGGAATTCCTCGTGACTCGAACCAGTCCACGTCGTAGTTCATGCAAACATCGCCGAAGTCGATTGGGGTTAGTGAACCTTCGATCAGCTCGTTCTGATCGGCCAGCGGGGCCAAAGTGTTGTCGATGCCAAACACTGCATCACCGATCGGCTGCTCTTTGGTTAGCACCAACTTATTGGTCATCGCTCCGGCGTCTCCAGCCTTCACGATCTTCAGTTGGTATCCGTACTCGGTTTCAAACTCGTGCTTTAGTTCGTCGCTGATGGCAAACGAATCGTGGGTCACGAGAACCACATCGGTTTCATGGTTCACGTTGCTGCAGCCGGTTAGGGTGCCTGCAATCATTCCTGCTGCCAATGCAACGGTGAGTAGTTTCTGCACTTTCGTGCCCTCCTTTATAGACGGGCACGGGTTAGAGGTCCTCCCTGCGCTGGCATTACCCAGATCAGGTTCGACGGTCGGTAACTTTCAGTTACCCTCTCAGTCCGGTTACACCGAACTCCCGTGTATTTCTAGATTAGTGTGCTTGCGAAGCAGCAGCCGATTCAGCTGCAGCCGACTTGTCTCGAAGCGGTGCCACCTTGATGAACCAAGACAACACGAATGCCACTGCAACAACGGCAGCCGCCCACTCGAACACTAGGACGGCCGAGTCGGCGAAGCCCATAAGAAATGGGCGCGACAGGCGTGGGTCTAGGTTCGCAAGGAACGACGAATCAGTGTTCATCTTTTCGGCAAGCGAACCAGGGTTGGTAACGCTGTCCTTGAGGAACTGAACATTCGGGTTGGTCGGCTTGTACTTTCCGGTCATAACGCCAGCCATGTATTCCTTGGCGGCGTCGGTCATTCCGGTCTTCACGTCGCTCTGCTTCATGGCGTCCTTGATTGCCTCAGGCAAACGGTTGAACAGAATCGAGATGAACACGGCAACGCCCAAGGTTCCACCCATCTGGCGGAAGAACATGGTCGAAGAGGTAGCCACACCGATGTCCTGTGGAGCCACTGCGTTCTGGGCTGCCAGAGTCAGGGTTTGCATTAGTTGACCAAGACCCATACCAATGATCACCATCGAGATCGAGGTGATCCAGATTGGGGTGTCGTAGCGGTAAGCGAATAGCGAGGCGTAACCGGCAAGAAGCATTCCGGTACCGGTTACTAGGAATATCTTGTACTTTCCGGTCTTTCCGGTTACCTGGCCCGAGACCATGGTGGCGGTCATCATTCCGGCAACCATAGGAAGCATTAGCCAGCCAGACTCGGTTGGGGTTGCGCCGTTCACAATCTGAAGAAGTAGTGGAAGGGTCATCATTCCACCGAACATTCCGATACCCACGATGACACCGAGGATGGTGGCCATGGTGAAGGTGCGAGTGCTGAACAACTTGAGTGGAAGGATTGCTTCTTCCTTTGCCGCGCGCTCGGCGAAGATGAAGGAGACAATACCGATCACGCTAATCACGTAGCAAAGGATCGAGTTCTGGCTGTCCCAGCCCCAGTCGCGACCGTTCTCGGCCACGAGCAACATTGGAACCACACCAACCACGATGGTGATGGCACCTAGCCAGTCGATTCGGTGGTTTACCGGGGTGTGTGGAACGTGAAGGAACTTCCAAACCATGAATAGGGCGATGGCACCGATTGGCAGGTTGATTAGGAAGATCCACTTCCAACCGGCAATGCCGATGAAGGTTGGAAGCTCTGCGAATAGACCGCCAACAACTGGTCCAAGAACGCTCGAGGTTGCGAATACGGCAAGGGTGTATCCCTGGTAACGGGCACGCTCACGAGGAGGAACGATGTCACTGAGCACGGTGATTGCTAGCGAGAACAGACCACCGGCACCTAGACCCTGAACCGCACGCCAACCGGCCAGCTCAAGCATCGACCCCGAGAACGACGAAAGCACCGATCCGGCCACGAAGATCGAAATTGCGATTAGGAAGAGGCGACGACGTCCGAAGATGTCACCGAGCTTGCCGTAAATCGGGGTGGTGATGGTTGAGGTAATTAGGTAGGCGGTGGTTACCCAGGCCTGCAGGTCGAGACCTTTTAGGTCATCGGCGATGGTACGCATTGCGGTACCCACCACGCTCTGGTCTAGGGCGGATAGGAACATGCCCGACATTAGGCCGACCAAAACCAGCAAGATTTCCTTGTGGCTCATTTCGCCAGCAACTGGCATTGGTTTTTCTTTGGACAAAATACTTCTCTCTACACATAGGTAGTCTTAAACGCGTGAAACCGCGCAACTATCTATCAAACCTTGGGTCTTTGCGCCTTTATTCCGCAAGAACATTGGCGCTTGCAACGGTTTTGAGTCTACTAATAGCGCCGCTTTCTGCACAGGCTGCTCCGAGCGAATGTCCGGTTGGGGTTATCAACGCTGCCTGCCAGATCAACAACCCGAAATCCACCCACGTTGTTGTCAACAAGGTCAGACCGCTGACCCCAAAGAACTACTACCCTGCCGATTTGGTTAAACCTGCTAAATACAATCCGCTGGGACGAATTGTGCGCAAGGAAGTGGCCGCGGCTGTTTTGGCCATGGGCGATCAGATGCTTACGGATAAGCAGGGAACCCTCGTGGTTCAAAGCGGTTTCCGCAGCTACTCGTCACAGGTAACCATTCACAGCGCAAAGGTGAACTCAATTGGCAAGGTTGCTGGTGAGAAGTTAGCCGCTCGTCCTGGGCATTCCGAGCACCAGACCGGATTGGCTGTGGACTTCGCGGCCAAGGGGGTTTCCACGCTGACCACCAGCTTCGCAAAGACCAAGGCAGGCATTTGGTTGGCGGCGAACGCCTGGAAATACGGCTTTATCTTGCGTTATCCAAAGGGAAAGACCGCAGTAACCGGTTACCAGTTCGAACCTTGGCACTTCCGTTATGTGGGAGTTAGAACTGCGACCGACATGCACGATCGAAATATTCTGACACTGGAGGAGTACTACTCCCTCCCGGCGGCGCCTAACTATCTGAACTAGGCGAGCACCGAATCTACTAGATCCTTGGCCTCGGCTTGAACTCGAGCCAAGTGCTCTGCGCCCTTGAACGACTCGGCGTAAATCTTGTAGACGTTCTCGGTTCCCGATGGCCGGGCAGCAAACCAAGCGTTCTCGGTTTCCACCTTTAGACCACCAAGGGCAGCACCATTGCCTGGAGCATGGGTGAGAATTCCAGTGATCTTTTCACCGGCCAGTTCACTTGCCGATACTGCGTCTGCCGAAAGTTTGCCCAGCTTGGACTTCTGCTCCAAAGTGGCCGGAGCGTCGATGCGCTCGTAAACCGAGGCGCCGAACTTGTTGGTTAGCAATTGGTAGTGCTGCGACGGAGTCTTGCCGGTAACCGCGGTGATTTCACTGGCCAGTAGCGCCAGAATCAGACCATCTTTGTCGGTGGACCAAGCTTCACCGTTCAGTCTTAGGAAGCTCGCTCCTGCCGACTCTTCGCCACCGAAACCAACCGATCCATCGATTAGCCCTGGCACGAACCACTTGAAACCAACCGGCACCTCGATCACCTTGCGACCCAAATCGGAAACCACACGGTTGATGATCGACGAAGAAACCATGGTCTTACCAACGGCAGCAGAGGCCGACCAGCCCGGACGGTTTCGATATAGGTAATCAATCGAAACTGCGAGGAAGTGGTTGGGGTTCATAAGTCCGTGGTCTCGGGTCACGATGCCGTGACGGTCGGCGTCGGCGTCGTTGCCGGTTGAAATGTCAAAGCGGTTTCGATCTTCAATCAGCGATGCCATGGCGAACGGGCTGGAGCAGTCCATGCGAATCTTCTCATCCCAGTCCAGGGTCATGAAACCGAACTGGAAGTCAACGTTTGGGTTCACCACCGTGAGGTTCAATCCATAGCGTGAACCGATCTCACCCCAGTAGTCAACCGAGGCACCACCCATAGGGTCGGCACCGATTGAAACCGAGCTGCCGGCGATGGCATCGAGGTTTAGAACGTGATCGAGTTGCGAGATGTAGTTGTCTTTGAAGTCGTAGGCAACGCCATCCGGCTTGGCTTTCTTCACCTCGCGCAGACCGCCGGCGATGATCTCGTTGGCGCGAGCGGCAACCCAGTTTGTGGCATCGGAATCGGCTGGGCCACCGTGAGGGGGGTTGTACTTGAAGCCGCCGTCGGTTGGTGGGTTGTGGCTCGGGGTGATCACCAGACCGTCCGCGCGCGTGGCGTCGGTGGCGCTTTTCCCCTGGTTGTGGTTGATGATGGCCACCGAAACGGCGGGGGTTGGAACGTAACGGCCGGCAGAATCAATCAGTGCAACAACGCCATTTCCGGCCAGCACCTCAAGTGCGGTTTGTTCGGCCGGACCCGAAAGAGCGTGGGTGTCTTTGCCAACGTAAATAGGTCCCTTAATGTTCTCCATGCGTCGGTATTCAACGATTGCCTGAGTGATGGCTGCGATGTGGTCTTCGTTAAACGAACCATTCAATGAGGTGCCGCGGTGACCCGAAGTTCCGAAAGTCACCTTTTGAACGGCATCGGTCACATCGGGGTGAATTGAAAAGTAATCATCGATTAGTTTCTCGATGTTAATAAGGTCTTCGGCCGATGCCTTTTTTCCCGCACGCTCACTCATAAAACCATTGTGGCGGTTAACCTTGTTCTATGTCATCACAAGCTCGTAACAGTAACTCCGCCTACGCCTACCTTGGCCCGGCTGGCACCTTTACCGAGCTCGCCCTGCGTCAGGTGAAGACGGCAGCCGGCAAGGAATGGCTTCCGGTTGCAACCGTCTCCGAAGCGCTTTCATTGGTTTTGGCGGGTAAGGCCGCCCGCGCCGTGGTGCCGGTGGAGTCTTCGGTTGAAGGTGGCGTTAGCGCGACTCTCGACGCACTGGCGAACATGGATGGATTACAGATTTACGGTGAGTACCTGGTTCCTGTGAACTTCAACCTGGTGGCACGCCCAGGCGTGAAGCTTGCCGACGTGAAGACCGTGGCTGCACATCCAGTTGCCTACGCTCAGGTTCGCAAGTGGTTGTCGGCCAACCTCAAGAGCCACAAGCACCTACCGGCCACCTCGAACGCGGCTGCCGCTTCAGATCTCTGGGAAAACGAGAAGATCGATGCCGCGGTTTCCACCCCGAACATCACCGACCACTACATGGTAAAGGTGATCGCTAAGAACATTGCCGACAACAAGAACGCAGAAACCCGTTTCATCGAGGTTGGTAAGAAGGGCGCACTGCCAAAGCGAACCGGCCACGACAAGACTTCGTTGATTGTGGAACTTCCGAGTGACCGTCCGGGTGCCCTACTCGAAATGCTCGAGCAGTTTGCTGC
>JBEGPG010000101.1:0-3847 GCA_041181585.1 Actinomycetota bacterium
TTCGCTGCAGTGGTTACCAAGATTCGTTCGGCTGGCGAGAAGTTTGGGCTCAAGGCGTTTGGCGCCAAGGGCGAGAAGTTCGACCCAGAGCTTCACAACGCGCTGGTTCAGACTCCTTCCGCCGAAGTTACCGAAACCGTAATCGCCGATGTGATCGAACCCGGCTACATGATTGGGGAGCGTTTGCTTCGACCAGCAATGGTCGCGGTAAGCATTCCGGAGTAGAGGTAAAGCATGGCTAGTCAAGACTGGTTCGAAAAGGACTTTTACAAGATCCTTGGAGTTTCCAAGGACGTGACTGAGGCTGAGCTGAAGAAGGTCTACCGCAAGCTCGCACGTGAGTTCCACCCGGACTCTAACCCAGGCAACGCCGCGGCCGAGGCTAGATTCAAAGAAATCTCCGAGGCGTATAGCGTGCTGAGCGATAAGCAGCAGCGCGCCGAATACGACCAGGTTCGCGCCATGGGCGGTGGAGCTAGATTCACCGGTGGTCCAGGCGGATTCAACGGTGCCGGTTTCCCCGGCGGCAGCGCTGGCTTCGAAGACGTGTTCTCTAACCTCTTTGGCGCCGGAGGCATGGGCGGTGGCTTCGGCGGATTCGGTGGATTTGGTGGTCCGCAACGCGGGCAGGATTTGTCTCACCGCGAGACCATCGCTTTCATCGATTCGATTAAGGGAACCACGCTAAAGCTGAACTTCCAGCATGGTGGCAGTGTTTCCGTGAAGATTCCGGCTGGAATCCAGGACGGCCAGAAGGTCAAGGTTCGTGGCAAGGGAAACCCATCGCCTAACGGTGGCGAGCCTGGCGATCTAATCGTCAACGTTCACGTGAAGCCACACCCGGTATTCGTGCGTGATGGAAACAATCTCCGCGTGAGCGTGCCGGTGACCTTCGTCGAGGCGTCCTTGGGTGCCACGATTGCGGTACCTACCCTCGGTGGCGAACCGGTGAAGCTAAAGGTTGCACCAGGTACACCAAACGGTCGCGTTTTGCGCGTGAAGGGCAAGGGCGTGGAGACCTCGAAGGGAACCGGCGACCTGCTGGCAACCGTTGAGATTGCGGTTCCATCGCACCTAACCGAAAAGGCCAAGAAGGCGCTCGAGGCTTTCAACGATTTGGTTCCACAAGAAGACCCGAGAGAGGACCTGCTCGCTAGAGCCGGTCAACTATAGGAGTAGACCATGGAAGAGTTTGACGAAAACACACCGATGTTCGCCATCGCTGTAGCGGCCGAACTCGCTTTCATGCACCCACAAACCCTGCGTCAGTACGACCGCATGGGTTTGGTGATTCCGGTGAGAACCGGAGGCCAATCGCGTCGCTATACGATGCGAAATGTCGCCCAGCTTCGAGAGATCGCGCGGCTGTCCAACGAAGGCGTAAGCCTCGAAGGCATTCGACGAATTCTCGAGCTGGAAAACCAGAATGCCGAACTCCTAAAAAGAGTTCGTGATTTGGAAACCGCATTAGCCAACGAGCTAATGAACCGCCCAGGCGCCAGAGTTTTTGCCGCTGGAGAAACTGGAATCGAGAGCATGCTCCCGGGCCAGCGACCAGTTCGTAATACTCAGGTAGTTCTGTGGCGGGCGAAGTAGCCCTTCGCGAAAGGAGATTCGAAACATGAATCAGCAACAACAAGAGCAGCAGTCGGCTCTAGAAAAATACGGACGCAACTTAACCGAGGTGGCCAAGGCCGGAAAGTTTGATCCGGTAATTGGGCGCGACTCGGAAATCCGACGAGTAGCACAGGTGCTAAGCCGTCGAACCAAGAACAACCCGGTGCTCATTGGTGAGCCTGGTGTTGGAAAGACCGCCGTGGTCGAAGGCTTGGCACAGCGAATCGTCGCCGGAGATGTGCCGGAAAGCCTAAAGGGCAAGCAGCTAATCTCGCTTGACCTAGCTTCGATGCTTGCCGGTGCAAAGTATCAGGGCGAATTCGAAGAACGTCTAAAAGCGGTTCTCTCCGAAATCAACGCCGCCGAGGGTCAGATCATTACCTTCATCGACGAACTCCACACCCTGGTTGGTGTGGGTGGCGGCGGAAGCGCCATGGACGCCTCGAACATGCTTAAGCCGATGTTGGCCAGAGGTGAATTGCGCCTCATCGGTGCCACCACGCTCGACGAATATCGCCAGTACATCGAGAAAGACTCAGCGCTAGAGCGCCGATTCCAGCAGGTCTACGTTGGTGAGCCGTCGGTGGTCGACACAATCGCAATCTTGCGTGGACTAAAAGAACGCTACGAGGCGCACCACAAGGTAGCCATCGCCGACAACGCACTGGTGGCTGCGGCGAATCTCTCGAATCGATACATCACCGGCCGCCAGTTGCCAGACAAGGCGATCGACCTAATCGATGAGGCGGCAAGCCGCCTACGCATGGAGATCGATTCGGCACCTGTTGAAATCGACGAACTTAAGAGAAGCGTCGACCGCCTAAAACTCGAGGAGCTTGCGCTCCAGAAGGAAAAGGACGCGGCCTCAAAGGAGCGTTTGGAAAAACTTCGCGAAGATTTGAAGGACAGAAGCGAAAAGCTTGCAGAGCTTTCGAAGCAGTGGGAAGCCGAACGCGCGGAACTCAACCGAGTTGGTGAACTCAAGAACAAACTCGACTCGCTACGAGTGGATGCCGATCGCGCCCAGCGCGAAGGAAATCTGGAAATCGCTTCGCGACTTCTATATGGAGAAATTCCTGCACTCGAAAAGGAGCTCACTCAGCTCGAACAGGCCGAGGCCATGGAACACGACCGAATGGTCAACGACCAGGTTGGCGAAGACGAAGTTGCCGCGGTGGTCAGCGCCTGGACCGGCATTCCGACCGGACGACTACTCGCCGGCGAAAGCCAGAAGCTCCTGAACCTGGAAGCCGAACTCGGCAAACGCCTGATCGGCCAGAAGTCGGCCGTAAAGTCGGTAGCCGATGCGGTTCGCCGAACCAAGGCAGGCATCTCAGACCCGAGTCGCCCAACCGGCTCGTTCCTATTCCTCGGCCCAACGGGTGTCGGTAAAACCGAACTTGCAAAGTCGCTTGCCGAATTCTTGTTCGACGACGAAAAGGCCATGGTCCGCATCGATATGAGCGAGTACGGCGAGAAGCACTCAGTTTCTCGATTGCTCGGCGCACCTCCCGGGTACATCGGCTATGAAGAGGGCGGCCAGCTCACCGAAGCCGTTCGTCGCCGCCCATATTCAGTGGTTCTTCTCGACGAAGTTGAGAAGGCTCACCCGGAAGTCTTCGACGTGCTGCTTCAGGTGCTCGACGACGGTCGACTCACCGATGGGCAGGGTCGAACCGTCGACTTTCGAAACGTGATTCTGATTCTCACCTCAAACCTTGGCTCACAGTTCTTGATTGATCAAGAGCTCACCGACGAGCAGAAGAAGCTCGGTGTAATGGAAATCGTACGCTCGCACTTCAAGCCGGAATTCCTGAACCGCCTCGACGACATCGTGGTCTTCAGCGCGCTCACTCGCGAGGAACTAGGGCAGATTGTTGAAATCAACATCGACCGGCTCCTAAAGCGTTTGGAAGACAAGCGCATTCAACTGGGGGTCACGCCTGCCGCCAGAGCTTGGTTAGCCGACCGTGGTTGGGACCCAATCTACGGAGCAAGGCCACTTCGCAGGCTCATGCAACAGCAGATCGATGACCAGCTCGCGAACCTCGTGCTGGCCGGTTCGATCCACGACGGCGATCTGGTTAAGGTCGATCTTGATGACTCTGGCGAATGTTTGAGATTGGAAACTACGCAGATATAACTAGAATTTGCGTATGTCAAACACTGAAGAACGTTCTTACGGTCAGGGCGCCCAGGGCGAGCCAGCCGCACCAAAGGCCAACAAGGT
>JBEGPG010000102.1:0-2872 GCA_041181585.1 Actinomycetota bacterium
GGCATGTAGTCACCCGGGCCATAGAGCTTCGCATACTCGGCATTTAGGTCATTGAGACCTTCGACCTGTCCATCCCAGGTATGAGTCGACAGGAATGAAAGAAGGTTTGGAATACGGATAGAGAAGAGTTCGCTCTTTCCGTCTGGGGTACCCCAGGTGAAAATCGAGAACGATGCGTTCTTCGTGGTGTTGTAAAGAGCTTCAGCGGCTGCCATCTTCATAGGTTGGGTCTGCACCATGGCTAAGCCCAGACCATCACCCGAAAGCACGGTTCCAGCGCCACCGATCAGAGCAGTCCAGAGGCCAAAGCGAAGCGATGGATACATGCTCGAAACGTGCTGGTTTCGCTTGAGGTGATACGCAGCAACGGCAACCATGACGGCACCGGCAAACATGATGGATGCGGTGATCGTGTGCGGGAACTGGTTCAGTGCGACCTTGTTCGTTAGAACGGCACCGATGTCAGTGAGCTCGGCTCGGTGCTTCGCCTCGTTGAGCTTGAAGCCCACCGGGTTCTGCATGAACGAGTTCGCAGCAAGGATGAAGTAGGCAGAAAGCCAAACACCTAGGACAGTCATCCAGATGGTTGCTAGGTGAATCTTTTTCGGTAGGCGATTCCAACCAAAGATCCAAAGACCAATGAAGGTTGCTTCAAAGAAGAACGCAATCAGACCTTCCATCGCAAGCGGAGCACCGAAGATGTCTCCCACGAAGCGCGAGTAATCAGACCAGTTCATGCCGAACTGGAATTCCTGCACGATTCCTGTCACTACACCCATAGCGAAATTGATCAGGAAGATTTTTCCGAAGAGTTTCGTCATCTTCAGGAACTTCTCATCGTTGGTGCGAACCCAAGCGGTCTGCATGATTGCGACCAGTAAGACCATACCGATGGTCAAAGGGACAAACAGGAAGTGATAAACGGTGGTTAGTCCAAACTGCCAACGCGATAGGTCCAGTGCGCTGAGTTCGGTTAGCACTGCCGATGTGCCGTGCATTTCGATCCTCGATTCCGGAGAAAAGTGCTTCTCCAAAATCATTTGTATCCTAACGACTTTTCATTTTCTAGTAAGGCACACCTAAGTTTTAGAAGTTTTTTCTGGAAATTTATTGCAGCCGTTGGCGCTCGCGTTCATGCGAAGATTGACTTTGTGAACCAGCTTCTCGATTGGCTACTCAACACCGTTCAGAGTGTCGACCCATTGTTGCGTGCGGTTCTCGCTGGCATCGCAATTCTTGCCGAGACCAGCCTCTTTGTCGGGCTCATCATGCCTGGCGACACCGTTGTCTTGGTCGCCTCGACGGGTGTTCAGCCTGGCGACATCCCCGGTTTTCTAATCCTGCTCGGCTTCGTCCTGGTCGGTTCGTTGATCGGTGAGACCATCGGCTTTTTCATCGGACGCCTTTTTGGCGAACGCATCCGTGCCAGCAAACTGGGTCAGCGCATCGGCGAACGCAATTGGCAGATGGCTGATGCCTTCATCGACTCTCGCGGCGGCCTTGCGGTCGCCATCTCACGCTTCTTGCCGATTCTTCACTCGCTTGTTCCGGTGACCGCGGGCATGTCTCGCATGTCATACCGCAAGTTCATTTCGTGGACCTTTGCCGCCTGCTTCATCTGGGCGACGGCATACGTCGGCGTTGGCGCCTTGGCGCACAGCGCATACGACCAATTGGCTGGCAAGCTCAAGTGGGCCGGCGTGGTCTTTGTGGCCATCATCATCGTGTTCGCGATCATCGTCCACTTCGGCAAGAAGCGCCTCGAAGCCAAGGCTGCCGTGATGATTGCCGAGGCCGAGGCCGCTGCGCCAAAGAAGGATTCGGCGATTGAAGTCAGCGCCGAATTGCCGGTCGAGCCAGCCAAGCGGGATCAGCTCTAGTGTGCGGTCGCTTTGTTGTCGCCAAGACCGTAGGTGAAATCCTCACCATCTTCGAAGCAGACGAGATCATCGGCGAGCAGCCAGGCATCTCTTTCAATGTGGCACCGACCCAGCCGATCAGCATCATCGTCGACCGCTCGTTCGAGAAAGCCGAAGACGGTTCACCGCTCGGCGAACTGCACCGTGAGATTCACGCTGCTCGCTGGGGACTAATCCCTCGCTGGAGCAAAGATGGGCCTTCGTCTGGCGCTCCCCTGGTCAACGGTCGCATCGAAACCATTCTTGAGAAGCCTTCGTTCAAAGATTCGGTGGTTCGTCGCCGCTGTGTGATTCCGGCTTCGGGATATTACGAATGGCACGTGGATGCCGACGGCAATAAGCAGCCGTTCTACATCAATGCCGGCAGCGATGGCATGTTTGCTCTGGCCGGGCTGTATGAGTGGTGGCGCGACCCGTCAAAGGCCGAAAACGATCCGACCCGCTGGCTGCTCTCGGCAACCACGTTGACCAAGGATTCGGCACCCGAACTGGCGCACATTCACGACCGCAACCCGGTCTTGCTGACCCCCGACGCACTCGAGGCCTGGATTGACCCGCACATCGAGGGCGATCAGGACCTACTGGATGCGGTCGCCGCCGAATCCAACGTTGTTGCCGCCGAGGCCGAGTTCTTCAAGGTTGGCTCTGCCGTTGGGCAGGTTCGCAACAACTCGCCTGAGCTGATTCTGCCGCTCTAAATCAGGCTTCTCAAAAACTACGACTTGAAATGTCGGACCCCATTCATACACTTCTAGTGTTCGAACAAATGTTTGAATAACCCTTTACTTTAGGTTTAGGGTTTTGGTTTCGGGTAGCCGGTTTCGTCGGTCTCCCGCTTGCGCATGGGGTGCAGAGATGAGAGTCGATGAGACGGTATTCGTTTCAACCAATAAGGGTGGCGAACCGATCGGATTCAATTGGCGCGGCATCGCCTACCTCGTGAAGTCGCGGCC
>JBEGPG010000103.1:0-10539 GCA_041181585.1 Actinomycetota bacterium
TTCCTTCCGAAAGGTGTCTTCAACGTGGTGACCGGTGACCGCGATACCGGCCGCATGATTGTTGAACACCCAACCCCGCAGATGGTTTCGATCACAGGTTCGGTTCGTGCCGGTATGGAAGTTGCCAAAAGCGCCGCTTCTGACCTAAAGCGGGTTCACCTAGAGCTAGGCGGTAAAGCTCCGGTAATAGTATTCGCCGACGCCGATTTGAAGAAGGCCGCCACTGGAATTGTCGGTGCCGGATTCTTCAACGCTGGCCAGGACTGCACCGCAGCCACCCGCGTGCTTGTTCATGAGTCGGTAGCCGAGGCCTTTATCAAGGAAGTTGTGAAGGCTGTGAAGTCCGACGCCAAGGTTGGCGACCCTAAAGACAAGGACACCTATGTTGGTCCGGTCAACAACGTGAACCAGTTCGAGCGTGTACTCGGATTCCTGGGACGTGTTCCTTCCCACGCCAAGATTGAAATCGGTGGCAAAGCCGTCAAGCGAGATGGTTTCTACATCCAGCCAACCGTTATCTCGGGTCTAAAGCAGAACGACGAACACATCCAGAGCGAAATCTTTGGCCCTGTGATCACCATTCAGACTTTCAAGACCGATGACGAAGCAATGAAGAACGCCAACGACGTGATCTACGGTCTTGCCAGCTCGGTATGGACCAAGGACCACACCCGAGCCATGCGTTTCTCGAAGGGCTTGAACTTTGGTTGTGTTTGGATCAACACCCACATTCCGCTGGCAGCCGAAATGCCTCACGGCGGTTTCCGTCACTCGGGTTACGGCAAAGACCTGTCAGCCTATGGCTTCGAGGACTACACCCGTATCAAGCACGTAATGAGCTACATCGGCGACTAATCCACAAAAACCCTAAAGCGGGTTCATCCACTTAGTTTCTTCACGAAACTTATGCGGGTGAACCCGCTTTTTTATCTGCCCTCTTTGGTGATTGGGTTGATATACGCCGTCACCATGGGTAACTGGATAATTTTCGGTGCCACGGCTCTAGGCGCTCTGGTTACGATTCTGATTTCTCGTAGGAGCATTGCGCTCCCGGAGGGTGAACTTAGAGTTTTCGGGGGACGTGTGTATTTGGGGGAGACTCGCCTTCCCTCACGGCAATTCCTTTGGTCGAAACGGCTTAACGAACGGGTGTTGGAAAGTTTCCTTCGCACACAGCAACCTGAAGCTTCTTCGCTGGAGACTCTCAGATTGTCCGGCTGGTATCAATCCGAACCACATGCCTACTTGGTTGGGTTGGGAAGAACCTTCGCTCTCGATAAAGGTGCCGGCCACCTATTGGTGATTGGCCCAACCGGGTCTGGCAAGAGTGAACTTCTGCATCTGGTGCTTGCCAGCGTTTCCGAAAACGTGGAACTGGCTGTAGCCGACTACAAGGGGGGAGCTTTGCTGACCGAGGCGAGGATCCAAAATTCAACTTCCGATTTGGACTCCAACCAATCCGATTTTTGGGAGTCTGTTGATCAAGATTTGACTAGGCGTCAAGAGTGGCTTCGAGCTGCGGGTTTCTCGGCCTGGGAACATGCGGAACGGCATCAGGCAAGCTTTGCCCGCAGGTTGTTGATAGTAGACGAAGTGGTAGCCGCAATCAGAAGCGTGCCCAAAGCCAATGAGGTGATAACTCGAGTTGCCACCAAGGGGCGCTCCTTGGGGGTTCACCTTCTGGTGACCAGTCAATCACTGGTCGGTATTCCAAGGGAAGTGCTCATTAACTTGCGCTCGCGGTTGGCCCTTGCAGGCACCGATGAAGTTGAACTTCTGCAACTTGGGCATAAAGGCAAGGTTGGAAGTTCCACAGCCAAAACGAAAGCCGCCGTGCTTTTGCACGACGGCCAAACGTTTGAACTTCAGGTACCCCTAGGGGCTAGGCGAGCACCTCGGCTAGCGACTTGAAAGACATACCGTGAGCAACCGCAACCGGCTCGTTGGTAAGCACGCCGTCGTGGCTGTTTAGGCCAAGTGCGAGCGATCCATCGTTCTGCAGAGCCTTCTTCCAACCGTTGTTGGCTAGCGACTTTGCGTATGGCATGGTTGCGTTGGTTAGCGCGTAGGTGCTGGTGTGCGGAACCGCTCCAGGCATGTTTGCAACGCAGTAGAAGATTGCATCGTGAACCTTGAAGGTTGGTTCAGCGTGAGTGGTTGGCTTCGAATCGGCGAAGCAGCCACCCTGGTCGATAGCGATGTCAACAAGCACACTTCCAGGCTTCATCTTCTTCACGTGCTCATTGGTAACAAGCTTTGGAGCCTTGGCGCCAGGGATTAGCACCGAGCCGATTACGAGGTCGGCTTCTGCAAGTGAACGGTTGATCTCGAAAGCGTTCGAAGCAAGGGTGCGAATGCGACCAGCGTAGTGGTGATCCAAATCACGAAGACGGTTGAGGTTGGTGTCCAGTACGGTAACTTCGGCACCGGCTCCAACAGCCATGGCAACGGCGTTGGTTCCAGCAACACCACCGCCAAGAACCACGACCTTGGCAGGGCGAGTTCCTGGTACGCCGCCGAGCAGCATTCCGCTGCCACCGTTGTGGCGCATCAAGGTCTCAGCGCCAACCTGGATCGACAAACGACCGGCAACCTCGCTCATTGGTGCAAGTAGTGGCAACTGGCGGCTTGGAAGTTGAACGGTCTCGTAGGCAATTGCGGTGACCTTCTTCTCGACCAACTGCTTGGTGAGTTCGAGGTCGGCTGCGAGGTGTAGATAGGTGAAGAGCACTAGCCCTTCGCGAAGGAAGCCATACTCAGACGCAATCGGTTCCTTAACCTTCATCACCATGTCACCGGCTTCCCATGTGGTCGCGGCGTCAGGAAGAATCTTGGCTCCGGCGGCTTCGTACTCGGCATCGGTGATGCTCGAACCGTTGCCTGCGCCGGTCTGCACGAATACCTCGTGTCCAGCTACTACCAACTCGTGAACTCCGGCTGGAGTGATCGCTACACGGAATTCATTGTTCTTAACTTCGGCTGGGACCGAGATGCGCATTTTTGCTCCTTCGACGGCTACCTTGCCGTCCTCCAGAAATAAACGATACCTCAATAATCATTTGCAAGTTTTTGTGCTTTTTTGCGATTAGTTTGTGGCAGTATTTGATTGATACGTCTAGGCGTGTTTCGTTGGTTGTGTTGTTTGGACAGTGATGTCCGTTCGATGTATAGGAGTCAGTCAATGTCTGAGCCGATTAAAGATCCAATTGTCCGTGACGCCGTGCGTGCAGCCAAGGCTGCAGAGGTTACCCGACGTGCAGTACTAGGTGGTGCTGGAGCCGCGGGTCTTACCGCTTTCCTAGCCGCTTGTACTCCAGGTGGTGGCGCAACCAAGCTAACTCCTGCAAAGGACCTATCAGCCACCGAGAAGACTGTTATCTGGGACAACTGGCCTTACTACATGGATGGCGAGGACGGCTCGTTCCCAACCCTGAAGGCTTTCGAAAAGCAGACCGGTATCAAGGTCACCTACAACGTAACCGTTGAGGACAACAACACCTACTTCGCCAAGATCAAGAACCAGCTGGGTGCTGGAACCGACACCGGTGCCGACACCTTCTGTCTAACCGACTGGATGGTTGCCCGTCTTATCGAGAACGGCTACGTACAGCCACTCGGCTACGACAACATGCCCAACGTGACCGCCAACCTAAACGAAGCTTTCAAGACCACCTTCGGTTCGTTTGACCCAGGTCGAAAGTACTCGCTTCCTTGGAAGGGCATCATCGCCGGTATCGGTTACCACAAGGCAAACTACAAGAAGCTGACTGGCAAGGATGCGCCAGCGACTCTCGAAGACCTTTGGGCACCAGAGTTGAAGGGCCGCGTTGAGGTTCTTTCCGAAATGCGCGACACCCTGGGCATCATGATGATGGCTAAGGGCGTAGACATCTCGAAGTTCACCTCGGACGACTTCTACAACGCTCTAGACCTTTTCACCGAAAAGGTATCTTCGGGTCACATTCGTTCGGTGAAGGGTAACTCTTACGTTGATGACTACAAGTCGGGCGATGCCGTTGCCGGTATCGTCTGGGCTGGCGACCTAGTTGGCGCCAACCTCGAGCTCGGAAGCGAAGAGCTGGGCGTTGTCCTGCTTGACTCGGGTTCGACCTTCGCCTGTGACAACTTCGTGGTTCCAATGGGTTCGGCTCACCTGCAGAACGTTGAGACCATCATCGATTACTACTACACCCCAGAGATTGCTGCCAAGCTAGCTCTAGCCGGTGTTTACTACGTGACTCCGGTAAACGGAACCCGTGAACTTGTAATCAAGGAAGACCCAGCGTTGGCTAACAACGACCTGATCTTCCCATCTGACGACACCTACGCCAACAAGCTAAAGCAGTTCCGTCCATTGACTCCTAAGGAAGACAACGAGTTCTCCAAGGCATGGTCAAAGGCCGCAAACGGAGTTGCGTAATTGGCAATTGACTTCAAGCCGTCAGGCGCCGATCTAGAACTAATTGATGTACGCAAGGAATTCCCAGGGTTCACTGCGCTTGAAGACATGGACCTGCACATTCCAGCAGGTGAGTTCTTCGCTCTGCTAGGCCCATCTGGTTGTGGTAAGACCACCACGCTTCGAATCGTTGCTGGTCTCGAGCAGCAGACCACTGGTCAGGTTCTAATCGGTGGAAAGGACGTCTCCGGCACCAAGCCGCACGAACGTCCGGTAAACACCGTGTTCCAGAGCTACGCACTTTTCCCACACATGAGCATTCTCGAAAATGTGGCCTTCGGTTTGCGCCAGCGCAAGATCGAAGACCCACTGAAGAAGGCCATGGACGCCCTGAATCTAGTGGAACTTGGTTATGCCGCCCAGCGCCGCCCACAGCAGCTTTCCGGTGGTCAACAGCAACGCGTTGCCTTGGCACGCGCGCTAGTCAACCGCCCGGCACTTCTGCTATTGGACGAACCACTCGGTGCTCTTGACCTGAAGCTGCGTCGGCAGATGCAAATTGAGCTCAAGGCCATCCAGATGGAAGTTGGCTTGACCTTCTTGCACGTTACCCACGACCAGGAAGAGGCGATGGACATGGCCGACACCGTGGCCGTTATGAATAAGGGTCGCATCGAGCAGATGGGTGCACCAGAGGCGCTCTACGACCGACCAAAGACCACCTTTGTTTCGAAGTTCCTAGGCCAGTCGAACCTATTCGTTGGCAACATCGTTGACTCCAACGCAAGCTCGATCAGCATCGAGGTTGGCGGGCACAAGATCACTGCTCCTAAGGACCGCTCCGAGAAGCACACCGGCAAGGTAGCCATCGGTGTTCGACCAGAAAAGGCCACCTTCCACCGTGAAAAGCCAAAGCTAGGTTCCGACCACGTGTTGGTTGGCCCTGGTGAAATCATCGACATTCGCTTTACCGGCGTGAGCAACCAGTACCTAATCGACATCCCGAACGTGGGCCAGGTCACCGTCTTTGCTCAGAACGTTGGCGTAAGCCCAGTGATTGAGCTTGGCGAGAAGGTTTGGGTTTCATGGAAGGTTGAGCACTCATTCGGACTCTCCGACCTTCCAGACGGCACCGAAGACGGCGAGTAGTCGTGGCATTCGCAGCATTCGGTAGCGCACCAGCAACAGCACACAAGGGACCGGTTCGTTCCGGCAAGATTGTGCTCGCCCTGCTGATGCCCGGCTTGATATATCTGGGGCTGTTTTTCTTCACCCCGCTAATTTCGCTGGTAATGACCTCGCTGGAAGCGCCTGCCGAAAGTGGTGCGATTGGCGACTACGTTTACGCCTTCAACATCGACAACTACGGCTACGTAATCTCGACCTACCTAACGCAGATTCTGCGCTCGTTCTACTACGCGACGGCAGCCACCATTTTTGCGCTGCTGATTAGTTACCCGCTTGCCTACTACATTGGCGTAAAGCTGCGCACGCGACCACTACTTCAGCGCATGATGCTGGTTCTGGTAATTGCACCATTCTTCATCTCGTTCCTACTTCGTACCATCGCTTGGAAGCAGATCTTCTCCGACGGTGGCGCAATAATGCAGTTTGTTTATGCAACTGGGCTAATGGACCGATCGGAGCACTTCCTCGGCACCGATGCCGCGGTTATCTTTGGCCTGACCTATAACTTCATTCCGTTCATGACCCTGCCGCTATACACCACGCTTGAGCGCTTCGACGTGCGCCTGCTTGAAGCTGGCTCAGACCTCTACGCCAGCCCTGCCAAGGTTTTCCGCAAGGTTACGTTGCCAATTTCGATGCCTGGAATCATCTCGGGTACGCTGCTGGTCTTCATCCCAATTGCCGGTGACTATGTAAACGCCGGCCGCGACTTCATGGGTTCGTCGAAGACGTCGATGATCGGAACCATGGTTGAATCCGACTTCCTCCAGAACCAGGATTACCCTTCGGCTTCGGCTCTTAGCGTGATGCTCATGGCGGTAATCGTGACCCTGGTGGCGCTGTACGTTCGATCGGCTGGAACGGAGGACCTACTGTGAAAAAGTTCTCCATCGGTAAGCTCACACTTCCTGCCTACTCGTTCCTGGCAGTAATCTTCATGCTCATCCCGATCGCCTATACGATCGTTTTCTCGTTCAACGACTCGCTACCTCGCAACCAGCGAACCTGGCAGGGTTTCACCCTCGACAAGTGGCTTGGCGTATGCAAGAACCAAGACGTCTGTACTGCCTTCGGTAACTCGATTTTCATCGGTGTGGTTTCCACACTTATTGCCACCGTTCTAGGAACCGCGCTGGCCATCGGGCTGGTTCGCTACAAGTTCCGTGGTCGTGCCATGGTCAACCTGGCCTTGTTCCTTCCGATGGCAACTCCGGAAATCGTCCTCGGTGCCGGTCTGGCTGGTTTGTTTTTCAACTCGCGCGTGAACGCCGGCATGACCACCGTGATCATTGCTCACGTGATGTTCTGTCTATCGTTCGTGGTGGTCACCGTGAAGGCTCGAGTTCAGACTCTTGACCCAGTGCTCGAGGAAGCCGGCCGCGATCTCTACGCCAACCCAAACCAAGTGTTTTGGAAGATCACCTTCCCGCTGTTACTTCCGGGTATCGTTTCAGCCGCGCTGCTTTCGTTCAGCCTCAGCTTCGACGACTTCATCATCACTTACTTCAACTCGGGCAGCGTAGACACCTTCCCTAAGTACATCTATGTGGCTGCTTCTCGCGGTGTGCCAGCCGAGGCGAACGTCATCGCCTCCGCGGTATTCTTAGCGGCCATTTTGTTGGTGCTGATCACTCAGGTCAATGGCGCAATCAAGCGCAAGCGCTTGGCAAAAGTAAAGTAACCTGTTTCGATTTACCCATATAGCCTCGAAGGCGCCTTCCGTTTTAGGCAGAATTTCAACGAATTCTGGTAGTTTCGCATTCAAGGCCTAATTGTTGTGCCTGGGATACTTAGGGGAAAATGAATTCAAAACTGACTACCTTTGCTATAACGGGGGCGATTTTGCTCACATCGATCAATCCAAGTTATGCAATCACACAAGATTCCGTGGGAACGACAACCGCAACCACACTAACTTCGCTGACTCTAAAAGCAGACACACTTTCAACTTCTGTTCTGACCAATGTTGAGCCACTAGTTTCTAATGATGGGTCAATCAATGGATTTGTAGACGGCAATCATGTTCGAATTTCTTCAGATCCCAATGTTGGAATAAGCCTCACGAGAGAGGATAAGCTTGAGTTCCAAATTGCTACACCTAATGCCGAACATGCTTCTGATGCTGTATCAATTGCAAATGGGATAGTCGCATACGACAACAAAAATGGCAGTCACTCTGCACCAATAGCCAAGTCGGATGGTTCAATTCAAATTACAACAATTATTTTGGGTGATGCTTCTCCAAGCGAATATGTATTTGACTGGTCCACCAAATTTGAATCGAATATGGTCCTTAACCTGGACGGAAGTGTTTCGGTTCAAGACGATGCTGGTCGAGTGGTCTTTGCATTTTCCCCACCATGGGCAAGAGATGCAGATGGTCTTGCCGTTCCGACTCACTATGAAATTACTGGAAAATCTCTCAGACAGAAGGTGTTCCATCAGGGTGGACAATTCAAATATCCAATTACAGCTGACCCTTGGTTGGGCACGGATTTGATTCAGTCTGAGAAAGGGATTTTAAGATCGAATCTACCCGCAATTTCTGTCACCCCTACGTTGTGGGGTCGAGGTTGGACTGGCACATCAATGTGGGGTATTTGGTGGGATGAATTTACGCAAAAATACCATCGACACGCCTATCAAACGGAATCACATACAGTCAATCAAGTGCCAACCGTAATCACATCAGAGATCAGCAAAATTGCCACCTCTGGTTTGCGACATTTAAGGATTCTTGGAACCTTGATTTGAAGACCATCAGAAACGACTTTTGGGACTATGTTTTCCATTCCTGCAACTAGCATTCTCGAAAAATGTGGGGTTTGCCAAAATTGAAAACACTTAGCTGGATAATCTTGCTGCTAAATGTGCTCCAGCTAGCAGTGGTTGGTATTTTTGGCATTTGGATTGGTTACTGGGCGGACACGCATGCAGCGACTGACTTTCCATTCGGATTGTTTGTCCTAGTACTTGGCGGAATTGGAGTTGTCACCGTTGGCTTGCAATTGCTGTACATAAATTTAAGGAACTGATGCGAACTGAAGTCAGAAGTCACCGCACGGGAAACATTGCGGGGACTAACTTGACTGACCTTAGACAGCGCTGGCAAGCGCTGCATTTAGCACGTCTAGTGCCTCGGCAAGCTGCTCGTCGGTGATTGCTAGTGGCGGTAGGAAGCGAATTACGTTTCCGTATGTTCCGGCATTTAGAACTAGCACTCCATTGGCGGTGCAGAAGTTGACCACCTTGGTAACGGCTGCGGCATTCGGGTTCTTGGTACCTGGCTCAACCAATTCAATGGCAAGCATGGCTCCACGACCTCGAACGTCACCGATGATTGGGTGGCGCTGCTGAAGTTCCTGAAGACGTGGCATCATGAAGCTCTCGATAGCCATGGCGCGCTCTAGAACGCCTCCTGCTTCGATCTGCTCAAGTACGGCAACGGCTGCTGCGGCGGCAACTGGGTTACCTCCGTAGGTTCCACCAATTCCACCGGCGTGAGCGGCGTCCATGACGTCGGCGCGGCCGGTTACTGCCGAGATCGGCATGCCGCCGGCAATACCCTTGGCGATGGTCACAAGGTCAGGCTCGAAACCTGGCTCGTAGTAGCTGGCGAACCAGCGACCGGTGCGGGCGATACCCGACTGAACTTCGTCGGCAACCATTAGTACGTTGTTGGCACGTGCCCAGTCTTGAAGGGTCTTCAAAAAGCCAGGGGCTGGAACGATAAAGCCACCCTCACCTTGAATTGGCTCGATGACGATTGCTGCTAGGTCTTCTACACCAACGCGCTTCTCGATGTAGGTGATGGCGCGCTGAGCAGACTGCTCACCGGTCATGCCCTCAGGGTCGCGGTATGGATAAGACATTGGCACGTGGTGAACGCTTCCGGCCATAGGGCCAAAGCCGTTTCCGTATGGGGCCGCCTTGAAGTTCATGGCCATGGTTAGGTTGGTGCGGCCGTGGTAGGCGTGGTCGAACACCACGATTTCGCTCTTGCGAGTGAACTTGCGGGCGAACTTGATTGCGTTTTCGACTGCCTCGGCACCCGAGTTGAATAGAGCCGACTTCTTAGCAAACGAGCCAGGAGTGTGGTTGTTCAGAATTTCACAGACTCGAACGTAAGGGGTGTACGGGGTGACGGTGAAAAGTGTGTGGGTGAGCTTTGCTACCTGCTCCTGAACCGCAGCCACGACCTTGTCGTTGGTGTGGCCAATGGTGGTAACACCGATTCCCGAACCGAGGTCGATGAACTGATTCCCATCGGCGTCGGTAAGGATCGCGCCATGCGCGTGTTCGATGTAGACCGGAAGTGCGGCGCCAACGCCAGCAGAAACGTGCTGCAAACGGTGTTGGTGTAGGGCCTGCGACTTCGGGCCAGGGATTGAGGTTACTAACTTGCGTGACGAGACAGGGGTTTCACTCATAGGGCTAGTTTAGCCCTCACAACCTGTGTGGAAGGTGCGAAGATTGGTAAATGCGTCGCATCATCGTTCTAGGTAGCACCGGTTCCATCGGTACTCAGGCTCTCGAGGTAATTTCTGAGAACCCTGAGCGTTTTCAAGTGGTTGGTTTAGCCGCCGGAACCAACGCAGGGCTACTCGAGCAGCAGCGCCTTCAGTTCGGGCTAGATGCAGCAAAGTGCGTGCTCGGAGCCGACGCCGCGACACAACTTGTAGAAAACACCGACGCCGACGTCGTAGTGAATGGCATCACCGGATCCATCGGCTTAGCAGCTACCTTGGCGACCTTGCGAACCGGCAAGACGCTGGCTTTGGCAAATAAGGAATCGCTTATCGTGGGTGGCTCGCTCGTTACCTCTTTAGCAAAACCCGGTCAGATTGTTCCAGTGGACAGCGAGCACTCAGCACTGGCGCAGGCGCTACTGTCGGGAACCAAGGGCGAGGTTCGCAAACTCATCCTCACCGCCTCCGGCGGGCCGTTCCGAG
>JBEGPG010000104.1:0-31967 GCA_041181585.1 Actinomycetota bacterium
GATGCCGTTGGTATCGATGGCTCGGGTCGACTTCTTATTAGCGTTCCTGGTGAGTCGCAGCTATTGGCCGTGTCAGCCGCCGACATCCAGCACCTGCGCCACAATTAACTAATGATTCTTTACGCGCGCCTTCGTCCGCGCCTGACCAGGTTAACCTTGCCAATCATATGGCTGGCGCTGATTAGTGCGGGTGTGAGTTTTGCCTCCACGTATGAACTAGCGGACTGGCTGCGCTACACCGTCTATGCGGTTGCCGGCGGCCTGGCAATCTTGCTTTGGGGTCTGCCTTCGCTTCGATTTGCGGCTAACTTCATCGACGTGCGCGCCGACTCGATTACCTTGCGAACTGGGTTCGGTTCCAAGCGCCAAACGGAACTCAGTCTTGGTGCGATCGCTGAGGTTAGATCTTCTTCTATGCAGGGAATCGTGATTCGAACCAAGGACGATCGTGAGTTCAATCTGCGCGGCTACGCCAACCAGAAGGCGATAGTGGCCGAATTGAACCGCCTGATTCTGGGAAAATAGAAGCATGAGTTTTCGCGTCGGTGTAATTGGTGGCGGGCAACTGGCTCGCATGATGATCGAGCCGGCGCTAGCCATGGGTTTAGAAATCAAAGTCTTTGCAGAGACCGAAAATTCTTCGGCGGCCATGGCGGCAACCTCCATTGGTGACTACACGGACCCGGCTCAGATTTCCACATTTGCCAAGACCGTTGATGTGATTACCTTTGACCACGAACACGTTCCAATTGCGGTACTAGAGACCCTTGAAGCCGCTGGCGTTTCGGTTCAGCCACCATCGAATGCACTTCGCTTTGCGCAGAACAAATTGCACATGCGCCAGCGCCTTTCCGAGCTAGGGCTACCAATGCCGGCCTGGGCAGAGATTCGAACCGCAGGGGAATTACAGGAATTTCTAGATTCTCAAAACGGTGAAGCCATTTTGAAGACTCCAATAGGTGGCTACGACGGCAAGGGTGTACGCGTGGTTCGCCAGGTAGCCGATGCCGAAGATTGGCTAACTCAGCTCGACAAGTTTGGTGGCAGTCTTTTGGCGGAGGCCAAGGTTCCATTCACTCGCGAACTAGCCCAGTTGGTGGCACGCCGTCATAGCGGTGAAATGCGGGCCTGGCCGCTGGTTCAGACGGTGCAAGCGAACGGTGTTTGCTCGGAGGTTTTGGCACCAGCACCGAATGCCACTGCTGCCACCCTTGAGCGCACCTCGGACATCGCACTCAAGGTAGCCAACGGGCTCGGTGTAACCGGTGTCTTGGCGGTAGAAATGTTTGAAACCGCTGCCGGAGAAATCTTTATCAACGAGCTGGCCATGCGCCCGCATAACTCTGGCCACTTCTCGATCGAAGGATCGAAGACCAGCCAGTTCGAGCAGCACCTTCGAGCTGTGCTCGACCTTCCACTAGGAAGCACCGAGGCTACTGCAGCGCACTCGGTGATGATCAACCTACTCGGAGTAGACGATTCCAATGACTTCGTACGCACCTATCCGAAAGCGTTGGCAGCACATCCGTCGGCGAAATTCCACACCTATGGCAAGGGTGCTCGAGCTGGAAGAAAGATGGGTCACATCACGGTGATCGGTGAGGACGCAAACCAGATCCTGGCCGAGGCCAGAGCCGCAGCCAGCGTGTGCCTACAGGGCTAGCAAATACTGCGCGCCTAAACTTAATACCTATGAGCACACCAGTAGTTGGCGTTGTAATGGGATCCGATTCAGACTGGTCGGTAATGTCCGACGCAGCCGAGGCGCTAAAGGAATTTGGCATCGGTTTTGAAGTCGAAGTTCTTTCCGCACATCGCACCCCAGAGCGAATGATCGAGTGGGGTAAGGCCGCTGCCGGCCGCGGCATCAAAGTGGTAATCGCAGGCGCAGGCGGTGCAGCACACCTGCCTGGCATGCTTGCCTCTGTAACCACACTTCCAGTGATTGGTGTTCCAGTTCCACTCGCAAAGCTGGACGGTCTTGACTCACTCCTTTCCATCGTTCAGATGCCTGCTGGAATTCCGGTTGCCACCGTTTCCATCGGCGGTGCTCGCAACGCGGGCATCCTCGCCGCTCGAATCCTTGGCGCTTTCGATCAGCGCCTAGAGCAGAAACTTGCTTCATTCACCGAATCTCTAAAGGATGCGGTTGCCGAGAAGAACGAGAAACTGAAATCTCAAATC
Organism: Actinomycetota bacterium; assembly: GCA_041181585.1. Taxonomy (GTDB): domain Bacteria; phylum Actinomycetota; class Actinomycetes; order Actinomycetales; family Microbacteriaceae; genus Rhodoluna. The sequence continues at coordinate 2,185 of JBEGPG010000104.1, forward strand.
TAGGACAGCGACGCAGCCCGTTCCGCGACATTGAACGAGCCGATTCCAACCAGATGCGAAAGCGCGCCTGGTGGCTTTTGGTGCTCGGTGTTGTTTTTCCCGGCACTGCACAGATTCTTTGCGGCAACCGCAAGCTAGGTCGCTTTGCGCTGCGTTTCTCATTGGTCAACCTTGGTCTAGGTGCGCTCGCATTGGTGATTTTTCTGATCAACAAGAGTTGGTTGATCGGGCTGTTGACCGTTCCGTTCATCACCACCGTTCTCGGTTGGTACCTCTGGCTATTTGCGGCACTGTTTGCCCTAGTCACCTTGGACGCACTTCGACTAGCCCAGATCGGCCGAGTCGAGGGTCGTTCGCGTTTGGTTCTGCTCGGCTCATTCCTGCTGGTTGGAATTCTCGGCACCAGTGGAATTGCCTATGCCGGAAACGTGAGCACGGCCAGCGCCTCGGCAATTGGCACCATCTTCAACCAGGGCGGTAGCACTCAGCCGATTGACGGTCGATACAACATCCTGATTCTTGGCTCCGACGCCGGCGCAGACCGCTTTGGAATTCGTCCCGACTCAATCTCGGTACTAAGCATCAGCGAGAGCACTGGCAAAGCAGTAATGATCGGTATTCCTAGAAACCTTGAGCACGTTCGATTCAGCGATGGGTCGCCGCTCTGGAAGGTCTACCCAAACGGCTGGTCGTGTTTGAACGAGTGTTTGATCAACGCCATCTACAAGAACGTCACCGACAGCCACTCGGATCTATACCCAGACGCCACGAAGCACGGTTCGACCCCGGGTGTTGAAGCAACCAAAGACGCCGTCGAAGGCGTGACTGGCTTGAAACTTTCGAGCTACGTGATGATCGAAATGCACGCCGTAACCAAGTTGATCGATGCGCTCGGCGGCGTGGAAATTAACGTGAAGCAGCGACTTCCAATCGGTGGTCAGGCTGATGATGGCTCAGATGCCCGCGCCTGGATCGAACCGGGTAAGCAGCACATGAATGGTTACACCGCTCTTTGGTATGCACGCTCGCGCCACACCACAACCGACTTCGACCGCATGGCTCGCCAGAAGGAAGTGGAGCAGGCGATTCTGGATCAGATGAGCCCGGCAACCATCTTCACTCGCTTCCAAGAGATTGCATCGGCGAGCAAGTCTTTGGTGATGACCGACATTCCGAAGGATATGCTCCCCAAGTATCTGGAGCTTGCCAACAAGGTGAAGAAGCGCGGTATGAAGGTGCTCGATATCGTGCCTAACAACGGCTTCCACCCTGGCAACCCCGACTACCCAGCAATCCATTCGGCAGTGGCAAAGATCATTGCCAAAAACAAGTAGCAACTAAACTTCTAAACGAAGCCAAGACCGACAGGAGCGTCGAACATGAGTACCGAAGAGTACGCACTTTCGCACGGACTCAAAAAAGTCGGCGCACGCCAACCGATTGGTCAGTACATCAAGGAAGCCATCAAGCGCCTTGACTTTGCTTACACCATGGCTAGCTACGGAAACGAAGCCAGCAATGCCAAGAGCCGAATCGGTGGCTGGTGGAACATTTTGCTTCCAACGATTCAGGCGGCAACCTACGGTTTGATCTTCGGTCTTATCTTGGGTTCCAGCAAGCCAGATAACTTCCTACCGTTCTTGTTTACCGGCGTCTTCTTATTTAGTTACGTTCAGGGAAGCTTCACACAGGGTGCTGGTTCGATCGTGAACCGTGCCGGCTTGGTGAAGAGCCTCAGCTTCCCGCGCGTGCTGCTGCCACTGTCAGTTGTGATGTCGCAGACCATTGCGCTACTGCCGCAGCTATTGGTGCTCGCCGTGATCCTGATCGCGGTGCAGGGTTTCACCAGCATCACGCTCGGTTGGCTGATGATGATTCCTCTCTTGGCACTCATGTTTGTGTTCAACTTTGGCCTTGCCATGATCATGGCTCGAATTACCGTGCATGTTCAGGACCTCAACAAGTTGGTTCCATTCATCACTCGAATCATGTTCTATGTGAGCGGCGTGTTCTTCTCGGTCGAAAAGATCTTCCAGAGTGAAAACATCTTTGCCAAGTTGATTCAGCTGAACCCGATTTTCGATTTCCTAAACCTCGCTCGAGGCTATCTCGTGAACGGTTATGTGGTTCGCCCGGAGGAGTGGATTGCTCCGCTGATCTGGTCGTTCGCGATGCTGATTCTTGGTTTTGTGTTCTTCTGGAGTGCGGAGGAGCGTTATGGCCGCGAAGACTAAGAACGTGGAGCGCAAGCCGGTCGTCATCGTTGATGACGCACACATTACCTACAAGGTTCTTGCCTCGGGTCGCCGCGCCACGCGCAGCCTTCGCGGTGGTGGCTTGCTTTCGAAAAAGATGGAGATCCGCGAGGTCCGCGCCATCAAAGGTGTTTCATTCACCATCTACGAGGGTGAATCGGTGGGAATCATCGGAAGTAACGGTTCCGGTAAGTCTTCGCTTATGCGCGCACTCGCAGGCCTAACTCCGCTCAGCGACGGAGCGATTTACGCCTACGCTCGCCCTAGCCTGCTCGGTGTTGGCGCGGTGCTTCTACCTGATCTCTCTGGAGAGAAGAACATCCTGCTCGGTGGTTTGGCAATGGGTTTCGAAAAGGAAGAAATCACCAACAAGGTTGATGCCATTGCCGAGTTCGCTGGGCTCGAAGAGTTCGTAAGCTACCCAATGCGCACCTACTCTTCCGGCATGTCGGCTCGTCTTCGTTTCGCCATCGCGGCGTCGAAGGATCACGACATTCTGATCATCGACGAGGCGCTCGCGGTAGGAGACCAGGAGTTCCGCAACCGTGCCGAAGCCCGAATGCGAGAGCTCCACCAAAACGCTGGAACCGTGTTCCTGGTTAGCCACAGCATGAAGTCGATTCTCGACACCTGTACCCGTGTGATTTGGATCGAGAAGGGTGAACTTCGCATGGATGGCGACCCGAAGAAGGTCATCTCCGCCTACAACAAGTTCGTCGGCTCAACCACAATCGACTAGTCATGATTGATTCGGTTCCAGTCTCGGTAGTGATGCCGGTCCTTAACGAAGAAGGACACCTGGCCGCGGCTGTGGAGTCGGTGCTCGAACAGCGCTTTGAGGGCGAGCTGCTACTGGCACTTGGCCCGTCAACCGACAAGACCAACGATATCGCCGAAGAACTCGCTAAAAAAGACAAGCGAATTCGTCTGGTTCCAAACCCTCGCGGTCTCACCACCGTTGGTATGAATCTGGCCATCAAGCAGGCCAAGTACGACTACATCGTGCGGATCGACGCCCACAGCGAACCGCAGAGCGATTACATTCAGCGTGGCGTACACATCTTGAACGAGGTCGGTGCCGACCTAATCGGGGGAGTCATGGCCGCGCGCGGAAAGACCCTGTTTCAGAAAGCCGTGGCCTGGGGTTACACCAGTCGCATCGGTCTCGGTGGCGGCAAGTATCACCTCGGCGGTAAGGCTGGCGAAGCGGATAGCGCCTATCTCGGTATCTTCCGTAAGTCTGCCCTCGAGCGCGTTGGGGGCTACGACGAAAACATCATTCGCGGTGAAGACTGGGAGCTGGCACAGCGCGTTAAGAAAACCGGCGGTTTGGTTTGGTTTAGCCCCGAGTTGCGAGTGACCTACTGGCCTCGTGCCAACTGGCTCGGTCTTTCCAAGCAGTTCTTCTCAACCGGTGTTTGGCGAGGTGACCTGACCCGTCGCGATCTGAAGAGTGCGAACCTTCGGTACTTCCTGCCACCGGTGATGGTTACGTCAGTAGTTCTAGGGCTTTTATTGGCCGGTCTTGGGCTCGAGTGGGGAATCACCCCAGCACTGGTTTATTTGGCTGCTGTGCTTGTTGCTCTGCGCATCGAGTCGTCGAATCCTTGGGCAATAGTGGTGATTCCAACCATGCACTTCAGTTGGGGTTGGGGCTTCATCGTTGGCTTCCTCTTTGGGGCCAGAGGCAAGCTCGACCGAAGCCGTGTGACCAAGTGAACCTAAAGGCTTACTCTCCGAAGCGAATCATCGGCGCCCTTCGTCGTCGTGGTCTTGCCTATGTTCGAAAGCTGCAATATCGCCCCGGTGCTAAGTCAATTCGAAAAGGCACCGTACTGTTCGATTCATTTAACGGCAAGGTAGTTGGCGATAGCCCACTCGACATCTTCTTGGAATTACAAAAAGTTCGCCCGGATCTCACATTTCTTTGGACCATCTCTGGAGACAAGCAGGCGCCGGCTGGGTCGGTTGGTCTCAGGTTTGAATCGCGTGAGTGGTTCGACGCCCTGGCTACCAGCGAGTATTTGGTTGCTAACTCGGCACTTCCTTGGTACTTCCGCAAGCAGCCCGGGCAGACCTACCTTCAGACCTGGCATGGAACGCCGCTGAAGCGCTTGGTTTTCGATCTGCCGGCTGGCGATGTAACTCGCGCCTACCTCGATTTGATGACCCGCGAAGCCGCAGCCTGGGACTACCTGGTTTCCCCGAACCCGTTTTGCACCGAAGTGCTACCGAAGGCATTTCACTACAACGGACGGGTGCTCGAAACCGGCTATCCACGTAATGACCGATTGACGAATCATACGGCTGCCGATCGTGTCTCGATTCGAAACCGGCTTGGCGTCACCGACGACAAGACCATGCTCGTGCTCTACGCACCAACCTGGCGTGATTACCAGCGCACCGCCACTGGCGACTGGCAGTTGGTTAGCTATCTGGAACCAGACATGGACGTGCCTGAGGGAGTGCGTTTCATGTTCCGCGGTCACACAAACACTAATAATGCGAAATCGGCTGCCGTGGCCGGTGGCGCAATCGACGTGACCAGCTACCCGGATATCACCGAGCTCTATATCGCAGCCGACGTGCTGGTGACCGACTTTTCGTCGGTAATGTTCGACTTCTCGGTGACCGGCAAACCGATTTTGTTCCTGGCGCCCGATTTAACTCGATACCGTGCCGAACGAGGGTTCTATTTCGATTTCGAAAACGAAGCGCCTGGTCCGATTTTGAACTCTGCCGATGAGGTCTTGGAAACTCTTGGCAAACTCCCAGAAATCGCAAAGACCTTCCAGAAGGCTTATAAACACTGGCAAGAACGGTTCAACTCTCTCGAAGATGGCAAGGCCTCAAGGCGAGTTGTTGGTGTCGTTTGGCCCACTCGCGAATAGGCTTATATCTGTAGTCCTTAGGAAGTGGAGGGACGAAATTGAAGCCAAACAAGCTTGTGATTGCGGGAGCATTCGTTCTCGCCACTCTTACCCTCGGTGGTTGCAGCCTGTTCTATCCGAACCCTGTGCCAACTCCCACGCCAACGCCTACCAAGACCGAGACTCCGACCCCTACGCCAACCCCGACGATTGATCCAAACCTTACCGAGGTGAAGTTGAATGTGATCAACAGCTCGGCATTTAGAGACAACGGCAACGTCGAGGTGATAGCCGAGGCACTTGGCATTCTCGAGGACAACGGTTCTTGTACTTTGACAGTGAGTCAGGGCAGCTCGAAGCAGACCGTCACCGTGAAAGCGGAGTCGAATGTGAACTCGACCCAGTGCTTCCCAATGGACATTCCGATTAGTAATTTCAAAGACGGCAACGTCGCTTATACCGTGACCTATGTGTCCGATAAATCAACTGGAACGATTTCAGGCACCCTGCAGATTCAGTGATGGCTACAAAGTTCAAGAAATTCCTGGTTGGCCTAATCACTTCGATTTTGACCATCACCGGCCTTGTCGCGGCCGAAAGCCCTAGCTATGCGCTAAACGCCAGCACGTTTGACCCTGGTCTAATCATCTCCGACAGTGTGTTCTACGACTGGGGAACCATGAACGCCGACGCGATTCAGAAGTTCTTAAACGCGCGCGTATCCAGTTGCAGCAATAACCGAGGCGAAACCTGTATCCGCGATTACAAGGAAGACGTGGTTGGCTCCTACGCAATTCGTGGTGGACTACACAACTATGACCTCCACGTTTGCGCCGATATTCCGGCTGCCAAGAATCAGACGGCCGCAACCATCATCTACAAAGTGGCGGTGGCCTGCCGAATCAACCCACGCGTTCTCTTGGTGACACTTCAGAAGGAGCAGGGCCTGATTGGCTCGGGCAACCCTTCCACCTATATGTACAAGGCAGCCATGGGTTACGGCTGCCCAGACTCGGCGCCGCAGGTTTGCGGTCAAGACTCAAACGCAAACTCGCGACTGTTCTGGCAGCTATACCGCGCATCGTGGCAGTTGCGTTGGTACGGAGATCCCCGTGGTGGCTTTACCTATCTCAAGCCAAACACCACCATCAGCATGGGTTACCACCCGAACTCGAGCTGCGGTCGAAAGACTTTCAAGCTGAAGAGTCAAGCCACGGCAAATCTCTACTACTACACGCCTTACACCCCTAACACTGCGGCACTAAATAACCTTTGGGGAACCGGAGACAGTTGCAGTGCCTACGGAAACCGCAACTTCTGGCGCCAGTTTTGGACCTGGTTCGGCTCTCCGGTATCGGGTGGCTACCTGATCAAGTCTTCAACCTCAGATACCTACCTGGTCAACTCCAGTACCAACAAGCGTTACTTGATCAACGATCAGGCTCTGATTGATGCCTTCAAGCCACTCGGTCCTTTGGGTACCGTTTCCGAAAACTACATGGCAAGTTTCGCCGACGCCGGCCAGCTTCAGTCTTTTGTCACGGATCAAGATGGAAAGCATTACCTGATTGCTTCGGGAAACAAGTACCCAGTTCTAAACGAAGCGCAGGCCACCACGCTCGGGCTCGACTGGGCAAGTGCCTCCGAACTAACCGACGTGCAGTTATCCAGCTTCGGTGATCTTGCCTTCGGTCAATCCGCCACCACCAACGAGGTGTTCCTCCTGCAGGGAACCAATCGCACCCTGGTTCGAGACGCTTCGCTTATCAAGCAGTTGAGTGCACTCGGTGGAACAGCCGTGATGCCAGACACCATGCTCGAGAAATTCACCCTGCTGCCTCCAATCACCTCGTTGGTGCAGGATTCGTCCGGCGTTCGCTATGACATTGCCGACGGTTTTAAGTTACCGGTCGCGTCTCAGGCCCTAGCTGCCTCGTTGGGTCACACCTGGAATTCGGCAACCACCATAGCCACTAGTCAGCTTGCGAAGATACCAACCGCCGCATTCATAAAGGCCGCGAATAACGCAACTGTCTACTTCCTAACCGAGGGCACCAAGCACCAGGTAACGGCCGCGCAACTGTCTTCAATCTCGAAGTTTGGAGGCACAGCCGAGGTTTCGGCGGATTACCTGAGCAAGTACACCTCGGGTGCTCCGCTGATCAATCTGTTGAAGACCTCGACCGACGTTTGGTACTTCTCCGGAAGCCTCAAGTACAAGGTGAATCAGGCACAGGCTACGGCTCTTGGCCAGGATTACACAAAGGCACTCACGGTTTCATCAACCCAGCTGGCAAATCTGCGTTCCCCGCTACTGATGAAGAACAGCACCTCAGGGGCGGTCTACCTGGTTGATGACTGGCTCAACAAGCACCCGATCGATTCCGCCGATCTCGCAAACTATTCAGGGCTCGGTGCGGCGGGTTCCATTGCCCCGGCTTACCTTTCGACCTTCACCACCAAGACCGACCCGGATCGCTTCGTAAAGTGCACAACCGATGGACTCAGTTACTTCCTCTATGGCTCAAAGCGTTACCTAATCAATTCGGCAACCATGGCGAAACACATTTCGCCTTCCACTTTCGGAACTGCAACCGACTTCTCGGTATTGCCTAGCCTCACCTCAACCCAGTTGGCCGGTTTCACGGTTGCCAATAGCAATTCGAATCCAGTCACAAACTACGTCAAGGACACCGACGGCTCCACGTATCTAATTGAGAACGGTCAGCGTCGACAGGTGCTCGACTCGGCGAGTTTGGCGGCTGGCGTGAGCTCGGTACCGAGCGTGAGCCCGTTGAGTGCTGCAAAATTCTCGGATTTGGCCCTGGGAAACCCGATCATTGCTGAAGGCACCATCTTTAAGAATTCCAGTTCGGGGAAGTACGGGGCTTACGTTGGCGGCACCTTCTACGAACTTTCTAATTCGCTGTATAGCGAAGTGAAGTCTGCACCGACCTGGCACTTCACCAATTCCTCGGGCAGTCTAACCGCCGCATCGGTTGGCAAGTTAACTCAGGGCACCGCGGTCACTCCGTTCGTGATTAGCAATAACTCTGGCTATCTGCTCGGTGCAACCGGCAAGCAAGCACTTTCCGATATTCGAAATATTGTGGCCAACCCAACCACGCTTCCAACTGCATTCATGAACAAGATTGATGCCGCTCCAACCGCGGCCTTCGCCACACCGTTCCTGGTGAAGAGCGCCGACTCAAAGTCGCCAACCTATTTGGTTTCAAATAAGTTCAAGCGCAAGTTTGTGGATGCCACCGAGGCTACGGCTGCTTTGCCAATGGTCAATGGTGCAGTAGTTCAGGTATGGTCGCAGTCGGCGATCGACGCAATCGTGAGTTCGACTAACGTGGCGGCCCCTGGAACCATCATCAAGGTAAAAGAGTCGGGAAATCTCTACCTACTAGACGGTTGGGCGAAGGGTCTTCGGCTGACTTCAATGATGGCCACGGCTTTCGGCTCCACCACCCCAAAGGTGGTGACTCGAGCCGACCTCACGGGATACAACACAGCCTCGGCGCTGCCTTGGCAGAAGGTTGTTTGTGGCAGTGTCACCTACGTTGCCGACGGCGGCAAGCTCCTGAAACTTGACGACACGGCGGTAGGAGCCTGGCCATCTGCCGCGACCACCTTGGATTCCAAAACCTGCCAACGATTGGCTCCTACGGAAACCAGAATTGGTGTATTCGTTTCCGTTGGCACTAAGAAGTACAAAGTCATCGAAGGCAAGTTAAAGCGAATTCGAACCACCGCTGAGTACACGGCGATGCTTGGAAACCTAACTCCCGCAGTCCCGGTAAGCCAGGCTTTGATCGATGAGTTGCCAAAGCTAAACCCAACCAGCTATGTGGTGATTTCCGGAGACACCCTTTATAAGGTAGCCGTGAAGTTCAAGACCACACGGGCAACGCTTCGAACCCTGAATCACCTAACAACGGATGTTCTAACCAAGGGTCAGGTTCTGATTCTTCCTTAGCGTTTGGCTAGGCGTCTAAGCCTGGCTCGCTTCGGGGTTCGACCCATCGGCTCAAGGCTTTCGGCAGGTTCGCATACCTTCACAGCAAAGAGCACCAGAAGCACCCATCCGATTTCCACCAGGATGCGGCTCTCGGTGAGATTTTGGGTAACGATGCCTACGAAGATCAGGATTGGCCAAAGATAAAGTGGGCTGGTGTGGCGAACCGCGAGACGCCAGAGACGAACGAACGAAACTCCAAGCAGCAGGAGAAAGAGACCAAGCCCCACGATTCCAAGTTGCATCCAGACGTCTAGGAAGGCATTGTGGGCCTGGTAGTAGGGAACGTGATTGATGACCACGAGGCCGCGGTATGGCTCAACCCAAGGAACCCAGTACGAACTCCAACCCCAACCCTGAAGCGGACGTTGGTCTATCAGGTGAAGCACGATTTTCCAGATCTTGGTTCGACCGGTCATGTCCGGTGACTTACCAATCAAGCTAAAGATCGCTGCTCGGTAGGTGAGCACCAACAGGGCGCCGGTTCCGATCACGCCCCAGGCGATGCGGTAGTAGGCATGGCGAGTGTCTTTGTCTTTTCCTTCAGCGGCGATTGAAACTACTGCAGCAGCGAGAATGGCCGCACAGGCGAAGCCGATGCTTGCCGAGCGTGACAACACCAGCATCGGAATGGTGGCGAGGAAACTCACGACGGTTACCCAACGCGCGGTGGTGTTGGCTGCCGCTTCGATTGCAAAAATTACAATGCCCAGCATCGCCATGTACGCGAGCATGTTGGAGTTCCCAACAATTCCTTGAATGCGGTCATCGCTGAATAGGTTTCCCTGTGTCCAGTAGAAGGCAACGGCTGGCGGGTGATCTCCCGCGTAGTTTGGGAAAAACGGTTCGATCGGTCCTCGCACAACAACTGCCGCATAAAGTTCGAAAAGCACCGACGTAAACATGATTCCGCGGATCGTGCCGGCAAACACTCTGAGCAGTTCTCGCCAGGTGAACGTTGCGGCTAGGAACAGCGCGAACGAGGTCGTGGCTAGTTGCACCACGGCTGCACCTAGGGAAACCAGCTGGTAGTTCGACCAAATCGATCCGACCAACATCAAACCCAATAGCCCGGTTAGCGGCCATGGAATTCGACGCAGAGTTGCCTTCCAGTCGGCGCGGAAGAACTGTATGAGGGTGGCTACCAGTAGAACACCAAGGGCGATACCCCAACCGAGCCAACCGATCGCGTAGCGGATGGCATCACCACCCATGAGGATGGCTAACGCTGCATAGGCGGTGCCAGTGCGCCAGAGATAGTCAGGAGCACTGCGGTCAACGACCACACGAATTGAGGTTGTGATTGGTTCCATTTATGGTCGCAGGGCGTCCCAGACGGAGGTAATGATGTCGTGCAAACCGTGCTTGGCTCTCCAGCCCAGTTCGGTTTCGATTCGCTGCACGTTGGCACATAGCGAGGCTGGGTCGCCAGCTCGTCGTGGCTCTAGGTCTGGAGTGATTTCGTTTCCGGTGACTCGCGAAACTTCGTTTATGACATCGAGCACACTGGAACCAACGCCGGTACCAACGTTGAATACGTCGAAGTTGCGCTGGTCACGCTCTAGGTAATCGATGGCAGCGAGGTGGGCTTCGGCGAGGTCGAGCACGTGCACATAGTCGCGTACGCAGGTGCCATCCGGGGTTGGCCAGTCACTTCCAAAAACCTTCGGCGAGGTGTGCTCCTTCATGGCCTTAAAGACAATAGGAACCAGGTTGGCGATCTGGGTGTCTACCAGCTCCGGCCAGCCGGTACCAGCCACGTTGAAGTAGCGAAGGCTGACTTGGCGTAGACCCCAGTCTCGAGTAGCGGCTTGCACCAGGCGCTCGCCGTCAAGTTTGGTTTGCCCGTATGGGTTAATCGGGTGGCACTCGATGTCTTCCGAAACCTGGTCGACGTCTGGCATGCCGTAGGTAGCTGCCGAGGAGGAGAAGACGAGCTTGGAAACCTTGGATTCACGCATGGCTTGCAATAGGTTTTGCATGCCACCGACGTTTTGTTCCTGGTACCACTCGGGGCGTTCCACCGATTCGCCAACCTTCTTGCGAGCTGCTAGGTGAATCACGGCAGTTACCTCGTGCTCGGCAAATACCTTCTTTAGAGTGTCAACTGCCTCGGCGGATGAGAGGTCGATCTGCACTAGGGGAGCGTCTCCGATTCGGGCACGAACGCCTTCCGACATGTCGTCTAGAACCACCACGCGCTCACCGCGATTCTGTAGCAGGCGAACAACGTGAGAACCGATATAGCCGGCCCCTCCGGTAACTAGAACTGTCATACTGTTCAGATTACCAAAGTGCCCTTTTCAGGCTTCAAGAAAGGGTTTAGAGTCGGATTTCGCATTTTTGGGATTTGGTAATAACATCGATGTAATTACAACGCCGTTACTTAGACGGGGTTACAAAGAATGGGTGAAGATGCGAGACGAAAACGGAATTCCAGCAAACTGGTTTGTTGATCCTCAGTTCCTAGGTGTCGCGGGGGCATACTCCGACGGTGATGACAACCCACTGGCCTGGCAGGCAGAGGCAGTTTGTGCCGAAACCGACCCAGAATTGTTCTTCCCTGAGAAGGGTGGCTCGACTCGTGAGGCCAAGCGTATCTGCGCCGGCTGCGACGTCAAGACCCAGTGCCTAGAGTACGCACTAGCCAACGACGAGCGTTTCGGAATCTGGGGTGGCCTATCCGAGCGTGAGCGTCGCAAGCTAAAGAAGCGTGCCTAAAGACATAACCGCAATCCTCGTCGTACACGACGAGTCGGCCAGTGCCCAAAAAGCATTAGCCGCAATTCGCAACCAAACTTTTTCTCCGAATCGAATCGTGATTGTCGATTCATCTTCGACGCCAATTGAATTTGATCTGCCGTCGATTAGGGTTTCACCAAAATCCAAGCTCGGTCACAGTGTGAGCCAGGCCTTGGCTTCAGTTGGTCCGATCGAAGACGGCTGGTTTTGGCTGGTGCACGACGATAGCGAACCAAAGCCAAACGCGCTCGCGGAACTTTTGACCGCCGTGGGGGAGAGCGACAAAATTGCTCAGGTCGGGCCGATGCAACTTTCGGCAATCAATCCACGCAAAATTACTCAGCTGGGCCTAACCATCTCTAGATTTGGTCAGATCATTAACCCGGTCCGCGGTCAACTAGATCAGTCTCAACACGACAAGGTCCAGGATGCCCTCGCGGTGAGCACCTCGAGCATGTTGGTTCAAACCTCTGCTTATCTTGAAGTCGGTGGCCTTGATGATCGAGCCGCCACGCTGGCCGCCGATGTCGATCTTGGGCTTCGTTTCCACCGTCACGGATACCGGGTCGTGGTGGCCCCTCGCGCCAAGGTGATTCACGCTTCGCTCAGCCTGGCTGGCAAACGCTCAAAGGCCTGGCTCGGGGGTTCCAATAACTCGGCCACTCGCAAGGCGGCCATTCAACTGCGTCTGGTTCATGAACCGTTTATGGTTGCGCTTTGGCTTTGGTTTTTCTTACCACTCACCACGGTTGCAAGAGTCTTCTGGCGTCTAGCCCAGAAACGTCCTGGCCTTATCTGGTCGGAACTGCGAGCCGGCTTCTGGGGCTGGTTCACTTTCCCGAAGCGCCTGGTGTCCAGAGGCAATCGCGGCAAACTTTCACTCAAGGTAGTGGCACCGCTCAGGGCTAGCTGGTCCACCGTTTCGGCTCACAATCGAGCGGCCCTGGAAGCCGAGGAGTCGGCCATCTCTCTGGCAACTTTCGAACGTGGCGAACACGAGCAAGCGCAAAGTGAACGAGTGAAGAACTTTGCCGAAAGCGGCGGTTGGCTCTTCTCTCTTCTGTTGCTCGTAGTTGCCTGGCAGCAGTTCCCGATGTTCCAGGCGTTATCCGGTGGCTCTGCTGTTCCTCTGAGCTCCGATTGGTTGTCGATCTTTGCACGAACTGGTTCCAGTTGGCAACCGATTGGCCAGGGCTTTGTTGGTTCGTCAGACCCTTTCAATTGGGTACTGTTAGCGCTCGCCTCGGTAACCTTCTGGGCTCCGAACCTGAGCCTCGTGCTGCTGATTTGGCTGGCGCGTGCACTAGCGTTCATCACTGCTTGGAAGGCACTGTCACTCCTTACGGCAAAGGCCTGGCAGCGAAATCTCGGAGCGCTGACCTATAGCCTGCTACCGGCATTTGGAAGCGCCATCGTAACCGGAGAATATCCGGCCGTCGTGGCGACCATAGTGGCACCCTGGTTGGTCTTATCGGTAGCGCGTGCCGCTGGCTTGGGTCGATCCGGGTCGGCGCGTTCCGACTCCCGAACCTGGTCCTGGGTTGGTCTATCCGGCTTGCTTTTGGCGGTCTTGGCTGCCGCGAGTCCGTCGGCGGTTTTGGTGGCACTGGTTGCCCTTGCGGTCGTTGCTTTTACAAAACTCAGACGATTCGGATACCTCTTTTGGATTCCACTCCCGCTCGGAGTGATTTACCTTCCTTGGGCTTGGACGGCTACCGTGGGTCTTGGCCAACCGCTGGCACTACTCGCTGAACCTTCTTTGGGCGTCAGCGGATCTGCGTCGGCTGTCGGCGCTTTGGCACCCGTGGCCCAATGGGAAGTTTGGGGTCTGGGGCTTGTTTTGTTGGTTGCCCTCATGGCAGCGCTCACCAGGCGATGGGTAATATCACTCGCGTTGGCCGGCTTTACATTGCTGAGTTACTTACTCTTGGCATTTACCCAATCTCTGGTATTCCCCGCAGATCTTGTCTCTGCAGCCCAAGGCTTAAACGTGGTTCGAAACAGCGGGCACGCCTTGGCTGCCGTGGTTGGTCTAGGCGTGGTGGCTCTAGCCGTACACGCGCTTTCCGAGCTATCGCGCAAAACCATCAAGGTAGTCACGGCTACGGCACTGCTGCTTGCTAGCAGTCCGCTAGCTTGGCTTGCGGTCAACCAGTCGATGCAGGCCTTGCCTAGCGATGGCTCGGTGGTTCCACTACTTCTCCAAAAGCAAGCCGAACAGGGAACCGACCTGCAGCTACTTACCGTGGATTCGAACGGGGACGAATTCCGAGTTCAATGGTCGCCAATTGGCGGAACCCATCTTGAAGATTCCAACCTCGCCTACCGATTCGCTCAGGCGTCGGAGTCCAAGACGGGAAAGTATTTGGAGTTGGCTGGAATTGTAGGAAACCTGGCTTCTGCCAACGGCGTTCCGGTAGGCAACGCCCTTCGTGAAAACCAGATCGGCTACATCCTGGTTTCGAACACTCGTGAAAATGCCAATCTGGTAGCGGCACTCGAATCTTCCGACCAACTGGAAAGCGCGGGTCTCACTCCATTTGGAGAGCTTTGGCGCGTAATCGGGGTCTCCTCGGCAGACCTACCAGCGAGTGAACACAGTCCTTGGTCGATCACCAAGTCTGCCCAGTTGGCTGCCCTCCTCGGATTCCTATTACTCGCGATTCCATCTCGCCCTAGAGTCCAAAAGGCTCGAGACTCCGAAATATTTATCGATCAAAGTGAGAGTGATCTAGATGTTTAGACGCATTCTCGCGCTTGCCTTTGTGGCCTCGGCCGGCACCTTAGGGGTGCTTTACGGAACTTTCCCCACTTGGCACATCGGTGAAGTTGTGAAGCCACTCATGGTAGATGTTTCGGCCAAGCAGCCGCAGCTGATTTGCCCAGGCCCAACGTTGGTAAACGGTGGAGCATCCGGGGTAACACTTGGTCAGTTCACTCCGGCTGGAAGCACCACGATCCAGAGTTTCGACAGTGGAGTCGCTAGTTCGTCCTTTGCCACGGGAATGCAGGCGATTCTCGGCAAGACCACCGGGTCTAAGAATTTCAACGCGATCCAGTCTCAATCGGCTAACTTGAAGCAAGCCTTCGGCCTATCGGTTGCCAATTGCGAAGCCGGTTCCAATGAGGCCTGGTTCGTGGCTGGTGACAACAGTGTTGGGCGTGAGGCTCTTCTGGTCATGGCCAATCCAAGCAAGGTCGATGCCACGGTGAGCCTGGACGTGATCGGCCCAAGCGGTTTGGTTGAAGGCACCGGTCTCAGCGGTATTTCGGTTCCAGCGAAGCAGTCGACGATTTTGCCGATTGCGTCGTTCGCTCCTAAGACCGCTACGTTCGCAATCAAGGTTTCGGTACGAGGTTCGCTACTCGGAATGTGGCTTCAACAAAAGACAGTTCGCGGTTTGACCCCCGGAGGTTTGGACCTGGTTGGGCAGTTAGGTCAGCCGAACCAGGTTTGCGATATCCCTGGCTTCTACCTCCGAAACTCGGTGAAGCTAGAGTCGCTTGCTGTCGCCGATGAAAACCTGACCGATCTTCGACCGATTCTGCGCGTTGTGGCTCCCGGCGATAAGTCGGCAACGTTCACCGCTCAGGTTCAAGGCGCCGACGGAACCAACTTTGGAACGGTCATTCAAGGCACAGTTTCGGCTGGAACCACCAAAGATTTCGACCTAACCGACCTGAGCGATGGAAACTACTCGATTCACATCGAGGCTGATCAGCCGGTGCTGGCGGCGGCTCGTTTCAGCCGCCTGTCTGGCAACAATCAAGACTTCGCATGGGCCGTCTCGGTTTCACCTTCGAAGCTGGACGCCGGATTCAGCACGGCATCCAACGCCATCAGCAAGCTGTCGGTTGTGAACTCAAACGCCAAGCCTGCCAAGGTGCTCATTTCGGGCCAGGCATACACTGTGCCGGCCAACTCAAACACCTCGATCACACTCTCGCCTGGTCGTGCCTATTCAATCAGCTCCGACCAAGCGGTTTCGGTCAGCCAGGTAGTCGACATCTCGGGCGGAGTGTCCGTGGTTCCGGTGCTTGACTACGTAAGTGTCGGTGGCAAGCTCAAGATCTCGGTGCGCTAGGGCTTGAACCGATCTGGGATGAGATCACCGGGTTCTTTGCCAATGAGTTCCGCCACCGCTTGGAACACGAACTGCTCAATGTGAAATCGCTCGTCCAAGCGGTCGGTTCGTCTGGCATGAGTGAGCCGCTCGATCGGAATTCGATAGATCGTTACCCGAAACTTCTCGCGATTCACGCTGTATCTGGCAACCTCGCCGGAAGTCGAAACGATCGGTGGAGCATCGGCTACTCGCCAGTGCAAGTTGCTTAGCTCGTTCGGCCAAGAATTGACCAAGAATTCGCAGGTCTGAGCAACCACCGTTTCGAAGAATCCCAGAGCGCTTTTGGCATCGGCACCGGCTAACATCGAGCCGCGTGGAGGCCGCCCGTGGCGCTCGCGATGTGACCGAAATGCACTCATGTTGGTGAGTTTACTGCGGGTAAACTTATACCTATGCAAAAGACCGCCTTTGAATTCCGCGTTGCCGACCTAAATCTGGCAACCGCTGGCCGCCACCAGATTCGTCTCGCTGAAAACGAGATGCCTGGTCTCATGAGTCTTCGCGAAGAATTCGGTGCCAGCCTGCCGCTCAAGGGCGCTCGCATTGCCGGGTCACTTCACATGACCGTTCAAACCGCTGTGCTGATCGAGACCCTGGTTGCCCTAGGCGCACAGGTTCGTTGGGCTTCGTGCAACATCTTTTCAACCCAGGACGACGCAGCCGCGGCTGTAGTAGTGGGTAAGGGAACCGTAGAGTCACCAACCGGTGTTCCAGTCTTTGCCTGGAAGGGTGAGAGCCTAGAAGAGTACTGGTGGTGCACCGACCGCATCTTCGACTGGACTGCGGAAGCCAGCACCGAAGGTGCCGACTACATCGGCCCAAACCTAATCCTCGACGACGGCGGAGATGCCACTCTTCTGGTTCACAAGGGCCGCGAGTATGAGCTAGCCGGTTCGGTTCCGGCTAAGGGTGCCGACGACTCGCACGAGTTCGGCGTGATCCTTGAACTGCTACGCGGTTCGCTGGCAATCAGCAAGGACCGCTTCACCCGCATCGCTGAGGAAATAATCGGTGTTACCGAAGAGACCACCACCGGTGTTCACCGACTTTACGAACTATTCCAGGACGGCCAGCTACTGTTCCCAGGCATCAACGTGAACGACTCGGTCACCAAGTCGAAGTTCGACAACAAGTACGGTATTCGTCACTCGCTACCGGATGGCATCAACCGTGCTACCGACGTGCTCATTGGCGGCAAGACCGTTTTCGTCGCTGGCTACGGTGATGTTGGTAAGGGTGCCGCCGAGGCTATGGCGGGCCAGGGAGCTCGCGTGATCGTGAGTGAAGTTGACCCGATTTGCGCACTACAGGCAGCCATGGATGGCTACCAGGTTGCAACCCTGGAGTCGGTTGTAGAGACCGCCGACATCTTCATTACAGCCACAGGAAACCACGGCGTGATTCGCCCTGAGCACATCCAGCGCATGAAGCACCTCGCCATCATTGCCAACGTTGGTCACTTCGACAACGAAATCGACATGGACGGGCTTTCCAAGCTAGCCGGCACTCAGAAGATCGAGATCAAGCCCCAGGTTCACGAATGGCGCCTCTCAAACGGTCGCTCGGTTCTAGTTCTCTCCGAGGGTCGATTGATGAACCTTGGAAACGCAACCGGTCACCCAAGTTTCGTGATGAGCAACTCGTTCGCCAACCAGGTTCTGGCTCAGATTGAGCTTTACACCAAGCGTGAGAACTACCCGCTGGGTGTTTACGTGCTTCCTAAGGCGCTTGACGAAAAGGTTGCTCGTTTACATCTAGCTGCACTTGGTGTGGAATTGACTCAACTTACTCCGTCGCAGGCTCGCTACATCGGCGTTCCAGTTGAGGGACCTTACAAAGTAGACCACTACCGTTACTAGGAGTTACCGATGGTTCACAAGGTACTTGTTGTAGAAGACGAACTGGCACTCAACCAGGAGCTTTGCTTCGCGCTGGAATCTGCCGGCTACGACGCCGTGGGTGTTACCGACGGTAACAACGCCCTTCTGGCTTTCAAAGATTTCAACCCCGATCTAGTTCTGCTAGACCTAATGATTCCTGGCAAGAACGGCATCGAGGTTTGTGAGGAAATTCGCTCAACCAGTGGTGTGCCAATCATCATGTTGACCGCCAGAACCGAAGATGAGCATGTCGTCGAAGGCTTGCAGGCTGGAGCCGACGATTACATCTTCAAGCCAATGCCTTCGTTCAAGGTGCTACAGGCTCGAATCGAGGCACGTCTTCGACCAATGCGTGAACCAGAAGCCACCGAGCTTATTCTCGGCCCGCTGGTCATCGACGTCATGGGTCACGAAGTTCGACGTGACGGCGTTCGAGTGCCGCTCACACCGCTCGAGTTCAACTTGCTACAGACCTTGGCTGAAGCGCCAAAGCAGGTGTTCAAGCGTGAGGATCTACTAAAGAAGGTTTGGGGTTACCACTACGACGCCGACACCCGCCTCGTGAACGTTCACGTGCAGCGTCTTCGTTCGAAGATCGAAGACGACCCGGACAACCCGAAGATCGTGGTTACCGAACGCGGTGTTGGCTACAAGGCCGGACAGTTCTAGTTTCCTAATTGATCTCGCGAATCTTTGGTCCGCTCATCGGCGCCTTCCGGCGTTCGATGCAATTTAGATTCGTCTCGCTAACCGTTGGATTCAGTCTCGTTGCTCTAATTGCGGTAGGTGGCTTCCTTTCCTACTCGATTGGAAACGGTCTTTTCCAGACCCGCATCGAGCAAATTTTGCAGGAGTCTAAGAGAGCCTCGGCAGAGGTGCAAAGCACCTTTAGCGCATCTGGCACCACCGACGTGGTTGGCTTGCAAACCCTAGTGAACTCCGTAGTTCCAAACCTCGAACAAACATCCGCCAATGGTTCCAGACGAGTCGCTTTGCTGCGAACACCCAACCAAGCCACCGACCAGTTCCTACAGTCACCAATCTCGACCAGCCTGAACGACTATGACATTCCGGCATCACTGCGTACCAAGGTGGCTCAGACCGAAAACCGACTGGTCTATCGTTCTGTGAATCTCATTGTTGGTGGCGTGGAGCAGCCAACGGTAATCGTTGGTTCGCGAATTACGATTCCGGTTGCGGGCCAGTACGAGCTCTATCTCGTCTACGACATCACCGACGCACAAAAGACCCTCGACTTCATGCAGAGCACACTGGCCTTCGGCGGTGTGATCATGATTTTGCTGCTCGGAATTGTTGCCTACTTCGTTACCGGTCGTATCGTGGCTCCGGTTGCCAATGCGGCCGAGGTAGCCGAAGCGCTAGCTCAGGGCGACCTAGACAAGAGACTTCCGGAGCGCGGTCAAGACGTGGTGGCAACCCTGGCCAGGTCGTTCAACAAGATGGCCTCGAGCCTAGAAGCCCAAATTGGCGAGCTCAGCAAACTGAGCAAGATGCAGCAACGCTTCGTGTCTGACGTTTCCCACGAGTTGCGCACTCCACTGACCACCATCAAGCTCTCTGCGGAAATGCTCGAGGCCAGAAGCGATGAGCTGGATGACCGTGCAAAACTTTCACTTAACCGCCTGGTTTCTCAGGTAGCCAGATTCGAGTCGCTACTCAATGACCTACTGGAGATTTCGCGATACGACGCCCACGCAGTGGTTGCCGAGCTAGAGGCAACCAACCTCTCCAGCCTCGTCGAGGCCGTTGCGGGAGGTCTTGAGCCGTTGGCCGAAACCCTCGGATGCGAACTCAAAGTCAAGCTTCCGAAGCAGACCGTCGAGGCGGATATCGATCGCCGCAGAATCGAGCGAGTGCTTCGCAATCTGGTTTCGAACGCTATCGAACACGGGGCCGGAAAACCAATTGTGATTGAGTTGGGTCAGTCAAAGAACGCGGTAGCGGTATCGGTTACCGACTTCGGAGTAGGCATGACCCGAGCCCAGATGGATCGCGTGTTCGACCGATTCTGGCGCGGAGACCCTTCTCGCAAGCGAACCACCGGAGGCACCGGTCTGGGTCTTGCGATTTCGCTCGAAGACACCCACCTTCACAACGGCTGGTTGCAGGTTACCTCGAAGCCAAATCAGGGTACAACCTTCCGAATCACCCTGCCAAAGCGCAAGGACATGATCTTTACCGAATCGCCACTCCCGCTCGGCGAAACCCTGAGCCAAAGGAAGTCGATCTGATGAAGCGACTTGTCAAACTCCTTGTGCTGTCCATGGCCGCCCTCGTGCTGGCATCTTGTGCTCGATTGCCGATGGTCTTGACCAACGAAATCGGCCCGGAAATTGTGTCCAAAGACAAGAATGAGTCGCTCTACTATTCGCCACAGGGACCAACCTCTGGCGACACCCAACAGGAAATCCTCACCGAATTCTTATTCGCCGGAAACGGACCGCAGAACGACTACGCGGTGGCGAGAGAGTTCTTGACCATGAAGTTCTCGGCGAAGTGGCAGCCAAGTACCGAGACCTTGATCCAAAACGGCCAAACCCAGATCATTTCGAACACCGGAACCAAGGTCCGGATGCGCGTGTTCTTCGATGCGAAGGTCAATTCCGATGGCACCTATGAAGCGACTCCCGGTGCCAGTCGCGATTTGGATTTCCGCCTGCTTCAGGAAAATGGTGAGTGGCGCATCTCGTCGGCACCGGATTTGACCACGCTGCTTCGCCCCAACTTCCAGGTTCTGTTCCAGGCGGTACCGGTCTATTTCTGGGACCGGTCGTTCGCCTATCTGGTCCCGGAAATTCGCTGGTTCCCAACCAAGGCTTCGCTAGCCACCCGATTGACCAATGCAATGATTGCCGGTCCGAGCGATTGGTTGGAGCCTGCCGTTCAAAACATCTTCCCAAGTGGCACCAAGCTAAACATCAACTCGGTAACTGTGAATGCGGGAATCGCTTCCATCGATTTCAACGCCTCGGCTTTGAAGATTCCTACTTGGAAGCGCCCTTACCTGAGGTCTCAACTGCAGGCCACGCTCGGTGCCGTGAATGGGCTGAGTCAGGTGAGCATCTCAATTGAGCGAGCAGTGCAAGACATCCCGGTGGGTTCATCTGGGTTCCCAGACTTGAATGACAATTTGCCGTTGGCGCTTACTCCAAAGGGAATTGCCCACATCGACGGAAACAACCTATTACCAATAGCCGAAACCGAAAGCTACGTGCAGAAGCAGAATGCGATCGATTTTGCTCTAACCGCCGATGAGTCCCGCCTGGCACTACTGGGAAACAACGCCGTGTTTGCCTATGACCTTGGCCTACTCGGCGCAGATAGCCTGCTCGTAGATTCACGAGCTGGTCTCGTTGCCCCAACCGTGGATGCATTCAACAACATCTGGACAGCTACCTCCAAGCCAGGAGCCACCATTCGTGTGCTCTCGATTTCGGGGGAATCGGTGGAGCTTGCGAATCCAGTTGGCTCTAGAAGTGTAATTCGCCAGATTCTGGTGAGCCCGGAAGGCTCGCGTCTAGCCGTGCTTCACGGAAATTCCATGCGCGCCCGGGTGTCACTGTTCCCAATCATTCGCGACAAGAATCGTAAAGTGACCGGATTCGGAGCGGAATGGTTCCTAGGAACTATTGGATTGAGAATTGAGTCAATCAGCTGGTCTTCAAACTCGACCCTAACCACCCTGACCATCGACGAACAGGGCATCCAGAATGTGGTTGAAATCATGGTCGGCGGCGACTCTACCAAGGGCCGACTAACCACTTCTGGAAAGACTGTGGTGAGTACCTTGAGTGGCGGCCAGTACTTACTGGATGAACTGCAAGATCTATACATAGCCAAGTCTTTTGGCTGGCAACGAATTGATTCAAAGGTGAAGACTATTCGCCTCGGTGGTCAGTAGTTATTCACAATTTCTAGCGTTTAAGCAAGAGCGCCATCCGCTGCTTGCAGGCTGTAGCAATGTCAATTCTCTTGCGCGCGATACTGCCCATTCGCTGCCTTTACTGCGGGGAACCATCCCAGCGCCTATGTGCCAACTGCGCCGGCTTGGTCGGGTTCTCACCAAGGTTGGTAATACGGCGAGACCTTATCGGGTTTGCTGCAGATGAATACTCAGAAGCGGCCAAGCTCATTCTTCGCTCCTTTAAGGAGTTGGGTGAGAGCGCGCTGGCATCGGTGCTAGCCGCACGAATGCGTCCGCTACTGGCATCGTTCCCAAGTGTCCCCAGCCTTTTAGTGCCCATACCAAGCAATCGCGAGTCCATGCTTGAACGTGGGTTCAATCCGGCCGAGCTACTTGCACGAGAACTTTCCGCCTCAGTACCTGGGCTTACGTGGCGCAACCTGCTTACCCGAAATCGAAAGACTAAGGATCAGAGCAAACTGGCGCCCGCTGCCAGAACATCGAATCAACTCGGCTCCATGTCTGCTCCGGCAGGCAATCTAAGCGTCTTGCTTATCGATGACGTGGTAACCACCGGCGCTACTCTGCTCGAGGCGGCAAGTACCTTGCAAAAGGCCGGGCATTCTGTACACGGATTTCTCACATTTGCAGAAACGGAAGCTAAAAAGGTGTAACTTGACATCACAGGCACAGCTAGCCTGCAGATGGAGGAACATCATGGAACTTCGAATTTCCGCAAAAAACCTAACCGTCTCAGACCGCTTCCGCGACTACGTCTCGGATCGGGCCGAAAAAGTCGACCATCTGCTGCATAGAGTTACAGAACTCGCAATCAAGGTCACCCGCCACGATCACTCGCGCAATGCCGGCCCAGAAGACCAGGTAGAGCTCACCGTCTTCGCATCGGGCCAAATCATTCGCGCCGAGGCACACGCACAAGATAAATTCGCTGCCTTTGATGTGGCATGGGGCAAGCTTTCCGAGCGTCTACGCCGCGCCAATGACCGCAAGAAGCCTCACCACGGCCACCACGGTTCGGTCGGTGCCTCGGAACTCAGCGCTACCGAATTTGCTGGGCTCGACGTAACACCCGCCGACCTGTCGTTACTTCACCCAAGTGAGGCTGCCGCCGAGACACCAGACTTTGGGGAGTCTCCAGTGGTGATCCGCCGAAAGGAATTCCACGCGGAGACCATGAGTGCCGACGACGCGATTTCAAACATGGAACTACTGGGTCACGATTTCTACCTATTCGTGGACTCCGAGAACGGAAAACCAAGCGTCGCATACCGTCGCAAGGGCTGGAATTACGGGGTTATCTCGCTGGTCTAGTCACAGCCAACGTCCAGCCGGCACGGGTAAGATTGACCTAGATTAACCCGTTAGGTTGGAGTCGTTTTGGCATCGTTGATTAACAAGTTGCTGCGTGCGGGCGAGGGTCGTGTCTTGGCCAAGCTTCGCAACCACGTCGTCGCTGTAAATGCCCTTGAAGAAGACTTCAAGGCACTCACCGATGAACAACTCCGTGGTGAGACCGCAGCTCTACGTGAGCGATTTGCCGGCGGTGAGTCTCTAGATGACCTTCTCCCTGAAGCCTTTGCTGCGGTCCGTGAAGCAGCCAGCCGTACACTCGGAATGCGCCACTTCGACGTTCAGATCATGGGTGGAGCCGCTCTGCACATGGGTAACATCGCCGAGATGCGAACCGGTGAAGGTAAGACCTTGGTGGCTACGCTGCCTGCCTATCTGAACGCAATCGCTGGTCGCGGCGTGCACGTGGTTACCGTAAACGACTTTTTGGCGAGCTACCAGAGTGAACTCATGGGCCGCGTGTTCCGTGCACTTGGCATGACCACTGGCTGCATCATCTCCAACCAGGACCCACAGGAACGCCGCGAACAGTACCTCGCAGATATCACCTATGGAACCAACAACGAATTCGGCTTCGACTTCCTTCGCGACAACATGGCTCACCACCAGGGTGAACTGGTTCAGCGCGGCCACTACTACGCAATCATCGACGAGGTCGACTCGATTCTGATCGACGAGGCCCGCACCCCGCTCATTATCTCGGGTCCGGCTTCTGGAGACGTAAACCGTTGGTTCAACGAGTTCGCCAAGATTGCCGAGAAACTTGAGCCGGTCATCGATTACGAGGTAGACGAGAAGAAGCGCACCATCGGTATTCTCGAGCCAGGTATCGAAAAGGTTGAAGACTACCTCGGTATCGACAACCTTTACGAGTCGGCCAACACACCGCTGATCTCGTTCCTAAACAACGCAATTCGCGCTAAGGCCCTGTTCCGCAAGGACAAGGACTACGTGATCATGAACGGTGAAGTTCTAATCGTCGACGAGCACACCGGTCGTATCTTGGCCGGTCGTCGCTACAACGAGGGCATGCACCAGGCGATTGAAGCCAAGGAAGGTGTGGAGGTTAAGGCCGAGAACCAGACCTTGGCAACCATCACCCTGCAGAACTACTTCCGCAGCTACTCGAAGCTTGCTGGTATGACCGGTACTGCCGAGACCGAGGCCGCCGAATTCATGAGCACCTACAAACTCGGTGTGATTCCAATCCCTACCAACAAGCCAATGATCCGTCAGGATCAGCCAGACCTCATCTTCAAGAACGAAGAGGTCAAGTTCAACATGGTGGTTGAAGACATCGCGGCACGCCATGCCACCAAGCAGCCGGTGTTGGTTGGAACTAACTCGGTTGAGAAGAGCGAGTACCTCTCAAAGCTTCTTGCCAAGCGTGGAGTTCGCCACGAGGTGCTAAACGCCAAGAACCACGCTCGCGAAGCTCACATCGTTGCTCAGGCCGGTCGCCTAGGCGCAGTAACCGTGGCCACCAACATGGCCGGTCGTGGTACCGACATCATGCTCGGTGGAAACGCAGAGTTCCTTACCGTGGAAGCGCTCGCGGCCAAGGGTCTGGATCCAGAGACCAACGCCGAGGAATACCAGAAGCAGTGGGATGCCACCTTCGCCGAAGTGAAGGAAGCCGTTGCCAAGGAGGCCGAAGAAGTACTAGCCGTCGGCGGCCTTTACGTTCTTGGTACCGAGCGTCACGAGTCGCGCCGCATCGACAACCAGCTGCGTGGTCGCGCCGGTCGTCAGGGTGACCCTGGTGAATCACGCTTCTACCTATCGCTTACCGACGACTTAATGCGAGCCTTCAACTCGAACGCAGCGGCTGCCATGATGAACCGCGCCGATGTTCCGGACGAAACCGCAATCGAGTCGAAGTTGGTCTCGCGTGCCATCGCCAGCGCCCAGTCGCAGCTTGAGGCCCGTAACGCGGAAATCCGTAAGAATGTTCTGAAGTACGACGATGTTCTCTCTCGCCAGCGTGAAGCAATCTACTCGGATCGCCGCCAGATTTTGGAAGGTGACAACATCACCGACCGCGTTGATGCCTTCCTTGTCGATGTCATTGAAACCGTGGTTAACCAGCACGCCGGAGATTCGGCAGCCGACTGGAACCTAGAAGCGCTGTGGCGCGACCTCAAGGCGATCTACCCAGTGGGTCTCGAGATCTCCGAGGTTTTGGCCGAGGCTGGCACCCGTGCCCGCCTAACCAAGAAGTTCCTCGCTAACGAGCTCATTAGCGACGCCCGCCTGGCATATGCCAAGCGCGCAGAATCGCTTGGCGAAGACAACATGCGCGAACTTGAGCGCCGCGTGGTGCTCTCGGTGGTCGACCGCAAGTGGCGCGAGCACCTGTACGAGATGGACTACCTCAAGGAAGGCATTGGTCTTCGTGCCATGGCACAGCGCGACCCTCTGGTTGAATACCAGCGCGAGGGTTACGTGATGTTCCAGCAGATGACCGGTGCAATTCGCGAAGAGTCGGTGATGTACCTGTTCAACCTAGAGGTTCAGGTAGAGCAGGCTCCGGTTGAAGAAGATCTGACCTACAGCGCGCCAAACGAAGACGGTGCCACCGAGGTCACTCACGAGCACGTAGATCACAACAAGAACGACGGCGGCCACGCCCCGGGTTCGAGTTTCTTCAAGCGCTAAAGAACGGTGATGGCGGTCGCCAACCAGCGACCAACCCGCTGTTCCAATCGAACCGTCATTGCCCTGGTGCGATTCTTGATTCGAACTAACACGATCGAGTCAATCAAACCCTCACGGCATGATTCCTGATGAATGTCGGTCACCATCACCGATGGAAACTCGGCCGCTCTTAGCCCCTTTGCTCGCCTGCGATTAGCAAACTCAATCGCCTTCTTTCGAAGCATCTGATACACGTCTTCGTTTATTAAACCGCCCAGTTGGGTCACGCTTCTAGCTCCTTCAATCACTTCGATCACCGCCGGTGCAATGAATTCCAATTCCCTGGATGCGTCCACCGTTATCGGCTTGGTTTCCCCCATAGTTTTGACTTGCGTCATCCCCAGATTCCTTTCTTTTGCAAAAAACTAAGACCGAATTGCAAGGTGATGGGGAATCGACAATCGAGGCTGTGGATAACTTTTTAAACACAAATCGCAGTTGCCAAATAATTGCTGCATGAACCTAGACCTACTTTTTGAAGACCTTGAAACCCACTTCGACAGCGTGCTTGAGCAGGCCAAGCAGCGGCCAGCCTTCGGTATCGAGCGCCTCACCACATCGGTAGCCGGAAACCGGCTCAGCATCGATCGACCGCTATTTGGCCGCGACTTCATTTGCGGTCTGGTGAGTGGTCAAGCGATCTGGCGCTTCCAGCCACATCGCTCAATCAGCGTGGTCAAACTGAGTTTTTCAAAGGAGCAGGCAACCGATTCCGAATTACAAGATTCCAGCGATTTCCTTGCCGATTCCCTAATCGGCCGCTTTGCCCGCTATGCAATGCATGGTGATGGCCAACAGATTCGAAAGGGGAGAGTTATCAGCGTGCTGCACGGTCTATTACTGTTCGAATCCACCGCCGAAGTCATTGCAATTGCCATCGACCGTCTAGCTTGGCTCGAAATACACGCTGGTGACAATTGATGGACTTCAAGCTCGCCAAGCCAACTTGGAAACAATTGCCGGTCATTGCCCTCGGCACTGCAACGGCAATCGTCACAGCAGCACTAGCCGTAACCTTGCTAAACCAACCACAAACGGTAAACGTGTTGGTGGCCAAGCAAAATCTCTCAGAAGGCACCGTACTTTCACAGGATGCCCTGACCACGATTACACTTCCCAAGCGCGCATTGCCCGAACTGTATCTTCAAACCTTCAAACCCCAACTGACTCTGAATCACTCGGTTCACGCAGGCGAATTGATTCCAAAGCACGCACTCACTGATCAACCGAACCAACTAATTCCGATTCGGCTCAACAATCTGCCACAAACACCTGTTGCAATTCAGGTCGGGGATCGCGTCGACGTTTGGGCAACCCTCAACTCGAGCGCCGAAAACACGGCACCCGAACCGGTTTGCTTCGAGGCCATAGTCACGGCAATCGAAACCAAAACCGACCTTGCCCAGACCAGAAGTTCCGTTGAACTTCGAATCAAATCCGAATACCTTGAGTCAACCCTCGCCGTGATCGATTCGAATTACAAAATCGCACTGATTCTTCACGAAACATATCGATGACCGTCACCGACACCCCAACCGAAAAACCTAAACCTAAGAAAACGGCCTTGGATAGTTTCTGCAGGGTTATTGCAATTTGGGGTCCACACGGCTCCACCGGCAAGACCACCATCGCACTCAACCTCACCTATGAGCTAGCGAGCCTTGGCCATCAGGTTCTCCTCATCGACGCCGACACCCATTCACCGTCGCTCACGCAACTCCACGGCGTCACCGAACCAACACCAGGCTTACCGGCCATAGCGAGACTGATTCGCCAGGGGCGATTCGACCGAACGCAACTAGACCGGCTCAGCATCACCATCAAACACCGCAGAACCCGCTACAAACTGCTGCCAGGCCTTCCCGCCGCGAACCGCTGGCCCGAACTCACACCAGACTCAATCACCCAACTGATCAATCAAGCCAAGACGCTAAATGACTTCATAATCATTGACCTAGCCTCCAGTCTCGAACCCAATCTCACCAACCCAGAGTCCTCAACCCCGCGAAACGGAATCACCAGGGTTTGCATCGAATCGACCGACCTTCTGTTCGTCATCCTCAAGCAATCGCCACTTTCTCTTCATCGCTACCTCCAAAACTTTGCCGAATTAGACGAATTACAAAAACAGCGGGAAATTATCCTCAACTTCTCAACCAGAAATGCCAAATACATCGACGCCCTGAAACGCCTCACCAAAGAGACACCCACGGCCCATATTCCCGAAGACTACCCATCGCTGCAGCTGGCAGAATCGGAGCACCTCCCGCTTGCTCTAAGTCGTAGGAAATCTCCATCAAGAACCGCAATTGCCGATCTCGCAAATAAACTTCTATTGTGTCCACCCTCAGCCAGCTGATCTCGAAACACGGCAAATTACCGAACGCCGATGTTGAGTGGCTGAATCTGCTCATTGGTGACTGGCAGATGGTTGCCGACCTGGTCAACTGTGACCTCGTGCTCTGGGTGCAAAGCAAAGACGAAAAGAACTTCATCGCCGTTTCTCACGCTCGCCCATCAAGCGCAGGAACCATCTTCTATCGCGACATCGTGGGGGAGAACCCTTCCAAGCTCTGGGGCAACCAGGTCAATAAGGCCTTCACCAAAGGTGTTCACCAAGACCTCGCAGTTCCGGATATCTACGACGGCATCTCCATGCGAATCCGTGCGGTTCCGGTTCGTCGCCGTCTGAAAGCCAACGTCAACGACTTTTCCAACCCAATCGCAGTGGTGACCGTTCACACCAACCTGAGTGAGGTTCGTGAACCAACCAAGCAGCGCATCCACTTCCGACAGGTCGGTAACGAACTTCTCGACATGATCGAAGAGGGCACCTACCCAGACTTCCAGAACACCACCGGATCCACCCGTGGAGCACCTCGAGCCAACGACGGTCTGGTAATCCTCGACGACGAAGACACCGTCACCTTCGCCAGCCCAAACGCGCTCAGCGCCTTCAACCGCTTCGGTGTGGCCGGAGAACTAGTAGGTCTTAATCTTCAGGCCGCCGTTGAAAAGACCCTAGGCAAAGAACTCCGCTCAGACGAAGACCTCGCAGTGGTCCTCAACGGCAAAGCACCCTGGCGTGCAGATGCTCAGACAACAACAATGACCCTGAGCCTCAGAGCAGTTCCCCTCAAAAAGAAGAACGTGAGAACCGGCGCCATCGTGCTCTGCCGCGACATCTCCGAACTAAGACGCCAAGAGCGCGAACTCATCACCAAAGACGCCACGATTCGCGAGATCCACCACAGAGTTAAGAACAACCTTCAAACCGTTGCCAGCCTTCTCAGAATCCAATCCAGGCGATCAGATTCTGAAGAAGTAAAGGAAGCACTCGACCAAGCCATGCGCCGCGTTGCCGCAATCGCCCTGGTTCACGACACCCTCGCCGCCGGCCTCACCCAAGATGTGAACTTCGACGAAGTCTTCGACCGAGTACTCAAGCTAACCACCGAAGTAAACGCCTCTGCCGGCACCACAGTAAACACCATCATTGATGGCAAGTTCGGAGCTCTCGCAAGCGAGAAAGCCACCAGTCTCGCGGTTTCGATCACCGAGCTGGTAACCAACGCGGTTGAACACGGACTTGCCGAACGCTCGGGCGTGGTTCACATCAACGCCGAACGCAAGGGCAAGAAACTCACCGTCACCATCTCCGACAACGGCAATGGCCTCCCAGAAGGAAAGCTTCAGGAAGGCCTTGGCACGAGTATTGTGAAAACCCTAATCGAGGGTGAATTACGTGGAAGCATAAACTGGTTCTCGCCAAAAGAAGGCGGAACAAAAGTTGTTGTTGAAATACCGCTTAGCTAGCGCGACGAGCGCGTGCGTACTTACGCTTTAGCGACTTGCGCTCATCTTCAGAAAGACCGCCCCAAACACCAGTGTC
>JBEGPG010000105.1:0-2692 GCA_041181585.1 Actinomycetota bacterium
AAAAGATCGCCAAAATACAACTGGCGGGAGTGCTCCTAGCACTTTCGTGCAGTGCGCTCCTCGCCAGTGGTTTGTAGAAGAACTACTTGCCGCAGTTGCAGCCGCCGCAGTTGCAGCCATCTAGCTTTAGCATGAGCGCCTCCTTCTTTTTAGTAGGTCTATCTTCAGCATACGCCCGCCCGACTAGACTCAAATAGATTTCGCTAAAGGGGTAATAATGACCGCTGTACGTAACCGTTGGATCGGCCTTGTCTTCATCGCGATGGGTATCTCGCTAGTCATCATCGACGGCACCATCGTAAACACCATCTTCCCGAGCATCATCGACGCTCTAAAGCTCACCTCAACCGAAGTGCAGTGGGTGCAGGAAAGCTATGTGCTGGTTTTCGCTTCGCTGTTGCTGGTTTGGGGGTCGCTCGCCGACCGCTTTGGTCGCAAGTTGGTACTGGTTCTCGGTATCGCAATCTTCGTGGCCAGTTCGATTTGGGCCGGTACTTCAACCGATGCCACCTCGATGATTGCCGCCCGCGTGGTCCAGGGAATCGGTGGTTCGATGGTTCTTCCAACTACCCTGTCGCTGGTGAACGCCAACTTCCAAGGCAAGGAGCGAGGAATCGCCTTTGCAGTTTGGGGAGCCACCATCGGTGGCATGGTTGCCCTTGGCCCGGTACTCGGCGGCTGGCTAGCCACTTCGTTCGGCGACGACGGATGGCGCCTTGCCTTCAACGTAAACCTCCCAATCGGATTGATTGTGATTGCCGGCTTGCTCTACTGGGTTGCCGAATCTAAGCAAGAACACCGAGAAGGTGGCCTCGACATCGTCGGTGCACTAATTTCTATCGTGATGTTCTTGACTCTGGTGTTTGGCCTCATTGAAGGTCGCATCTACGGCTGGTGGGAACAGACTGACAATGCCTTCCAACTCGGTGACTTCAAGTGGCCAACCGATGGCATCTCGATCATTCCGGTTTCGCTAGGCATCTCGCTGGTCACCTTCGTGCTCTTCTACTTCTGGGAGCGTGCCCGCGACAAGGCTCACAAGAACGTGCTCCTAGATCTAAATCTCTTCCACATTTCCTCGTTCCGCAATGGAACCATCGCGGCCCTAATCATCTCCATGGGTGAGTTCGGTCTGCTATTCGCGATTCCGCTGTGGCTTCAAAACGTATTGAACCTGACTCCAATTGAATCTGGTTTGGTCTTGCTCTTCCTCGCTGGCGGTTCCTTCCTGGCCTCGGGTGCAGCGGGTGCCATGAGCGGCAAGGTTGAAGCCGCCACCGTGGTTCGCCTCGGTGTCCTTCTGGAACTGGTTGCGGTTTGCACCGTTGCCCTGTTTGCTAACACCGACGCCGGTTGGATCTCGGTTGCCCCAAGCTTGCTGGTCTACGGAATCGGTGTTGGTCTAGCTACCGCTCAGCTAACCGGTGTGATCATGGTCGATGTTCCTTACGAGAAGGCCGGTCAGGGTTCGGGCACCCAGAGCACCGCTCGCCAGGTAGGTTCGGCGCTTGGCATTGCAGTTCTGGGAACCATGTTGTTCACGGGAACCCAGACCTCAATCGAGTCTCGTTTGGCTGATCTAAATGTTGAGACCAAGCAGGCCACCCAGATCTCCAAGATCGTGGTCGACAGTGCGGGCGCCGCCATTCCGCAACTCAAAGACGCGCTCGTGAAGCAGCAGGTGCCCGCGGCGGCCGCCGATGAGATTGTTCAGGCCGCCGGAGAGGGTTTCACGGAGGGCACCAAGTTCTCGGCCTGGGCCGCCGGTGGCTTCCTGGCTCTGGGTTTCCTCTCCACCTTCCGTCTCGGAAGTCGTAAGCGCAAGGAGTAAAGTATCTCTTTGTGAATGAAATCGAAAGAGATTCAAAAACAAAGAGACTTTTCCTCGGTCGGAAGCTTTCAACTAAGAAGCTAGAGGGTGAACTGCTCCCCAAGACCATCGCACTACCAATCTTCTCAAGCGACCCACTTTCATCCGTGGCGTATGGCCCTCAGGAACTCCTGATGATCCTGACCCTAGGTGCTGTCGGTGGCGTTTCTACCCTGACCTTTACCCCGATCATTGCGTCGGTGGTTGTGATGCTGCTCACCATCATCATCTTGAGCTACCGCAAGGTAATCAAGGCTTACCCGTCCGGTGGTGGTGATTACGAGGTTGCCCAGAAGAATATCGGCGAGAAGGCCGCGCTAATTGTGGCCAGCGCCTTGCTGATCGACTACGTGATGACCGTTGCGGTTTCCATCGCATCGGGCACCGACAACCTAATCTCGGCTTTCCCCGCTCTCGACCCATGGCGTGTTGAAATCGCCGTTGGTTTCATCCTGTTCCTAATGGCCATCAACCTTCGTGGTGTTCGCGAATCTGGTTTCGCATTTGCGGTTCCGACTTATTTGTTTATTGCCAGCGTTCTCGTGATGTTGGGAACCGGCTTGTACCGCATGTTCATTCTTGGTGAAGACCTAACCGCACCTTCTGCGGGCTATCAGGTACACGTAGAACAGCAACTTCAGGCGACTCCGTTCCTACTTATCTTCTTGTTGCTGCGAGCCTTCGCTTCCGGTTCGGCAGCGCTTACCGGTGTTGAAGCCATTGCTAACGGTGTTCCGGCCTTCCGTGAGCCGAAAGTCAAGAATGCCCAGATCACCATGACCTGGATGGGCATGACCGCAATCACCATGTTCGTTGGAATCA